>JANLYR010000443.1:0-3360 GCA_031365765.1 Hyphomicrobiales bacterium | reverse complement strand
GCGGTCAAGGTGAAACGCTTTTTCACCCCGCTCTTGGTCTTCAGTTTGGGCATTTTCGTCTCCTTGAGTTCGACGATTCGCATCCCCCGTGGCAGCCCTTTGAGCCAGGCGGATCGCATATTAATCGTGCGGAAGCGCGGGCCACTAGGCGGGAAACCGCGAAAAGGCAAGCCCTTCCATATGCGCTAGAACTTCAATCCAGCCGAAACAAAGACCTGGCGTGGGTTGCCGTAAAAGGCTGTCACAACGCCTTCCTTGCCAAGCGTCGGAACCGGATTGCCCAGTGCATTGCGGACGATCGTTCCGTCGGCCGCTACGGCGAGGAACTGATACCCCGAACTGATGTAACGCTTGTTGGCCAGGTTCTTGCCGTGCAATCCGAACGTCCAGCGGTCATTGTCGGATTTCCAGACAATGCTGGCGTCCCACAACGAATAGGCTTTCTGGTCGAGATAGACGCTTGGCACTTCGAACTGATGCGTCAGGCTGCGGTGCGACAGGGTCGTGGTTGCGGTGATCAGGCCGGGGCCTGCCACAAAACTTGCCCCGAGCGTGCCCGAAGCCGTCAGTTTGGGTGTATTCTGGATTGCGCGAACGCTGGACACGTCGTTGCCGAAATTGTCGATATAGCGGCGGAACTTGGCATCGATGTAGCCCATCGTGGCCCCAAGGGTCACTGCCGAGCCTTGTCCTGCGAAATCACGTGCAAGCGTTGCCGTGGATTCGAACTCGACCCCTTTCATCCGCGCCTTGGCGGCATTGGTGGTGACGCCGATAAAGGTGTCATTCACGCCGTCTCCGTTCGAATCGAAACCGGCGGAACCCGGAATCTGCACGTTCTGGTAATCGGAGTAGAAACCCGTCAGCGCCACCCGAAGCCGACGGTCGAGCAATGCCGCCTTCCAGCCCAGCTCATAGGTGGTGACCTTTTCCGGGTCGAAGCTCAGAAAATCGTAAATCTCCTGATAGCTGCGTACGCCGTCACGGTTGGTATCGGGCGCCGCGCTGGAAAGACCGCGGGGATCGAACCCTCCGCCCTTGAAGCCCTTCGAATAAGAGGCGTAGATCGTATGATCCCGGTTCGGCTTGAAACTGATCGAAGCCCGCGGGGTGAATTCCTTGAAGGTCGCGTTTCCGCGGAAATTTGAAGTGGTTGCGAGGATGATCGGTGCCCCGCCAAACTCTGCCGAGGTGCCAAGTTTCGTCTGGCGAAGGATAGTCGAATTCCGGCGATCAACGGTGTACCGTCCGCCCACGGAAATGGCGAACTGGTCGGTCAAGTCATAGGTGAAGTCGCCAAAGACAGACCATGTGTCGGTCTTTACCTTACCCGACGTATAGGCGTTGAGACCCGGGACCGTCGTGCTGAGGAGCACGTCGAACGAGGTAAGGGCCGAGGCGTCGAGATAGTAGAAGCCGACCAAGCCATTCAACCGGTCGCTCTCGTAGAGCAACTGGAATTCCTGGCTGATCTGTTCGTTCTTGTAGAGGCCGGGGACGTCAACATCGACTGCAGTCAAGGAGTCGAAATCGATATGGACATAAGTTGTGTCCTTTCGCCAGGCACTGATTCTGCCAAATTTCAGGGTATCGGTCAGTTCCGCCGATATGTTCATGGCAAGGCCATAAGCCTCGACGTCCTGCTTCGGATTGTTGAGCGCGCCACGGGTATCGAACACGTTTGAGAGTATCGGACTGCCGGTCAACAGGCTTGGAATCAGGCGATGGCCGCCACGCTGCGACGATTTGTCGTGCGTATAGTCGCCCGTCAACCGTATGAAGACAGGCGCACCATTTCCGCCAAATTCGATGCTTCCACGGCCAGCCCAGACATCCTTGTTGTAGTTTTCCAGGCCGGTGGTCAGATTGTCGCCAAAGCCGCCGCGGCTCAGGCGCGCAAGCGAGCCGCCCACCCGGAACATGTCGCCGATCGGCGTGCTGACGGTGATGATGCCGTCCGCCTGGTTGTAGTTGCCATAAGTCCCGCGTAATTTGAGTTCGAATTCGTTGGGTAGCCTCTTGGTCACATATTTGACAGCACCGCCTATCGTGTTGCGGCCATAGAGCGTGCCTTGCGGACCACGCAGGACTTCGATGCGTTCAACCTCATAGATATCGAGAACCGACGCTTGTGGACGGTTCAGGTAAACATCGTCGAGATAGATGCCCACGCCTGCCTCGAAACCGCCGACGGGGTCCTGCTGGCCCACGCCGCGGATGAAAGCAGACAGCGTCGAATTTGTCGCGCGCGAATTTTCCAGTGTGACGTTCGGCGTCGTGTCGGAGATTGCGGTGATATCGATCGCGCCTGATTGGGCAAGGGCTTCTGCCGAATAGGCCGTGATCGCAATCGGCACGTCGAGCAGGCTTTCCTCGCGGCGGCGCGCGGTCACGACGATGTCGCCCGAATCTTCGGCGGCGGTCGCTTCATCGGCCTGCTGGGCCATGACGGGGGTTGCGGGAAGGGCCGCAAAAGCAACGCCGGCAAGCAGTGCAACACGCACCAGATATATGGATTTCATGGCCTATCTCCCAATAACGATTATGGCTTGACCGTGCCCGATTGCACACGGTGTTGAATCTGTGTTAGTGAAAGATGAACCAAGTTTCAACTTGGAAAATACAAGGGGATGACAAATGGGTTCAAGCCGTGGCAATAAGGCAACAATGAAGCCAGCCGACAAGACCCCCCGGACGGATCGCGGGCGTAAGACGTTGCGCGCCATCCTCGATGCCGCCGCTGCCGAATTCGGCGAAAAAGGGTTTTACGAAAGCTCGATCGTCGGCATTACCGGCCGGGCCGGTGTCGCGCTTGGCAGCTTTTATACCTATTTCGATTCGAAGGATGCGATCTTCCGTGCACTCGTGCGCGACATGTCCGCGCAGGTCGGGGCTCATGCCGCCGCCGCCATGCGCGAAGCGACCGACCCATTGTCGCGCGAAACCGCCGCGTTCAAAGCCTTCCTTGAATTCACGCGTGGGCACAAGGGAATCTACCGCATCATCGATGAGGCCGAATTCGCCGATCCGGAAAGCCACCGCCTGCATTATGAAAGCACTGCCGCCCGTATTCTGGCCCGATTGAAGGAAGGCGCTGCGGAAGGTGCGTTCCGTTCCGACCTCGAAGAAGCCCATGCCTGGGCTTACATGGGGATGAACGTCTTCCTCGGGCTTCGTTTCGGCGTCTGGTCGGACAGCGAGGATGCCGGGCATATTGCGGGCATCGCCCGTGATTTCGTCGCAAGGGGGCTTGGTCGCTAGCGCGCAACGGCGCTTTCCTCTCCACAAGCGCCTCTCCTTTGGCTAGGGAGGATGGCATGCTTGCCTCGATCTTCGGCCTGTCCGGCCTTGCGCTCACGC
>JANLYR010000166.1:0-1985 GCA_031365765.1 Hyphomicrobiales bacterium | reverse complement strand
AACATGCTGAGCTACTGGGTCTATCTGCTGTCGGTGATCGTGCTGGTGTCGAGCCTGTTCGTGCCCGGCGGCCCGACCGGCGGCGGCTGGACGCTCTACCCGCCGCAGAGCATCACGGAAGGCACCCCCGGCGCGAGCTGGGGCATCATCCTGATGATGACCAGCCTCGCCATCTTCATCATCGCCTTCACCATGGGCAGCCTCAACTACGTCACCACCGTGCTCCAGGCGCGGACCAAGGGCATGACCCTGATGCGCATGCCGTGCAGCGTGTGGGGGATTTTCGTCGCCAGCATCATGGGCCTGCTCGCCTTTCCCGCTCTGTTCGTGGCGGCGGTGATGACCGTGCTGGACTCGGTCGCCGGCACCAGCTTCTTCGTGCCCACCATCTTGTCGATGGGCCATCCGACCGGCCACGCCGGCGGATCGCCGATCCTCTACCAGCATCTGTTCTGGTTCTTCGGCCATCCCGAAGTCTATATCGTCGCTCTGCCGGCATTCGGCATCGTGTCCGATCTGCTCAGCGTCCACGCCCGCAAGAACATCTTCGGCTATCGTATGATGGTCTGGGCGATCGTGATCATCGGCGTGCTGTCCTTTTTCGTCTGGGCGCACCACATGTACGTGTCGGGGATGAACCCCTATTTCGGGTTCTTTTTCGCCACTTCGACTTTGATCATCGCCATCCCGACGGCGATCAAGGTGTATAATTGGCTGCTCACTTTGTGGCGCGGCGACATCCATCTGCGCGTGCCGATGCTGTTCGCGATCGGCTTCCTGTTCACCTTCATCCACGGCGGCCTGTCGGGCCTGTTCCTCGGCAATGTCAGCGTCGACGTACCCTTGTCCGACACGTTTTTCGTGGTCGGCCACTTCCACATGGTGATGGGCGTCTCGCCGATCCTCGTCATCTTCGGCGCGATTTATCATTGGTATCCCAAGATCACCGGCCGGATGTGGAACGAGGCGCTGGCCAAGACCCATTTCTGGATCACCTTCCTTGGCGCTTATGCGATCTTCCTGCCGATGCATTATCTCGGCCTGCTCGGCGTGCCGAGGCGCTATTATGCGCTGGGCGAGACGATGTTCATCCCGCCCTCGGTGCACATCGCCAACATGGGCATCACCATTGCCGCCGGCTGCGTCTTCGCGGCGCAAGGCCTGTTCTTCTATAATATGATCTGGAGCCTGTGGCGCGGTCCCAGGGCCGACCCCAATCCGTGGGGTGCGGCGTCGCTCGAATGGCAGACGCCCGACACGCCGCCCAAGCACGGCAATTGGGGCGACAGGCTGCCCACCGTCTATCGCTGGGCCTATGACTATAGCGTGCCGGGCGCGGCGCGCGATTTCATTCCCCAAAACGAAGCGCCGGGCGCGGGGGCGCCGGGCATGCCGCGATGAGCCTGTTCACCCGCCTTGCCGACAAGAGCTGGGAGACCCCGGGCGGCGGGCACGTCGCTCCGGACAGCTATCGCCCGCCCGCCGCGAAGGTCGTGCTGATCCTCTATTTCGGCGTCGCGGCGGTGCTGTTCGGGCTCGTCACCTCGGCCTATCTGATGCGGATGGGCGTGCCCGGCATGGCGCACGCAGCGACGGGCGGCTGGCGGACTTTGCCCGAGCAGCCCTTGCTGTGGGTCAATACCGGCGTCCTGATGCTCGCCAGCCTCGCCTGGGAACGCACCCGCATCCTTGCGCGCACGCAGCGGCCGGCCGGCTGGGGCCTCACCGCCGGACTGCTCGGCCTGCTGTTCCTGTGCGGCCAGCTCTTGCTGTGGCGCCAGTTGCGCGAGGCCGGCCATGGCCTCGGCAACGATCCCGCCGCCGCCTTCTTCTATCTGATCACGGCGCTGCACGGGCTGCACGTGATTGGCGGACTGTGGTTCTGGGCGCGGGCGATGGCTGCGCCGGGCGATGCGGCGCTGCGGTTCCAGCTGACGGCGACCTATTGGCATTTCCTGTTGCTGGTGTGGCTGTTGATGGTGGCG
>JANLYR010000159.1:0-2600 GCA_031365765.1 Hyphomicrobiales bacterium | reverse complement strand
AAACGCAGCGCACGCGCCGTGATTTCAAACTCATCGGACAGGTCGGAAATCGAATATTGATGCCGGTCACGCGGATCGGCAACCTCGACGGTCGCAGTAGACATGAGGCTCTGTTACTTTACGTATACGTAAGGGTCAATCCGGTTTTGATGTGGATCGGAGACCTTGATAACCGTCAAATTTGGGAATTATTGCTCTTCGCGCCGTCGTTCAACGCTGAACGCAGTTCAGGGTTTTCGCCCCTGCCACCGCAATTCAAATGTCGTTATCACTCGAAATCACAAGATCATTCCGAAGTATCGATATCGTGCTTGCGGCACGCGCTGTCGATATAGGATCCCGCAGGTGGTGGGTATTTGTGGAGTCCGCCAAGTCGAGAATGCCACATGTGCACGGCTCGTGTCTCGGGACCGATCAAACGCTCTACCGCCTCTGCGGGTCCATACAGGTTTTGAGCATCTTTCCAGCGGACGGGATAGAACACGTCAGGCGACTGCGCGAATTCATTGAGGCCGTTCTTGTTCGCCACATAGGTTACCAGGCCGGAACTGTAGGTCCCCCAAGGCATGTCCTCGACCCCGACGTGACCCTTTCTAAGCCTCTCCCAATAAAAGAGCAGGCTTCGCCTCGGTCCATACCAAGGTGGCCGGCGATTTGGTTGCGGAATATCCAGCAAGTCATGTACCATCTGGGAATCTGCCGGAGCGAGCAGGACGGCGTTGTTGATCCATCCTTCATATTCCCAACCAAAGACATATTCGCTTTCAAACTCCAGTGGACGAAGGAAGTAGAAGTCCATGTCCACCCAAAAGCCTAACCCTTTCGCCATCATCGCATAGCGCCAGAAATTTGCGCCCAGTGCGACAGAACCCGAATCGGAATAATGCACGAGTTGTTTCCGGGGCATCACCTCGGCGGCGTCCCGGAGTTCGACCCCCTGGGGAACGCCAACCAACTCCTCCGGTTCATACGAATAAAGAGTAACCGGGTGTCCGACTGCAACGGCTGACGTAAGGCAGAGGCGCTCAAGGTAGCCGAGCCGATTTCCTACCCAGAGCGAATTTAGTCTCTTCAGCATTCGCAGTAGATTCCTCGGCTTGAATAGCGGAAATACCCTTCCGCAGTCCAATGTCAACAATTCGGGGCGCGAACGCACCGAAATCAGGCGTCTTAATACATTCTTTGTCCGCCTGACTTCACAGCTTTCCCGAGTTTTTAATTCAACGATCAGTACGACAAAGTCGACGATTGTCATCCTTGCGTGCGGTGAACCCGCAAGGCCTTGAAAAATAGGAATTTACTCGCGATGATACCAATAGTTCTTTCTCATACTCTGGAAACGGAGGCCGAATATCCGCCCAACGCACGACGCCGTTGATCATCTATATCTTTCGCGACGCCCTAACTTCCCACCAAGCGCCTCACTCGCGGGAAGTTAGGGAATCCAAGCGACGATTTCGCGCCATTGTGCGTCAGATGGGTAACCGGCACCCCTTGCCCTCATACCCCGCACACTATAGAGGCGCGGCCAATTCCTCATCCTCAAGTCCCAATGGAGACGACCAGACATGGCCGCCAATCGCACCTTTTCGATCATCAAGCCCGATGCCACCCGCCGCAACCTGACCGGCGGCGTCACGAAGATGCTGGAGGACGCCGGACTGCGGGTCGTCGCTTCGAAACGCATCCACCTGACCAAGGAACAGGCCGAGGGCTTTTACGGCGTCCACCGCGAACGCCCTTTCTTCAACGATCTTGTCGCCTTCATGACGTCCGGCCCGGTTGTGGTGCAGGTGCTTGAGGGCGAAAATGCTGTCCAGCGCAATCGCGACATCATGGGTGCGACCAACCCGGAAAATGCTGCGGAGGCCACGATCCGCAAGGTCTTCGCCGAATCGATCGAAGCCAATTCGGTCCACGGTTCGGACAGCGACGAGAATGCCGCGATCGAGATCGCCTATTTCTTCAAGCCGGACGAAATTGTCGGCTGATCTGGCCCTGGCCGGCCGCCTTGCCGATGCGGCAGGGGCGGCCATCCGACCATATTTCCGGGCCGAATTCGGGCTGGAGATGAAGGCCGATGCTTCCCCAGTGACGCTTGCCGATCGCGCGGCAGAAACGGCGATCCGCGCGATCCTCGAGGCTGAGCGGCCCGATGAAGGCATTGTCGGGGAGGAATTTGGCAGCATCCGCGAAGGCGCATCGCGTGTCTGGGTGCTCGATCCGATTGACGGAACGCGCAGCTTTGTCGGCGGACGCCCGATTTTCGGGACATTGATTGCGCTTGTCGAGGATGGGGTGCCAGTGCTCGGCATTATCGACCAGCCGATCAGCGGCGAACGCTGGGTGGGCATGAACGGGCAGCCGACGCTGTTCAACGGCACCCCCGCACGCACACGCCGTTGCAATCACCTTGCGCATGCCTTGCAGGCGACAACCTCACCCGCCGCCTTTTCTGCGGATGATTTCCGGGCGTTCGAACGCCTGCTTCCGTTGATGCGAGACACACTTTACGGGGGTGACTGCTACAATTATGGGCTCGTCGCGATCGGCCAGATCGATCTTGTGGTCGAGGCCGGATTGAAACTTCATGATTTCGC
>JANLYR010000091.1:0-1733 GCA_031365765.1 Hyphomicrobiales bacterium | reverse complement strand
GGTCGATTTTTGCCTCAAGCTTTGCTCTTGCAGAGCCCCAGATCGCACGGTTTCCTAGTCGCCTGTGAACTATTTCCAACCCATTGATGGGATTGAATGACGTCGGAACTGCAAGATTTCGATTTTGCCGGAAAGCGTCATGTTGAAGCCTGTTTCCTTGCAAATACGATTTGGGATTCACGAATGCCTCGAAGCGTGATTCACTCGGTTGAAAGATCAGCCGGAGGGATTCGCCATGAAGCCACGCGAACGCCGCGAGACGGGCGCGCAGGACATGTTCCGCTCGCGTCTCGACCAGATCATCAACCTGAAGCATGAGTTGGTGACGCTGTCGAAGGCGGTGTCGTGGAGCTTCATCGAGACGAAGTGCGGCGAGGTCTATGCCGAAGGCCCCGGCATGCCGCCGCTGCCGACACGGCTGATGGCGGGATTGGCGATCCTCAAGCATACCTTCGATCTCTCCGACGAGGAGCTATGCGCCCGGTGGATCGAGAACCCCTACTTCCAGTTCTTCTGCGGCGAGGAGTTCTTTCTGCATGAACTGCCCTTCGACCGCTCGTCGCTGACCCGTTGGCGGCAGCGCATGGGCGAGGAGCGCGCCGCATCGCTGCTGCAAGAAAGCCTTTCCGTCGCAATCCGGACCGGGGCGATGGCGCCACGGGATACCCGCCGGGTGATCGTCGACACTACGGTGCAGCCGAAGAACGCGATGTTCCCCACCGATGCGAAGCTCCTGCATCGGGCGCGTGAGAAACTGGTGGCCATGGCGAAGAAGGCGGGCCTCGATCTGCGCCAGTCCTACAAGCGGGTAGGCAAGCTGGCGCTGATCAAGCAGCAGAGATACGCCCATGCCAAGCAGTTCAAGCGGGCGGGCAAGGCTTTGCGCAAGCTCAAGACCTATCTCGGCCGCACCATCCGCGATATCGGCCGGCAGATCGCGGGTGACGGCGAGCTTCAGGACATCTTCCGGCAGCCCCTGCACCTGGCGGGCCGGGTGCTGGAACAGCGCCAGAAACAACATGGCAAGAAAGTCTACAGCCTGCATGCTCCCGAGGTCGAGTGCATCGGCAAGGGCAAGGCGCATGCGCCTTACGAGTTCGGGGTCAAAGTGTCCGTAGCCACGACGCTGCATCGCTCAAGGGGTGGCCAGTTCGCGCTCCACGCCAAGGCGCTGCCTGGCAATCCCTATGATGGCCACACCTTGGCTGGGATTATTCCGGAGATGGAGGCCATGATCGGCAACGGCATCGAGCGCATCATCGCCGATGCCGGATACAAGGGTCACAACGCAGCCCTCAGCCACAAGTTCAAAGTCTACACCACAGGCCAGAAACGAAACATGACGCCTGCCATCAAACGCGAGATGCGACGCCGCGCGGCAATCGAACCGGTCATCGGCCACATCAAGATCGAGCACCGCATGGGCCGAAACTATTTGGCCGGAACCCAGGGTGACGCCATCAACGCCGTCCTTGCCGCCGCCGGATACAACTTCCGCCTTCTCCTCAACTGGCTGAAGCTTCTTTTGCGCCTGTTCCTCGCAACACTGTTCGGCGCCGTCAGATCACTTCAAGCATGAAAATCGAATTGTTCACGGGCAACTAATTCGCCATCTCCTCATTCGTGACCTGCCGGGTATAACCAATGGAGTTCGCATTTATTAGGTCTAGACGCCAAAAGGAGCGATAGTATAAGCTCTCTTTCGCTACATTTTACGGTAGCGTACTCGGGAG
>JANLYR010000056.1:0-3786 GCA_031365765.1 Hyphomicrobiales bacterium | reverse complement strand
CAAGTTGCCGGTCTATCTCGATCGGTCCTTGCATGGAACGGCGGAAGACAGCTGCACTCCTGGTTTCATCTGGCAAGGTGCGGGCAATCCCAACACCACTTTCCAGCGCAAACGGAATGAGGAAGCGGGCGTGGAACTGGGGCTGAAAGCGATCGTCCGCACAGGCCCGGATATCCGCTCGACCTATGTGGACGGTGACGGCCTGGTCCACATCGAGGTGCCGGCTGGAGCGCAACCCGGCAACCCGGGGAAAGCGGCCTGGAACTTCACTTATTCCTATGATGTTGATTTGGCCAACCCCGATCTCGACCAGTACAAGGGAGACCTGTGGATCGATCTTGATCCATCGAAAAAGACCAATTATCTGAAACTGAGGCTCTCGCAAGGGGGAACGCTTCAACCCAATCCTTGCCTGGAACCGGATACGAACTTCCATCAGTGGAGGGCCGGCACGACCGTCGTCATCCCCGATGACGAAGGGAACCAGAAGGTCACGCAAAACTCGCAGAACTATGCGTTCTATCTTGCCGCAATCGGCGACACCGATGGAGACACGCCGGGCGTGCAGCCCTATGCCTACGGCCCGGCGGAATTCGATGTCGTTCTGATGCTCACGGGCAAAGGCAATGACAGCGACGGTGCCAACAGGTCGACCAAACTGCACGTCGTCTTCGATGTCGTAACCACGCCCACCCAGACGCCGTAGCGCTCAAACTGCTGTTAGGGCCGGAGCATTGTCCTGTTCCGGCCTTTTTTCTTGCGAATTTTCAGTCGTTCGGCAGGTCTTTGACGATCAGGATGTCGCGTTCGCGGGCCTGGGTGACGGTGCAGGTAGCTTGCCGCGATAGACCGGCCATGCCATTTTTAGAAGCAATGTTGCAGCGCTACGGCGTTACGAAGTCCGCGCATTTGGGGGGTGGCAGGCTGCCCCAGGGCATCAGCGGCACGGTCGAGGTTGAGTTCTGCGGCGAGCCTTCGATGACCCGGTCGGTGTAGCTGAGGTAGACCAGAACGTTGCGCTTGGTATCGCAGCCGCGCACGATCTGCATCTTTTTGAAGAACAGCGAGCGGCGCTGGCGGTATATTTCCTCGCCCTGGGCGAATTTGGCCTTGATGGTGATGGGGCCGATCTGTCGGCAGGAGAGCGAGGTTTCCGAACGCTCCTCGGCAAAGCCCGCCCAGCCCTTCCAGCCGCCCACTTCCGGCACGGTGAAATGACAGGCAACGCCGTCAACGCCGGGATCGTCGATGGCGTAGGTCGCGAGTTTCGCATCGGGCGAGAGCAGCCGCCAGACGGTGGTCTTCTTGAAGATGAGTTCGGGATCGTCGGCATCCTGGGCCACCGCCGGGGCGGTGAAGGCCATGAGCCCGGCGATCAGCAGCGCAATCGTTTCCATCTCTCACTCCCAAGTTGACGGCCAACAGATGGGATAGACGCCCCTCAATTCAAGCCGCTGCCGCCAGGCACTTAAACCCCTGCGCCAGATCGGCGATGAGGTCGTCAGGGTTTTCGAGGCCGATATGAAAGCGCAGGCACGGTCCCGAGGGTTCGCTTGCGGCGGCGGTGCGGGTGGCCTTGAAGGGGAGGACCAGGCTTTCATAACCGCCCCAACTGGCGCCCATGCCGAACAGTGTCAGGCTGTCCAGCATGCGGTCGACGGCCAGACGTTTCGCCGGTTGCAGAACCACCGAGAACAGCCCGCTGGCGCCGGTGAAATCGCGTTTCCACAATTCGTGGCCGGGGGCGTTGCTGAGGGCCGGATAGAGGACTGTCGCCACTTCCGGCCGGGTGCGCAGCCATTGCGCAACGGCGAGGGCATTCTTGTGATGGCGTTCGAGCCGCACTTCGAGGGTGCGCAGACCGCGCAGCAGGAGGAACATGTCGTCGGGCCCGAGGCACTGGCCCATGGTCTCGAACGCTTCTTTCAGTCTGGGCCAGGTCTGTTCGGTGCAGGTGATGGTGCCCGCCATGACATCGGAATGGCCGCCCAGATATTTGGTGCCGGCCTGGACCGAGATGTCGCAGCCATGGGAGAAAGGCCTGAAGTAGTAGCCGCCCGACCAGGTGTTGTCGAAGCAGATGAGGCAGTCGCGCTCATGCGCCGCTTTGGCGATGGCCGGCACGTCCTGGACTTCCATGGTCTGGGACCCCGGGCTTTCGCAATAGACGAGCCGGGTTTCGGGCCTGATGAGGGAAGCGATGGCGCTTCCGATCAGGGGATCATAATAGGTTGTCGCGACGCCAAAACCTTTCAGCAGCGTGTCGCAGAAATAGCGGATCGGCCCATAGACCGAATCGACCATAAGCAGGTGGTCGCCTGACTTGAGGAAGGCGAGGAGCGTGGTGGTGATCGCCGCTAGCCCTGAGGGCGAGACCTTGGATTTGTAGCCGCCTTCGATGCCAGCGACCGCATCCTCGACCGCCAGCGAAGTCGGCGAGGCGCGCCTGGCATAGCGGTAGCCCCGCGATTCGTCGTGCAGCGTGTCGGTGTCGGGAAACAGCACCGTCGAGCCGTGATAGACCGGCGGATTGACGAAGCCATGCTCGCAATAGTCGCGGCCCGCATGGACCAGCGTGGTTTCGCGCCTGAGAGTGGGGGAACGGGTTTTTTTCATGGGCTCGCGTGCAGTGTCTCGGTTGGACGAGGACGTAACACGGAGGCTGGCCGGTTGGTAGTACTTGAACGGCTTGGCCGAAGCCTCTAGCACAGCGCTCGATTTCGAGGTGAGCGATGCTGAATTCCGCCAGGCGGGTGGCCGACAAGAGCGACTGGATCAAAGGCGCCAGCGGGGACTGGGAGATCATCATCGGCCTTGAGGTGCATGCGCAGGTCTTGGCCAAGTCCAAGCTGTTCTCGGGCGCTTCGGCCGAATATGGGGGCGAGCCCAACGCCCATGTGTCGCTGGTCGATGCAGCGATGCCGGGCATGCTGCCGGTGATCAACGCATTCTGCGTCGAGCAGGCGGTGCGGACGGGCCTTGGCCTCAAGGCGGAAATCAACCGGCGCTCGGTGTTCGACCGCAAGAACTATTTCTACCCCGACCTGCCGCAGGGCTACCAGATTTCGCAGTACAAGCAGCCGATCGTGGGAGAGGGCGTCGTCCATGTCGATGTCGATGCGAAACGCTCCGTCGAGGTGGGGATCGAGCGGCTGCATCTCGAACAGGATGCCGGGAAGTCGCTGCATGACCAGCATCCGAATGCGAGCCTCGTCGATCTGAACCGTTCGGGCTGCGCGCTGATGGAGATCGTGTCGAAGCCCGACATGCGCTCGGCCGACGAGGCCAAGGCCTATGTGACGAAACTGCGCCAGATCATGCGCTATCTCGGCACCTGCGACGGCAACATGGAGCAGGGGAGCCTGCGGGCCGACATCAATGTGTCGGTGCGGCGGCCGGGGGCTGCGCTCGGCACGCGCTGCGAGATCAAGAACGTGAATTCGATCCGCTTCATGGGACAGGCCATCGAATACGAGGCGCGCCGCCAGATCGGCGTGCTGGAAGACGGCGGCACGATCGATCAGGAGACGCGGCTGTTCGACCCGAACAAGGGCGAGACACGCTCGATGCGGTCGAAGGAGGAGGCGCACGACTACCGATACTTCCCCGACCCCGACCTGTTGCCGCTGGAATTCGACTCGGTGTTCGTCGAAGAACTGAAGAAGCACCTGCCGGAGCTGCCGGACGAGAAGAAGGCGCGTTTCACCTCCGAGCATGGGCTGTCGGCCTATGACGCCGACGTGCTGGTCGCCGAGAAGGCGCTCGCCGACTACTTCGAAGCGGCGG
>JANLYR010000048.1:0-17778 GCA_031365765.1 Hyphomicrobiales bacterium | reverse complement strand
TGATGATCGCGCCGCCGAAGATCGAGGACATCGAGCCAATGGTGATGAGTTTGCCGGCACCCGCTTTCTTGAACTCCGGAAGCACCGCCTTCGCACAAATAAAAACGCCGGTGAGATTGGTATCGAGGATCTCGTGCCACTCCGCGAGTGCATAATCCTCTGGCTTCTTGCGCGTGTTCACGCCGGCATTGGCTACAAGAATATCTATTTTTCCAAACGCGTCCGCTACAGTGCGCGTCATTTTCGCAACGGATGCCTCATTCGTGACGTCCGTCTCAATCGCAATCGCGCGTGATCCAAGGGATACCAGTCCGGCGGCTGCGGCAGCGTTCTTGGTTGCATTGCGCCCCGCGATCGCAATCATGGCGCCCGCCGCCGCGAGGCCCTTTGCCATTCCAAGACCGATCCCGCCATTTCCGCCGGTTATCAATGCTACACGCCCGGTCAAATCGAATGGATTATCCATGCTGTCTTTAACTTTCGAATAGAGGTGTGAGGGGGCCAATGAAATGCTCAGTCCGGCTCAACCCTGATTTTTCGCCGCTCAAGGCGCTCAAGCACGGTGGTGCGCGAACTGTCGGTGAACACGGCGATGAATATGATGACGCTGATGACCAGCGGATAGAGGTAAGGGTTGGCGTTGGTCATCACCAGTCCATTTTCGACCGTCTGGATCAGCACCGCGCCAAAGACCGTTCCTAGCACGCCGCCACGGCCACCAAACAGGCTCGTTCCTCCGAGCACCGCGGCGGCGATCACCGGAAACTCCTTCTGAAACCCGAAGGTCGATGAGGCTACGGCGACCTGACTCCCCGAGACAAGTCCCCCTACGGCGGCGCAGACACCGCAGATGCAGTAGACGGAAAAGACGACGCGTTTGACATTGATGCCCGCTTTAGCGGCGGCGTCCGGATCGGCGCCGATTGCATAGACCTGACGGCCGAACGCCGTGAACCTGAGAGCGACGAAGGCGATCAGCAGCACAAGCAGGAAGACCCAGATCGCCGAGGGCACACCGAAATAGGCAGTGCGGCCGAAAGTGAGGACATCCTTGCTGAACGGCACCATCTTGTTGCCGGAAAAGTAGAGAGCAATTCCCCTTCCGATAAACAGAGTCGACAGAGTCGTGATGAATGCAGCGACCCGCAACTGGGTAATCATGAATGCATTGACCATGCCGAAGGCAAGGCCCAGCACCACAACGACGGGAAATGCCAGGATGGGCGGCAGTCCGGGGAGAAATACGCCCAGCACGGCGGCGCTCAGATACATGTTTGCGCCGACCGAAAGATCGATGCCCGCGATCAGCAGAACGAAGGTCATGCCGATCGCGATGATGGCGATGTGGCTGGACTGATTTATGATGTTGACAAAATTGATGGGGGTCAGAAAACGGTCCGACATCAGGCCGAACACCACCACAAGCACGGCGAACAAAAGAAGAGGCGCGTTCTGCAGCACGAGAAGCACAAACTTGCCGCGAAGGCCGCTCATTGCGCGGTGTTCCTGATTCCGTCCCACATAGCGGCGCGCAGAATTTCCTCCCGGTTGAAGCCGCCACGTTCGAACGTGGCCCGGATCTCGCCATGCGCCATCACCATGATGCGGTCGCACATGCCAATGAGTTCCTCGGTCTCCGAGGAGATCATCAGGATACCCGCACCGCCAGCGGCCAGTCGGTTGATGATCTTGTAAACCTCGTTCTTCGCGCCAACGTCGATTCCGCGTGTCGGTTCGTCGAGAATGAAGACCTTGGGTGTCCGCAACAGCCACTTCCCAATGACGACTTTCTGCTGATTGCCGCCCGACAGATTCTTTACAAGCGTGCGTGCAGTATCGCGGGCGCCGATCTGGACGGAGGTGCTCACCTTGGCGATGTCGCCATCGAGCCGGCTCCGGTCGATCACGCCGCCAAGACCTCCTGCATAATTCTGGAGTGAAGACAGAGCGATGTTGTGATCGATCGTCGCCTCCATCATCAGGCCTTCGACGCGGCGGTCCTCGGTGAGGAAGGCCATGCCACGATCCATGCAGGCTGTTGGCGTCGGTGTCGCCACCGGCGTCCCCTGTATGACGATCTCGCCCGATCCAAAACTGTCGATGCCGAAGAGAATGCGCGCCAGCTCCGAGCGTCCCGCTCCCATCAGGCCGGACAGCCCCAGGATTTCGCCTTCGCGCAGCGTGAAGGAAATGTCTTTTACTGTCCCGCGCTGGGTGAGGCCTTTAACTTCCAGAACCGGCGGACCTGGAGCGACGCGAACCTCGCGCGGCGGAAAAAGCTGATCGATGCGCCGCCCCACCATCAGCGAAATCATGCCCTCGATCGTCATCGCTGATTTGGGCGCCGCGCCGACCACGTGTCCATCGCGAAGGACAACGATATCGTCGCACAGACGCATGATGTCCTCAAGGATGTGACTGATATAGATGATCGCGATGCCCTTCTGGCGCAGGCGGTTGATGATTTCGAAGAGCCGGCCGGTTTCACGCGTTGTCAGTGAGGTGGTCGGTTCGTCGAAGATGATCACCTTGGCCTTGCTGCCAATCGCCTTGGCGATTTCCACAAGCTGGCGTTCGCCTTGCGACAGCCGGTTGACCAATGTCGCGGGAGACAGGTTGAGATCGACCGCGGCCAGCAGTTTCTCAGCACTGGCGCGGGCCGCGCCGCGGTCGATGAAAGGCAGGCCCGGCACCAGTTTGGGAAAGTCGGTGATAAACAGGTTCTCGGCAATGCTGAGGTTGCGGAAAAGATTGAGTTCCTGATGGATGAAGGCGATGCCCTGCTTTGCGGCGTCACGCGGTCCCTTTGGCCGGTAGTCCACGCCATCAAACATAATGCGGCCGGCGTCCATCTGATGAACGCCGCCAATGATGTTCATGGTGGTCGATTTGCCTGAGCCGTTTTCTCCAACAAGGCCGAGCACCCGTCCCGCCTGAATCGAGAAGCCCACTTTATGAAGGACTTCGACGCCGAAGAAACTTTTGCAAAGTCCTTCCGCTGAAAGCAGCGGAAGTCTGTCCGCCATCGGAGTCGATCCTGATACAGAGATTCCTGTCAAGCGCGCACCAACAGCCGGTGACGCACAGCGTCAATGATTGCCGCCGACAAAATGATGCTGCCCTTGATGGCGAAGACCGAAGCAATCGGAAGCCCGAGGAGCTGCAGGCTCTTGTCAATCACGGTCAGGAACAGAACGCCGAAGATCGTCCAGAGAATCTTTCCCTTGCCGCCGAACAGGCTGACGCCGCCGATCACCGCGGCACCCACGACGTCCAGCAGGATACGCTGGCCGAGCACTGGGGTGCCCGTTTCAAGACGGCCGGTATAGAGGATCGAGGCTATGGCCGCGCAAATGCCGGAAATGACAAAGGCCCAGAACACGACGCGCCGCACCGGAATACCCGACACGGCGGCGGCGCGTGGATTGAGGCCCACGGCGTAGAGCCAGCGGCCATAAACCGTTCGGCTAAGCACAAAATGGGCGGTGCCTGCGACAACCAGCACGACCGCGAGGGAAATCGGCAGGCCGAAAACGCGACCCTGACCAATGGCGACAAAGGCGCGCGGCAGATTACCGATGCTGCTCGCGTCCGTATGGATGGTGGTGTACCAGATCGCGGCACCGGAAAAAAACATCATCGTCGTCAGTGTGACGATGAAGGAGGGCATGTTGAAACGGGTGGTGCAAATGCCGTTGAATGTTCCGATGGCGCAGCCCACGGCAATGAAAGCGAGAATGCCGGCGGGGATTTCCATTCCCGTACCGCTGGCATAGCCGCCATCTCCTGTCAGCACCGATGCGCCGACTACGCTCGCCATGGCGATGATCGAGGGAGCCGAGAGATCGATGCCGGCGACAATCAGCACGAACGTCTGACCGATTGCCACGACCAGGAGCGGCATCATTGCGCTGAGAATGTCAAGCTGGGTATCGAGCGTCGCGATCTCGGGAACGATGGTCCACATCGCGAGGAAATATACAACGGTGAGAACGAGGACGAGGTACTCCGACAAAAGTAACCGCTTCCATGCGGCTTGCGCCCGAGGCATCGTGACAACCGAGGCGTCAACGGTATTCATCTGGTGAGGTGCTCGCAGAAGACAGGGCAAACGCCGCCATGACAATCCGTCATGGCGGCGCAGAGAATAGGTTTAACCGTTCTGCTTTTTCCAGACGGTGTAGCCCCACATTTGTTCCTGCTTCTCCGCCAGGTTGTCCTGGGTGATGACGAAGCCCGGATCAAGCAGCAGCTTGGCCGGCTTCTTGCCGTCCCACATATCCTTGAAGGCCTGGAAAGCCATATCGACTTCGAGGAAAAGGTTCTGCACGCCGCAGGCATCGAGATAGCCGTCCTTCAGGCGCGCATAGGCCCCCTCGTCGCCGTCGAAACCGCCGAACAGCACATGTCCGGGCTCGCCGCGCTTGTGCCACTTTCCGGCAGTCTGCAAAACCTGCTCGATCTGCGGGTGCATGAAGTCGGAAGACGTGACCAGGAAGTTGATATCGGGATTGGCCTGCAGGGCGTTGGTCAGTCCGGCAAATGCCTTGTCGGCATTCCATTCGGTCGAGACGCGGGCAACGACTTCAATGATGTCGGTGTTTTTGTCGACAACGTCGAAGAAGCCGTCGCGGCGCTGGATGGCATTGACGTCGCCCAGATCGCCGATCAGCAGGCAGGCCTTGTACTTGCCGCCCAGCTTCTTGGCTTCCGATACGAGGAATTCGACCGTGTCGGCCATGATCTTGCGGTTGTCGGCCTGGATCGCCACGGAGTACGCGTCGCTCTCGGCCGGCGGACGGTTGAAGTGCACCATCGGAATGTTGGCTTCATTTGCCGCGCGGATCGCCGGTATGACAGCCTTCGAATCCGTCTGGATGATCAGGATGCCGTCGACCTTGCGGCCGATCATGGCCTTGACCTGCTCGAACTGCTTGTTGTCATCGAAGTCCGAGATGTTTTCGAGTGTCTCCCAGCCATATTCCTTGGCCTTCGCCCGCATGATCTCGATGCCCGAAACCCAGAACGGCGAGACGAGACTGTCGAACAGCAGCGCAACCGTCTTGGTACCTTCGGCTTTGACGAAAACCGGCATGCCGGCGGTACCGGCGGCAATCAGTGCGCCCACGGTAAAATCGCGTCTTGTAAGTTTCATATGCACTCCTCCCATTGGCTGACATCCACACGATGACCAGCTCATTGTGCGTGATGTTGGAGCAGATCAATATTGTTGGCAAGTCCCGATCCGCCTTCCCGGCCCAGTCCAATTGAACTGTGAAGCTCTCCCTGCCAATGACGACACGTCATATCGAGGTTGCCTTCAACTCTGCGAAGCTCCGCCCTTGACATCGCTGGCCCCTCATGCCCCTCTACGCGAAGTTAAAAAATAAAAAAACGTCCGGGATGAATGGGAACAACCGTCGGTATTATTGCCAATCCAGTTTCGGCGCGGGATATCCGGCGGGTGATCGCCAACGCGACGGCGCTGCAGATAACCGACCGCGCCAATATTGTGCTGCGCATTCTCTCATGCCTTCATGCCTGCGGCATTGAGTCCGTCGTGATGATGCCCGAGAACGGCGGCATCCGGCATCATGTGCGGCGCGGTATCGACCGCTCCGAGAATCAGGGCGAGCGGCACTTTCCGAAACTGGAACATCTCGACTACAAGATTTCAGGCACTGTGGATGATACGATACGGGCCGCGCGCGAGATGAAGGAGAATGGCGTTGCCGCCATCGTCGTTCTGGGTGGCGACGGAACTCATCGCGCCGTGGTGTCGGCGTGCGGCGACGTGCCGGTTGCCGGTATTTCAACCGGCACGAACAATGCGTTTCCCGAGCATCGCGAACCGACGATCACCGGTCTCGCCGTTGGTCTCGCGGTAAGCGGCAGCGTGCCGCCCAAGACGGCTTATCTGCCCAACAAAAAACTTGTGGTGCGGGTGAATGACAAAGAGGAAATCGCTCTGGTCGATGTTGCCGTGGTAACCGACCGGTTCATCGGGGCGCGCGCTCTCTGGCGCACGGAGACGTTTCGCGAACTGTTCGTGACCTTCGCCGATCCAGAAGCCATCGGCATGTCAGCGATCGCCGGACTGCTCAAGCCGGTGTCCCGCCTTGAGCGGCGTGGCCTGCATGTGCGGCTCGGCGACGGCGCGGAAGCCAAGATCAGTCTCGATGCGCCGATCGCTCCGGGCTACATCCGTTCGATCGGCATCCGCAATTTTCGCGTCTTGCCGGCAAACCGGAAAATCCGCCCCGAGATCAGAGAGGGGTCGATCGCGCTCGACGGCGAGAGAGAACTATCGTTCACGCCAACGGACGACGTCAGTGTCGAACTCTTGCCGTCGGCCTTCCGGACGGTGAATGTGAGTGCCTGCATGCAATTTGCCGCCAAGAATGGATTGATGCGTCGTAAATTGAACCACTAACCACGGGACGGGGAGACCGCCATGAAGAAACCAAAAGCCAGGAAGAGCACCGCCAAACGCGCCACTCAAGCGCGAAAAACGCCAACCAAGAAAGCGGCCGCCCCCGCAAGACGGGCGGTCCCCGCCAAAAAGGCTCGTGGTGTAAAAGTTGCGAACACCCGGAAATCCTCCACGGCAAAGGCTGCGACCGCCAAGAGGGCTCCGGTGAAACAAGCCGCAGCCCCGAAAAAACCCGTTACGAAGTCTCGCTCGTCCGGCCCCGTCTTTCCGCTCGACAAGGCCCATCTTCTGCAAGCCTACCGGACCATGCGGACCATTCGCGAATTCGAGGAAACCCTGCACGGCGAATTCGCCAAGGGCGACATTCCGGGCTTCGTCCATCTCTATGCCGGCGAAGAGGCGTCGGGCACCGGCATCATGATGCATCTGAAAGACATCGACCGGATTGCGTCGACCCATCGCGGGCACGGCCATTGCATCGCAAAAGGCGTCGATCCCCGCGCCATGATGGCCGAAATCTATGGCAAAGTGACGGGTTCGTGCCGGGGCAAGGGCGGCTCCATGCATATCGCCGATCTCTCGAAGGGCATGATGGGCGCCAACGGCATCCTGGGGGCGGGCGCTCCTCTCATCTGCGGCGCGGCACTTGCCGCCAAATACCGGGGTGACGGTGCCGTCGGCATTTCTTTTGTGGGCGATGGTGCCTCGAACCAGGGCACCTTCCTTGAAAGCCTCAACCTCGCCGCGGTGTGGAACCTACCTGCCATATTCGTCGTCGAAAACAATGGCTATGCCGAGTCGACGTCGCGCGATTATGCGGTTGCCGTCGACAGCTATGTCGATCGCGCGGCAGGTTTTGGTCTTCCCGGCGTCACCGTCGATGGCCTCGATTTCTTCGCCGTCTATGAGGCGGCGGGAGAGATCATCAAGCGGGCTCGCGAAGGCGGCGGCCCCGCGCTGCTCGAATGCAAGATGATCCGCATGTTCGGACATTTCGAAGGCGACCAGCAGACATATCGCGGCAAGGGCGAGGTCGAAGACATCCGCGCCAACAAGGACTGCATCAAGCTGTTCTCCGAGCGCATCGTCGAAGCCGGCGTCATTGCGAGGAGCGAACTGGAGGCCATCGACAAGGACATCGTCGCTCTCATCCGCGAAGCACTTGTCTATGCCAAGGCATCGGCCCTGCCAACGGCGGCCGACCTCACCAACGACGTTTATGTCAGCTATTGAGCTTAGGGAAATCACATAACATGGCACGCACAATCAGCTTTCGTCAGGCGCTCAACGAGGCCCTTGACCAGGAAATGACCCGCGACCCCACGGTCTTCGTCATGGGCGAGGACATCGTCGGCGGGTCGGGCGCCCAGGGCGAAGAAGACGCATGGGGCGGCGTTCTCGGCGTCACCAAGGGACTGCATGGCAAGCACAAGGGCAGGCTGCTCGATACGCCGCTGTCGGAATCGGCCTATATCGGGGCCGCCGTCGGAGCCGCTGCATGCGGCATGCGGCCTGTGGCGGAACTCATGTTCCTCGATTTCATGGGTGTCTGCTTCGACCAGATATTCAACCAGGCGGCGAAATTCCGCTACATGTTCGGCGGCAAGGCGGAAACACCGGTAGTCATCCGCGCGATGGTGGGTGCGGGGTTCCGCGCCGCCGCCCAGCATTCGCAAATGCTGACGCCGCTGTTCACCCATATCCCCGGACTCAAGGTGGTGTGCCCGTCGAATGCCTATGACGCCAAGGGTCTCCTCATCCAGTCCATCCGCGACAACGATCCCGTTATCTTCTGCGAGCACAAGAATCTCTATGGGCTTGAAACTGACGTTCCGGAAGAATCCTATACCATTCCCTTTGGCGAAGCGAATATCGTGCGCGACGGCAAGGACTGCACCATCGTCACCTATGGCATGATGGTGCATCGCGCCATGGATGCGGCGGCAACATTGGCCAAGTCCGGCACCGAATGCGAAGTGATCGACCTTCGCACGCTGTCGCCGATCGATTGGGACACGGTCATGGACAGCGTCACCAGTACCGGGCGGCTGGTGTGCGTGGATGAAGCCAATCCGCGCTGCTCGATCGCGTGCGATGTATCTTCGATGGTGGCGCAGGAATGCTTCGGAGCGCTCAAAGGCCCGATCCAGATGGTGACCGCGCCCCATACACCGGTGCCATTCTCGCCGATCCTTGAGGATCTTTATATTCCCTCGGCGGAGAGTATTGCCGCCGCCGTCCGCAAAACCATGTCGCACTGAGGCCGGTACCATGACAGACACACGCATTGTTCCCGTACTGATGCCCAAATGGGGCCTCTCGATGAAGGAGGGTAAGCTTGCCTCCTGGCTGGTCGAGGATGGCACCACGATCAAACCCGGTGATGCCATACTTGAAGTGGAGACCGACAAGATCGCAGGCTCGCTCGAAGCCTCGGAAGGGGGCGTGCTACGCCGCCGCGTGGGTTCGGCCGACACGATTTATCCAGTGAAGGCGCTGCTCGGCGTCATTGCCGACCCTTCGGTGCCAGATGCCGAGATCGAAGACTATGTCTCGTCCTATGTGGCTCCGGCCGTGGACGAGGATGAAGGCGAGCAGGGACCGAAATACGAAACCGCCGATACACCCGCAGGCAAGCTGCGTTACGCCAAGCGGGGCGACGGCGGCGACACCGTCATTCTCGTCCACGGTTTCGGCGGCGATCTTGACAACTGGCTGTTCAATATCGACGCCCTGGCCGAAAAGGCGACGGTCTATGCCCTCGATCTTCCCGGCCATGGGCAATCTTCGAAGGCGCTGGACAATCCCGGCCTCGCCTCGCTCACCAAAGCACTGGCGCAGTTCATGGACAAGACCGGCATCGGCAGCGCCCATCTTGTCGGACACTCGATGGGAGGGGGGATCGCCATGCAGATGGCGATCAATCACCCAGAGAAAGTCAAGTCACTTACGCTCGTGGCGCCCTTGGGGCTTGGTGGCGAGATCGGAACCTATGTTTCGAACTTCACCGCCGCCGAGGGCCGAAAGGATCTGAAGCCCGTGCTTGAAAAATTGTTTGCCGACAAGAGCCTGGTCAGCCGCAAGCTTGTCGACGACGTGTTGAAGTACAAGCGTCTCGACGGCGTCGATCGCGTCCTCAAGGAGTTGAGCGCCGGGCTTTTCGAAAACGGCAGGCAGCGCGATGCGCCGGGCAAGCAATTGGCGGACAAGTTGCCGCCCACGCTCGTCATCTGGGGCAAAGAGGATCAAGTCATTCCGGCGTCCCACGCGGCGAACCTGCCGGGGGCAAACGTGCATGTTCTCGACAATGCCGGCCACATGGTGTTCATGGAAAAGGCGAATGAAGTGAACGCCCTGATCAAGAAACATATCGCGGGCCAGTGAAGGCCGCGGCGAAAGGAGCAGCGAACGAGGGATAACGGCCGTGCTTGACGATAATACATAGGCCCGAATGGGCGGACAATTTCATGGGAGTGAAACCAGATGTTCTCAAGACCTAAAAACGCAGTCTATACCAGCGTCAACCGGCGCAAGTTTCTCGAACTCGGTGGCGGCGCCGCGACAGCCCTTGGCGCCGGCTCGCTGACCCTCGGCCTCGGGTCAACGATTACAAGGTCGAAGGTGCAGGCCCAGTCGTCCGACGACGCAAAATGGAAGCAGTATGCAGGCTCGAAGCTGGTGTTCATGTCGGAGAACACGCCTCCCTCTTTCGCCATCCGCGACAAGATCAAGACCTTTACCGATCTCACCGGCATTGAAGTGACGATCCTGACCGACGATCTGCCCGTCGTGCAGCAGAAGGTCGGTATCGATCTTCGCGGCGGCAAAGCCGACTATGTTCTGAATTATGTCCAGGACAAGCCGATCGGCGCGCCGTTTGCCGATTTCTATGCCGACATGACACCCATGTTCGGGGACGCCACATTGCCGCAGGACGCCGAGGGCTATGGCGACGATGCCTGGTTCGAAAACTTCCTGTCGGCGTGCGGCAGATTCTATACCGAAGGCAAGATCATCGCGCTGCCGTATGACGCAGCGATTGCCTGCACGTTCTACCGTCAGGACCTTTTCGAGGCCAACTCCAAGGACTTCGAGGCCGAAAAAGGCTACCGGCTGGAATTCAACAAGGACACGACCTGGAAAAACGTTATCGACATGGCGGCCTTCTTCAAAAAGGCCAAGGAAGCCGGCAAGGACGTTCCTTACGGCTATGCCCAGCACATGGGCTCCTTCGCCTGGACGACACAACTCGACATCCAGCGCTTCCTGTTCGCCAACGGCCGCTGGATCGACTGGAATATCGACGACAAGCTCGGATCGAAGACGCCTGGCAAGACCAACTGGGGCGACGAGCAGTCGATCCTAATGTTGACCAAGTTCAAGGAACTGGCCGACGTATCACATCCCGACAATCTGGCCAACGGCACGCTCGAGCTCAACACCGTCTATCAGTCCGGCAATATCGCGATGCAGACGCAGTATCACGAGTTCGCCGCCTCGATCGAAGACGAGAAGACTTCGCGCGCGGCCGGTGGCAAGACGGCCTATGCACCGTGCCCGAAGGGCGATCCGGAATGGATCAAGAATGGCGGTGAAGCGGTCAACGGCACGAACTGCGGCATCGGCGGCATCGGCATCAACGGCAATGCATCCGAAGACCTGAAGCGTGCCGCCTACATCTTCGCCATCTGGTCGGTGTCGCGCGAGAACCAGTTCAGCGTTCTCAAGGGCCTCGGCGGTACGCCGACGCGCAAGTCGGTTCTTGCCATGGAAGAAGTGAAAAAGGCGAGGGTGCGTCCGACTTCCATGCCGAATGCGCTGACGTTCGATGCCGTGTACGATTATGGCATCAAGGATCCGCATTTCGTGCTGGGGCCGAAAATTCCCCAGGCCAACGAGTATCATTCGATCCTCGCGGCCGAGGTGCAGAAGTGCCTGTCAGGCGAACTGTCGCCGGAAGACGCGGGCAAGTCGATCCAGACGCAGCTCGACGAATTGAACGGCGCCAACTAGGGCGTGTTTGATCAAAGAATTCCAGCGGCGGTATCCGCCGCTGGAGCTTTTCAGGGCATCATCATGACAGCAGCGGCCACGGGCATGACGTCGAAAAGCATTTTTCGCCTGCGCGCGTTGCAGGAAAGTGTCGAAGCGCGCCCCATGCCCAGCGGCCTGCAGCCGCCCGCCAAGCTCAATCCGCTCCCTTCAAAGCGTTATTACTTCCTCCTGATGGCGCCGGCCATCGCGCTTCTCGCTTTCATATCGATCTATCCGTTTTTCTGGATGATCTACATGAGCCTGCACGATGTCGAGATCGGCAGCGTGGTGTGGAACGATTTCGGAAATTTCATCAAGCTGGCTGGCGATGCCCGTTTTCTGAACGGCTGGTTGCTGCTGTTTCAGTACAGTGCGATGTGCCTGACGCTGCAGATCGTGATCGGCGTATTTCTGGCGGTGGCCCTCAACGGCGCGCGGTTTGAAAAGATTCTGGTAACCGCGCTGCTCATGCCGATGATGATGGCGCCGATTATCGCCGGAATGGTGTGGTACTTCCTGTATAACGGCACCTTCGGCTGGTATCACTGGATTCTCCAGAGCATCGGCATTCTCGGACCGAAGTCAATTCTGGGCAGCGCCAATACGGCGATGCTCGCCATCGTCATCGTTGACGTGTGGCAATGGACTCCCCTCATCACCCTCATCACGCTGGCGGGCCTGAAGCGCGTGCCGCAGGACCAGCTTGAGGCGAACATGGTCGATGGCGCATCGCCCTTCCGCAATTTCATCTCCGTGACGGTGCCCAACCTCTACCCGGTGCTGGTCATCGCCATCATGCTGCGCTTCATGGACAATTTCCGCTTCATCGATTCCGCTCTGGTGCTGACCGGTGGCGGACCCGGTAACGCAACGAAAATCCTGCCGATCTATCTGTTCGAGGTTTCGTTCAAATTCTTCAAGCTCGGCCGCGGTGCCGCAATCGCCCTTACGCTTCTCGTCATCACCATCCTTCTCGGCATGTTTCTGGTGAAGGTGTTCGACCGGCAGCAACCGAAAAAAGTTTGACAGGTCAAGGACACAGCGAACATGGCCTCCCGTGACGTCGTTCACTACGATACGTTTGCCAACAAGGCGTTCAAATGGTTCTGCGGCGTGTTCATCGCGGTTTATCTGGTGTGGACGCTGCTGCCGATCATCGTGATGTTCACGTCTTCGTTCAAAGATCTGCTTGAAGCGTTCAAGCTTCCCGCGGTCGGCGACTGGGCGGGCGCCTGGGTGTTCTTCGACTTCACGCCCACGCTTAAACATTACGAAGACCTGTTTCTCAATCTCGGTTTCGCCACCTACATGGTCAATAGCCTGATCGCCGCCGCCGGTTCTGCCGTCGTCTCCGTTGTCCTCGGCTCGATGGCCGCCTATTCCCTGTCGCGCATCGAATTCCGCGGCAAGAGTGATTTATTCTTCTGGGTCATTTCAACCCGCATGGCGCCGGTCGTGGCCGTCATGGTTCCGCTGTACTGGATTTTCCGCGAACTCGAACTGGTCGGTACACTGCCAGGCCTCATTCTCGCCTACACCACCTTCAACCTGCCCTTTGCCATCTGGATACTAAAAGGTTTCTTCGACAACGTGCCCTATGCCATCGAGGAGGCGCAGATGGTCGATGGCGCCACGCGCTTCAAGGCATTCCTCGCGATCCTGCCCCTGGTGGCACCGGGCATCGGCGCCTTCATCGTGTTGTGCATCCTGTTTGCCTGGAACGACTTCCTGTTCGCCGCCATCATCGGTTCCGGCGGGGCCAAGACGCTTCCCGTGGCGACCCGCGAACTGGTGCAGCCGCAGAACATCCAATGGGGCTCGATCATGGCGGCGGGCACCGTAACCACGCTACCGATGATGCTACTTGGCCTCGTCATCCGAAAATATCTCGTCACCGGCCTGACCATGGGCGCGGTAAAGGAATAGGGTATGGCAAAAGTTTCTTTCAATCACGTGTGGAAAAAATACGGCGACATGGAAGCCGTGAAAGATCTCCACTTCGAATGCGAGGACGGCAGCTTCCTGTCGATCCTCGGCCCTTCGGGCTGCGGCAAGTCCTCAACCATGCGCATGGTCGCGGGGCTTGAGCACATATCGGCCGGCGAAATTCTTTTCGATGGGAAGCGCATCAACGAACTGGCCCCCAAGGACCGTGACGTTGCGATGGTGTTCGAGAACTACGCGCTTTATCCGCATAAAACCGTGTTCGAGAACATGGCCAACCCTCTCAAACTACGAGGCCAAAGCGTATCCGCGATAAAAGAACGAGTGGCCTCGGCCGCAAAACTCCTCGAAATCGACCAGTTGTTGCAGCGGCGGCCGCAGGAACTTTCGGGCGGACAAAAACAGCGTGTCGCCATCGGCCGCGCCATTGTGCGCGAACCCAAGCTGTTCCTCTTCGATGAACCGATCGCCCATCTCGACGCCAAGCTCCGCGCCCATATGCGAGGCGAACTCAAGCATATGCAACGCACACTCGGCACCACGATGATCTATGTCACGCATGATCAGCTCGAAGCAATGTCAATGGCCGACAAGATCGCCGTGATGTATGAAGGCGAGCTACAGCAGTTAGGCACGCCGCGCGAAGTGTATAACAAGCCGGTCAATGCCTGGGTCGCGGGCTTCGTCGGCGAACCGGCGATGAATTTCGTCGACTGCGATGTAGTGGAAACCGAAGGCAAAACGCGTTTCAAGCACCAGAATTTCAACATTTCCGTAACGCCAGAACAAGCCCGCATGCTGTCGGCTAATCTTAAGGCCGACAAGATCCGTTTAGGCGTAAGGCACGATGTGCTGACCATCTCGCTTACGCGGCCTAACGAAGACCACATCACCGGAAAGATATTCGTCACCGAACTTCTCGGCGGAGACATGATCATTGATGTCGATCTCGCCGACGCGCGCATTCGGGTTAAGACGGCGACCGATTTCGACGGGAAGGAGGGTGATATCTGCTATATCACCGCCAACCGGGAAAAATGGCACGCCTTCGCCAAAGACAACGGCAGAGCGCTCTTTTGAAAATTAACTCGCGCTGGATCGCGCTTCCCGGTGGTCTTTCTCTCCACGCACTCGAGTCTGGGCAGGGCCATCCGCTCATCATGATTCCGGGCTGGTCGCAGTCGGCTGCTGAATTTGGCCGCAACATTCCCGCCCTTGCGGAGAACTCGCGCGTGATCGCTCTCGACATGCGGGGTCATGGTGAAAGCAGCAAGCCCGCCGGGGGCTACCGCATCCAGCGGCTGGCGAAAGATTTGGCCGAGGTCATTGAATTCCTCGATGTGGAATCGGTTGATCTGCTCGGTCATTCCATGGGGAGTTCGATCATCTGGAGCTACCTCGATCTGTTCGGTCCCGCCAGGCTGCGCAAACTGATCATTGTTGACCAGGCGCCGATGGTTGGCGCACTGCCCAAATGGACCGATGACGAAAAGCTTTGCTATGGCTGTCTTTTCTCCGATGTTCAGGCGGTTGCCGATTTCTGTGACCGGGTCCGCGATACCGAGACGGTTGAAGGTACCATGGATATCCTGAGCGGTATGTTCACCGCTTCGGTCAAACAGGAAGATCTGCGCTGGATTGCAACGGAAAATCTCAAGATGGCGCGCGCCGCCGCCGCCGACCTTTTGTTCGATCATTGCCTCAGCGACTGGCGGGACGTGATTGCGGCGACACGCCTTCCGGCTCTCGTGGTCGGTGGCCGCAAGAGCATATTTTCCGCTGAATCGCAGGAGTGGATCGCTTCCGTCAACCCGTCGGCGAGATCGGTTATTTTCGAGGAAAACGAAGGCGGCGGGCATTTCATGTTCTTCGAGAACGCCGCACGCTTCAACCGCGAAGTTGCGGCTTTCCTCGCTACCTCACACTAAAGCTGCACGCCTTTAGTCAGCGCTCCGTCGATCACCAGGTTGGTACCCATGGTGAAACTTGATGCCGGACTTGCAAGGAATACGATTCCCTTGGCGATTTCCTCGGGCGTGGCCATCCGCCCCGTTGGGTTGAGCGCCATCGCGGACTTGAACAAATCGGGCATGTTGTCTTCGACATAGTTCCAGATGCCACCTTTAAAATAGACATTTCCTGGCGAGACGGAGTTCACCCGGATCATTTTGGGCGCCAGCTTGTGAGCGAGACCGTGGGCATAGTGGATGAGTGCCGCCTTGATCGCGCCGTATGCCGGTGAGGTGAAATCGATCTCGCGGCCCGAAACCGACGACACGATGACGATCGATGGCCATTTCGATTTTTCAAGATAGGGAAGTGCCGCGTTCACCGTCCGCACCGTGTGCATCATGTCGATATCGAACTGCGCCTGCCATGACGCTTCGCTGTCTTCGGCCGCTGCCAAAGCCGAGACATTTGCGATCACGATGTCGATGCCGCCCAAAGCCTTGGCGCTGCCGGCGACCCAACCTTCGAGCGCTTCCTTGTCACCAACGTCCAAGTCCTCACCAAATGTCTTGACACCTATCTTTTTTAAATCGGCAACCGCACCTTCAACTTCCTTGCGCGCGCAGATCGAAACGTTCGTCCCTTCTTCCGCGAACAGGTCGGCCACCCTACGGCCGATACCCTTGCTTCCGCCGGTTACGATAGCGTTCAGTCCCTTGAGGCCGAGATCCATTACTTTGCTCCCAGATAATTTTTCAGGATTGACGCGCCGATGGTGTATTTGGGATCAACCATGTTGCCGAGCCGGACCCGCCCCGCCTGGGTCAGCAGAAAATAAGCTTCCAATTCATCAAAGCCATAGTCGGCCGCCAGCCAGCGGATGAGCTCGCGATAAGCGATGCGGGCGGCGTCCTCGAGCGGCCGTGCCGATCCGATAGCCATGATGGCTTCGCCAGTCTCCAACCTCGGCCAGGCGATCTGCCAGTTCTTGATGAGATCGACCTGGATCGTGGTGGTAGACGGCATTTCCACCGCGACCCCGCAGAGTTCGCCATCGCCCTGCCTGCCGTGGCAGTCCCCAAGGAAGAGATATCCCTTTTCCACCATCACCGGAAAATAAAGAATTGCACCGGGTGCTACGTCGGGCAGGTCCATATTGCCGCCCCAGTAATCGGGCTGCAGTGAGGAAACCGCCTCGATCTCCGGCGAAACGCCAAGCGTGCCGATGAAAGGCTCATAGGGAAGCGTGATCCGGTCATTGAACTTGATACCCGCTTCGGTGACCTCGTATTTCATCACTCGTTCGGGAAGCGGAGGATGCAACATGGCGGTGGCCGCGTTCGACACCAGTCCGCCGAATTCCGGGATCAGGGCTGATGTTCCCACCGGCTGTGGTCCCCGCGGCTTGATCGAATGGATGTGGACGCAGAGCACATCGCCTTTCTCGGCTCCTTCGACGGCGATAGGTCCACACTGTGGATTGACGAACGGCATCCTGATCGACCTTGTCGGCAGATCGTCGACGGTTTTTATTGCGCCGCCGAAAGCATCCTCGGTTTCAGCCACAACCAGATCACCGGGTGCAATCGACAGGACCGGCTTTGCATAAGGACCATAGACATAGGCGTAGTCGCCCTGGATGGACTTATTGAGCTGATGTGTTTTGCCTGGAATGCCGCGGGCAATTCCCTTCCGCGCCATATAGCTGTCTTTATGCCAGGTCATCGCGTCCCCCGTTCGACCACGTGACGACACTATTCCATTCGTTGCAAAGGGTCCATCCACAACAATCCGCCAGCGCCGCCCGCCATCACGCACCCAAAATTTCAATGTCCGTGCCTAAACCTGCTGATATAACCGTTCCTTATTTGGAGACGTCCCGTGCCCAGTAAAATTTCACGGCTTGAGGTCATTCCCATTTTCTCTCCAGCCGGATCCGCCAACGATCTCGACGGGACAGCTGACACCGTCATCATAAAAATATCTGATGAAGATGGACGTTATGGGATCGGCGAAGCAGATGCACCGCCCGCGGTCGTCAAGTGCTTTCTGGAAATGCCCACGGCACACCTGTGGAGCCAAAACGCCGGCGCCATTCTCGTGGGACAAGACCCGCTCGAAATGGCCGCGATCTGGCAGAAGCTTTACGATGGCACCTTCTGGCCCGGCCGCCGTGGTCTTGGCATCCACGCGATTTCCGCTATCGACATCGCGCTGCACGACCTCGCTGGAAAGCAACTCGGAGTTCCCGCTTACAAGTTGATGGGCGGTGCGCGGCGCGACAAGCTCAGACCCTATTGCACCATCTATCCCGGACTGGCGCTGGGGCGCGGCATTGGGGAATTGATGAAGGTAATCGGCCAGCAGTTCGAGGCGGCATTGCAGGCGGGTTTCAGGGCGGTGAAAATGGAGGTTTT
>JANLYR010000037.1:0-8448 GCA_031365765.1 Hyphomicrobiales bacterium | reverse complement strand
CGGGTCAGCTCGGATTCGATTGCGCGGAGGCTTTGCGGGAGAGTGTCGCGGCGCTCGAGCGTGATGCTCTGCTTGATCGCGTCGTGGAGGCTCGCCGATTGCGCCAGGCTGTAGGGATAGGAGCGAGACGGTCCGCGCTCGATCGCCTCCTCGCCGTCGGTCTTGAGGAACGCCACGTCGATGCCATCGAGTGAGGTTCCCGACATAAGGCCCAATGCGCCCTGCAGTTTTGACACCTTCCCCCCTCGTGCTAAGAGCCGCCAGCCTTAAGACGAGTGCCGCCGATGAGCAAGTTCAAGTCCGATTTTCTCCATGTCCTGTCCGAACGGGGCTTCATTCATCAGATTTCCGACGCGGAAGCGCTGGACCGGGCGGCGATGGCGGGGCCGATCTCGGCCTATATCGGTTTCGATGCGACGGCGGCGAGCCTACATGCGGGTTCGCTCGTGCAGATCATGATGCTGCGCTGGCTGCAGAAAACCGGGCACCGGCCGATCGCGCTGATGGGCGGCGGCACGACCAGGATCGGCGATCCGTCGGGACGCGACGAAACGCGGAAGCTGCTGAGCGACGACCAGATCGAGGCCAACCTCTCTGGCATAAGGCAGGTGTTCGGCAAATTCCTCACCTTCGGCGAGGGCCCGGGCGACGCGCTGATGGTCAATAACGCGGCGTGGCTCGACGGGCTCAACTATATCGCGTTCCTGCGCGATTACGGCGTTCACTTCACCATCAACAAGATGCTGGCTTTCGATTCGGTGAAGCTCAGGCTGGAGCGCGAGCAGCCGCTGACTTTCCTCGAATTCAACTACATGATCCTCCAGGCCTATGATTTTCTCGAGCTCAGCCGGCGGCATGACTGCGTGCTGCAGATGGGCGGCTCGGACCAGTGGGGCAACATCATCAACGGCATGGAACTGGGACGCCGCGTCGACGCCAAGCAGTTGTTCGCCCTGACCACGCCGCTGCTTACAACCTCGTCGGGCGCCAAGATGGGAAAGACGGTGGGCGGAGCCGTGTGGCTCAATGCGGACATGCTGTCGCCACTTGATTACTGGCAATATTGGCGTAATTGCGAGGATGATGATGTCGGAAGGTTCCTCAAGCTTTATACAGAGCTTCCTATCGATGAGATCGAGCGTCGGTCAAAACTCAAGGGGGCAGAGATCAATGACGCTAAAAAACTTCTTGCCGACGAGGCGACGGCTTTATTGCATGGCAGGGAGGCCAGCGAGAAAGCCGCACAAACTGCGCGCGAGACATTCGAACTCGGTATAGTTTCGGACGGTCTCCCCGCTGTTCAACTTTCCAAACCGGACTTAGTGACAGCCTGTGTTGAGAGTAAATTCGCTGCTTCGAGAGGAGAAGCGCGTCGTCTGATTCACAATGGAGGCATTCGACTGAATGGAATTCAGGTGATCGACGACAAATTAATAATCACTCTAAGTGATTTGAATTCGGATGGGTTTGCAAAACTCTCGCGCGGAAAAACTGCGAACGTCAGAATTGCTTTGACGACATCGCTATAGTCGGGCTGATGGGCCATTCGAGGAGGCGAACCCTCACCCCTTCTCCGCGTTCTTGATTTTGCGCGGTGGGCCGGAGCCGCCGTATTCGAAGAACTTTCTGAGGATGCCGGGGGCTATCGCCGAAACCGGATTGATCTGGAAGGCGGGCGCCGCCATGGTGCCGCCGAGCGCAAACGTAATGCCGATGATGCCTTCGCCCTTGCCGCCGGCGAGAATGTCGCCCACCAGTGGGATGCCGCTGATCGCCGAATTGAGGCCATAGGCCGGGATGATGGTGCCGGTGATGTCGATCGCGCCATCGGCCTTGCGGATTAGGCCCTCGGCGGTGGCGCCCAGATCGGGACCGCGGATCAGCGAGTCCCCCAAACGCACGAATTTCGCATCCGTGGTGAAGGGCAGCGTCAGTTTTTTGAAGGCGACGCCATCCTTGCGGGGGCCCGATTTCTTGGGCTTGCCCTTTTTGTCCAGTTCGACGAGAGCGGCCTCGTTCCTCACCTCGAAATCGCGCATCACAAGTTCGCCCCGGCGCACCGAGGACGATCCATCATTGCTGAGGAGTGCGGTGAATTCGATCTGGCCGCCGGCGACCTTTGAGTAGAGGTTGGCGGCGCGCAGTGCTGCTCCTCCGTCGCGCCCGGTGATGCGCAGTTCGCGGCCGTCGTCGGCGGGCGTGATCCGCATGACGATGGGCTGGCCGGAAAGAAACGCGCCCTGGATTTCGGCGTTCTGGACCGTGCTGCCGCGCGTGGTGATCGAGCCCACCACGTCGGTGATCACTTCGCCCCGATGGGCGTAGATACGGCCGACATTTGCCTCGACGGCGATCGTCTGCGGATCGGCTGCCTTCTTCGTTCCCGCCGGGCTCGGCCCAAACATCGACTTGATCAGCGGTCGGGCGTCGAACCGGCTGCCCTTGATCGACACGCTCAAGCCATCGTCCGTGGGCTTCATCAGGAGGGCGAAGTTGTTTTCGTCGCTCAGCTGCACGTCGCCCAGCCGGATTTCGCGGAAACCCCCGTCGGAGCCGAGCTTGATATCCCCCTTGATCACCAGATCCGGGCCGGAGATATCCAGGTTCTCGATCCGCCGGCCATCCTTGCCGCCCGCGTAGTAGGTTAGACTGCCGCGTGTCTTCGGTTTCGCCGGGCGGTTCCAGCCGATCATTCCCAGATGGAGTTCCGCTTTCGCAAGGTTCATGTCGATATCGACACCACCTTCCTTGTTGCCGAGATCGGGGATCGTGGCCTTGAGCGACACCGGGCCGGTCAGGTAGTCGCCCAGCTTCGCGCCGATCTTCTCGCGTTCCTTGTCGTCGAGTGTGGCTTCGATCACCGCCGACTGTTTGGCCCCCTCGCCCGCTTCGCGGCGCCATTTGACGGCGGCATCGATGCCGTTGATCTTGACCGGCCCCGCGGCCGAGATTTCACCACCATCGACGCCGATCGCGATGCTGCCATCGGTAAGATCGATACCCGGCAGGGCGCCTTCGAGGCTGGCGTTTTCGAGCTTCGCTTCCGCCTCCACCACGATCCGGTCGCGGGTGACACCCTTGACCAGCGGAATCTTCAGGGTCACCGACATGGTGGCATCGCCGCCGAGCTTGGTGCTGTCGATGCCGGTGCGCTTGATGACGGCGAGCGCAGGCAGGTCGAGATATTCCAGCACCGCCTGCATCGAGGCCTTGGCGTCAAACGTATAGATCGCGGGGGTTTCGGGAGCGAGAATGTTCGAGGCATCCATCTTGCCGTTGGTCAGCGCCACCTCCTTGCCGGATGGCAGCGTCACCTGCGCGCTGGTCACGCGAAGCGTAAACTCGTTGCCCTCCAGGCGGGCCTCGCCGTCGGCCTCGCGCAGGAACGGCAGGTCCTTGAAATAGGATGTGGTGACGCCTGCCATGCCGAAGCGAAGCTGGATCGATTTGTCGGGAAGGACCTTCTCGGCCTGGGCGCGCGCCAGCGAGTTGGCCGGGAGATCGACGCGGAATTCTCCGTCGGTGATACGGCCCTTCTTGATGTTGTTGTTGACCCAGTCGCGGGTCTTGGGCGCCATGACCGGCGGCCACAGGCGCTTGAGCAGATCGGATGGCACATCGCGGATGCGGCCGCTCAAAAGCAAACCGGCCGACTGTTCGCCGCCGGTGATGCGGCCGCGCAGGCGCACTCCGGCATTGCCCGACATGACGACAAGATCGTCGATATCGAGGCGGGCCTCTTCCACCGACGCGGTGCCGGAAAAGTCGATCCGGTCGACCGCGACAGGCCTGGTGACCGTGCCTTGCGCGTCGATGCTGACATCGCGGGCCTTCAGGTCGATCTTGAGGGCGGAAAGCCGGCCATCGGGATGGCGGATCGGCAAGACGTTGCCGGTCAGTTCGGCTCTGGAGCCGCCGATCAGCAAGGCCGAGTCGGTGATGGTGACGCCGCCCGTGACGGGATCGTAGTCGGCGCGAAGCGACCCCTCATCGACGATGATCGGGTGGGCCAGATAATCGGGAAGCCCGACTTCGCCCGCCGCCGCCAGAAATTCGGCCGAGGCTTTGGTAATGACGCCTTCGGCACTGACGTCGATCTCGGCGTGGCCCGAGAGCGGCACCCTGACCCTGGCCAATTTGGCGAGGGCAAAGATTTCATCCGAAATATTGGCGGGGATCAGGTCGTAGATGCGGGCGCTGATTGAAAACGTACGGCTGTCGCGCCGGTAGGTGGCGGAGAGTTCCGTGCGCCAGTTGCCTTCCTCGCCGCCGCTGGCGACGGTGGCGTTGGTTACCACGATGAAGCCGTAGGGCATGCGGCGGAAGACCAGTTCGGCCTTGGGCGCGTTCCAAACCGCCTGGTTGGCCTCGTCGTAAAGCCGGATCGAGGCATCGGTCACGCGAATATCCTCGAGCGAACTGATGGCGGTGGTCGATTTATCCTGGCCCGCCAGCGCATCGATCAGCGTCTTGCCGGGAATTTCGGGCTCGATCTTTTCAGCGGCCCCCAGGTGATCGGTCTTTCCCGACTCGCCCGCTCCAGCCGTCGGATCCTCGATGACGACCGCTTCCGACTCGGAGGCCGCGGGGGCACCGAAGCCCAGCTCGATCCCGCCCGCGAGATTACGGCGCACGAGGATGCGGGGTCCGATGAGTTGAAGCGATTTCGGCACGATGGCACCGGTGAACAGCGCCTTTTCGTCAACCCCGACGGCGGCGCGGGGGGCCCTGGCGATCACATTCCCCTTGTCGTCGGTCAAGGCGATATCGCGCAGGCGGAAATGCGGTACGCCGCTGGTCCGGTCGCGCTCGATGATGACCCCGCCGATCGAGACCCCCATGCCCTGCAGATTGGCGTTGATCTGCGACTGGATGGTACCCGACATGAAATCGAGGGAGACCGGCCCCTGCGCCAGCCGGATGTAGAAGGCGGCGCCGACGATGGCCACCATGACCACCACGGACAATAAAGCAAGCGCAGCTATCTTGGCCAGTTTCCGCGGCAATACCCAGATCCTATCACGCACCCCAAGACCGGCGCCGGCCGGGAATCATTCAAAAAATACAGCCGGCCCCCAGGCTAGCACAGGAACAACGACAGGCACCAAGGCTATTGGCCAGCAAACAAGGGCCAAACCGTGGCCGGAAAGGGCTGAAGGTCAGTCGATGTCCTCGACCGCCTCGCCACCACCCTTGATCCGGTGGGCGAGCGAGGCCTGGATGAAGTCGTCGAGATCGCCGTCGAGTACGGCATCGGGGTTGGTGCTGGTGTGGCCGGTGCGCAGATCCTTCACCAGCTGGTAGGGTTGCAGCACATAAGACCGGATCTGGTGGCCCCAGCCGATCGCCGTCTTGGTGGCGTTGGCGGCGTCGATCTTTTCCTGCTGTTTCTGCAGTTCAAGCTCATACAGCCTGGCTTTCAGCATCTTGTAGGCGGTGGCGCGGTTCTTGTGCTGCGAGCGCTCGGCCTGGCAGGCGACGATGATGCCGGTGGGCATGTGGGTCAGGCGTACCGCCGAATCGGTGGTATTGATGTGCTGTCCACCCGCTCCGCTCGCCCGGTAAGTGTCGACCTTGACGTCCGCCTCGTTGACCTGGATGTCGATCGTGTCGTCGACCACGGGATAGGCCCAGGCCGAGGCAAACGACGTATGCCGGCGGGCATTCGAGTCATAGGGCGAGATGCGCACAAGGCGGTGGACGCCCGACTCGGTCTTGAGCTTGCCATAGGCGTTGCGGCCTTTGATCTGGATGGTGCAGGACTTAATGCCCGCCTCTTCGCCCGGATGCTCGTCGAGGATTTCGGTCTTGAGGCCGTTGCGGTTGGCCCAGCGCAGATACATGCGCATCAGCATCTGAGCCCAATCCTGGCTCTCGGTGCCGCCTGCTCCCGCATTGATCTGCAGGAAGCTGTCATTGCCATCGGCCTCGCCCGACAGCAGCGTATCAAGTTCCTGCGCCGCCACTTCGGTCCTGAGGTCGAACAAGGCTTTCTCGGCTTCCTTGACGATCGCCTCGTCGCCCTCGGCATCGCCCATCTCGATCAGCCCCGTATTGTCGGCGATCGTCTGTTCGAGCCTGAGGACGGTTCTAATCCGCGTATCGAGATCCTGGCGCTTGCGCATGATCTCCTGGGCCTTCTGGGGATCGCCCCAGATCGCCGGATCCTCGGCCTTGGCGTTCAGTTCGGCGAGAGTCTTCTGGGCCGCATCCCAGTCAAAGATGCCTCCTCAGCAGGCCGATCGACTGCTGCATATCTTCCACGAGATTGCTTACTTCAGCGCGCATCGGGGCTCCATAGAGGCCGCCGCCCGTCGCCGTCAACCCACTGGGCTTTGCCAAGACTTTGCTTCACCCGATCCTGGAAGTAGTGGACACCCTGCTCATGGCGCGGCGACAGCGGACCGGCGCGATAATTTCCCGACGCATAGTTGCGATGGGTGCTTACGCAGATCTCATAATCTTCCCGCACCACGGCAAGGTTTGCGGCAATGGTTTTGGCCTGAGCGGGCTTTGCCTCCGCCGCGTTGTCGGCGAAATAGAAGTGATAAATCTGCTCGGTCTTGTCGGTGCCGAGCGGATTGATACGCGACGTGTTCATCCCGCCGTCAAACAGCGACAGTGTCCAGTTTGGCCACATCCACAGCCATTTGCCGCGATAAAACAGACCGTCGCGCGGAGGGGCTGTCATCCGCACGAAACCCCGGTGCGCGGTGGTCTTGAACTGTTCGAAGTCGATTGCGGCAAAGAAGGAGGGATGCGTGCCGGGAATATGATAGCCCTCGACAAAATTGTCCGTGTAAATTTTCCAGTTGGCATCGAATTCGACACGGTCCGTCGCCACGGGCTGATAGGTCTCGATGGGTTCGTCCGAAAGCTCCGCCACGAGGTCTCCGAGCTGGTCGGCCAGTTTTTCGATCGGGTCAAGGCTTACAAAGACCAATCCCCGCCAGGTTTCGATGTGGATTGGCTCCAGCGGCCAGGCCGACATGTCGAACTCGGCTTCATCGCCGAACCATGGGGCATTGATAAGCTTGCCATCATCGGCAAACACCCACTGGTGATAGGGACAGCGAATGGTGGCGCAACGGCCGGCTCCGTCATTCAGAAGTTGGGCGCCCCGGTGCCGGCAGACGTTTTTGAAAGCGCGCAGCGTCCCGTCGCGGCCACGGATGGCGAAAACCTTTACGCCCGCAATGTCGGCGGCGACAAATTGTCCGCGCTCGGCCATCTGTGCGAGCGGACCGAGCAGCTGCCAGGTTTTCGAAAAGATTTCCATCCGTTCGCGGACGAAGGCCGATGGATCGACATAAAGCCTGGGGTCCAGATTGAGCATGCCATTTCACATCCGCGCAATGGGGCTCAATAGAGTCCGCCACCGGTTGCCGTCAATCCGCCTTCGACTTCAACCGGTGGAGCGGTTTCGGCTGGGGGCGGAGGCTGGGGCGCGTCGATGACCACGCCCTCGCCCTGTTGCAGCGAGGCGGCCGCGGCGAGACTGTCGCCGATCACCTTGGTCGCGGCGGGCGGTTCGTCACCCGGCTTGAAGGCTTCGAGGATGACGCCCTCCTGACCGAAAATGGCGCGCTGGCCGGTCTTGGCGTCGATGGGCATCAGTTCGATGGCGCGGGGCACGCGGAACGGTGTGGCGGGCTTGTCGCGGAGGGCGAGGCGCATGAAATCGGCGACGATGGGGGCCGCGAGTTCGCCGCCGGTCCGCGCCTTGCCCATGGGCCGGGGATTGTCATAGCCGACATACACCCCAACGGTGAGGTCCGGCGTGTAGCCGATGAACCAGGCATCCTTCTCCTCGTTCGAAGTACCGGTCTTGCCGGCCACGGGCTTGCCCACGATCTGGACCTTCTTGCCGGTGCCGCGCTGGACCACGCCCTCCATCATCGAAGTGATCTGGTAGGCGGTGTAAGGGCTCATCACCTGTTCGCGCACGTCAAGCAATTCGGGCTCGGCGTCATCGGCGTGAAACGTTTCAGCCTTGCAGGCGGTGCAATCGCGCTTGTCATAACGAAACGTGGTGCGGCCGTAGCGATCCTGGATACGGTCGATCAGAGTGGCCTCGATCTTCTTGCCGCCATTGGCGAACATCGAATAGGCGGTGGTCATCTTGAGCAGCGTCGTCTCGCCCGCGCCCAGCGCCATGGCAAGCTGCATCGGCATGGTGTCGTAAATCCCCAGGCGCTGCGCCAGGTCGGCGATGCGCGTCATGCCGAGTTCGCTGGCCAGACGCACGGTCATCACATTGCGCGACTGCTCGATGCCGCGCCGGAGCGTCGAGGGGCCGAAAAACTTGTCCTGGTAGTTTTTGGGCCTCCAGATTTCGCCCGACGAGAGTTTGAATTCGATCGGCGCATCGAGCACCACGGAGGCCGGGGTGTAACCATTGTCCAGGGCTGCCGCATAGACGATGGGCTTGAATGACGAGCCCGGCTG
>JANLYR010000027.1:0-2359 GCA_031365765.1 Hyphomicrobiales bacterium | reverse complement strand
CGCCCCGGCTCAGGCCCAGGATACGCCCGGCGGCGGCCACGGCGCCGAACCCGCCGGCGGTGGCCGGGCGGAAAAAGCGAAGCCCCGACCGGGACGCGAGGCCCAGCCCGGCGGCGATGTCGGCGCCCACCGCGACCGCCGCGATCAGCTCCGCGCCGCTTACCCCGCCGCGCCGTCCCGCCGCCGCGAGCGCCGCCGGCAACGTGGTGGCCATGGCGTGCACGACCGCGCCCTCGTGCAGGCAGTCGTATTCCTGGTTGTGCATCTGCCAGGCGTTCATGAACGCGGCCGCCGGGGCGGACAGGCGGGCGGAACGCCCCCACACGGGAACCGAGGGCGCCCCCCATCCGCTGGCCACTTGCAACAGGCCCTCCCCGCCATCGACCGAGGACCCGGCGATCCCCACGCCCAAACCGTCCAGCACATAGACCTAGCAGCCTGTCGGACTTAGGGCCTGGCTGTTCGGTTGGTTCCAGATTAGAATCGTAACGTCGATTCGCGCCCTCCTCCGGACATTTCCCCCTGGCCAATTTCCGCCCAACCGATCGCATAACCCATTTTCTTCTGCCCCCATCGATAGACGAGTGGCTGCCGCAAAGGCATCTTGCCCGGTTCGTCATGGAGGTCATCGATGGCCTCGACCTGACCTCGATGAGCAAGGCATATCGCGGCACTGGTTCGGCCTCCTACCATCCGGCACCTCTGCTGGGTCTTCTGGTCTACGGCTACGCCACCGGGGTGTTCTCCAGCCGCAAGCTGGAACGCGCGACGCATGATTCCGTGGCGTTCCGCTTCATCGCGGCGAACGACCATCCCGATCACGACACGATCGCCACGTTCCGGCGGCGGTTTCTTCCCGAGATCGAGGCTCTGTTCGTCAAAGTGCTGCTCCTCGCACGCGAGATGGGCGTGCTCAGGATGGGCACCGTCGCATTGGATGGCACCAAAATACACGCCAACGCCAGCCGCCACAGCGCGTTGTCGTACGAGCATGCCGGTAAGATCGAGGCACAACTGAAGGCCGAAGTGGCCGACCTGTTGGCCAGGGCCGAAGCGGCCGATCAGGCGGATATTCCCGACGGCATGTCGATACCGGAAGAACTGGCCCGGCGTGAGGACCGGTTGGAGAAACTCGCGGCGGCCCGCGCGAAGATCGAAGCCCGTGCGAAAGAACGTTTCGCGCGGGAACTGGCCGAGCATGAGGCGAAGCTCACGGCGCGGGAAGCAAAGACCGCGGTCACGGGCAAAAAACCAGGCGGCAGACCACCCGCGCCTCCGATCGAGGGACCGCTCCCCACGGATCAGATCAATCTGACCGACGAAGACTCGCGCATCATGCCGGTGGCGGGTGGCGGCTTCGAGCAGTGCTATAACGCACAGGCCGCGGTGGCGGCGGATAGCCTGCTGGTGATCGCCGCGGATGTGGTTCAGGCTCCCAACGATAAGCAGCAGATCGAGCCGATGCTGGATAACATCGAGACGCTGCCTGACGAATTGGGCAAAGTCGATACGTTGCTGGCGGACACTGGTTATTTCAGCGCGGCGAACGTCACCGCGTGCGAGGCGGCCGGGATCGATCCGCTGATCGCCATGGGCCGGCAGCCGCATCATCCGCCGTTGAGCGAGCGGTTCGCCGATGCGCCGCCGCCGCCCGAAAACCCAACGCCGGTGGAAGCAATGGCGCATCGCCTGAAGACGGTGAAGGGCCGAGACCTCTATGCATTGCGCAAACAAATCCCGGAACCAGTGTTCGGGATCATCAAATCCGTGATGGGCTTCCGCCAGTTCATGCTGCGTGGGATCGACCGGGTTCGCGGCGAATGGAAACTTGTGACCATGGCCTGGAACATCAAGCGGATGTTCGTCCTCTGCCTGCGATACTGAGAGGGAAACCGCCTTTCGCGCGTCTGATCGGACCTGTCAGGGGCGAGAACAGCTTCGTGGCGACGGATGGAACAGTGTGGAGCACACTCCGGTGTCGATCGCCTCGCTCCGAGGGTTTCACGCACCGCGTTGCTGGTCAGATGAAAACCCGAGTCCGACAGGCTGCTAGGCCCTCCATGATCCTGACCCGGCGGGACTACCGCTTTTGGGCTGAAGCCCAGCCTCATGGCCGCCACGAACGGATCGCCGGGGAGGTCGTGGCGATGGCGCCGGAGCGGGGCGCCCATCTACGGGTCAAGGCCGCCACATGGCTGGCCTTGCGCCAGGCCATCCTCGTCGCCGGCCTGCCGTGCGAGGCGCTCCCGGACGGCGCCACCGTCGAGATCGGCGACGACACCGATTACGAACCCGACGCCGTCGTGACCTGTGGCGAGCGCATGGCGGATGACGCCGTGGTGGCCCCCAACCCGGTCAT
>JANLYR010000503.1:0-3448 GCA_031365765.1 Hyphomicrobiales bacterium | reverse complement strand
CATCGACACCCTGCAGACCATTCCCTCCTTCTGCTTCATCATCCCGGTCGTCATGCTGTTCCGGGTGGGCGACGTCACCGCGATGATCGCCACCGTCGCCTTCGCCATCGTACCCGCCATCCGCTACACCAATCACGGTATAAGGCAGGTGCCGCACCAGTTGATCGAGGCGGGCATCGTTGCGGGCTGCACCCGATGGCAATTGTTCCGCCGGGTGCAACTTCCTCTCGCATTGCCGGAAATCATGCTGGGGGTGAACCAGACCATTCTCCTGTCGCTCAGCATGATCATCATCTGCGCCATGATCGGAACGCGCGACCTCGGCCAGGAGGTGTTCAAGGCGCTGTCCAAGGCCGATGCGGGACGGGGCATCGTGGCGGGCCTTGCCATTGCCTTCATTGGCATCATCGCCGACCGGCTGATCACCGCCGGGGTGGCGGGCATGCGCGCGCGGCGGGGGCTCGCATGAGTGCCGAAGCGGTGGTGCGGGCTCTTCCGATCTGGCGGGGCGATATTCAGCTCACGCCTCTCAAGGGCGGTCTCAGCAATGCCAGCTTCACCGTCCGCGATTCCACCGGCAAATATGTGGCGCGCGTGGGCGGCGACTTTCCCTGCCATCAGGTGTCGCGCCAGCGCGAGGCCATTGCTTCGCGCGCGGCGTTCGCGGCGGGCCTCTCGCCGGAGGTCGTTCATGCCGGGCCCGGCATCATGGTGCTGCGGTTTATCGAGGCGCGTACTTTCCAGGAAGCGGACGTCCGGCAAAACCTCCCCGGCTGCATTGAATTGATCCAGCGTTGCCATCGTGACATGCCGAAACGGGTGACCGGCCCCGGTGCCATTTTCTGGGTCTTCCATATCCTGCGCGAATACGCCCGCACGTTGACGGCCGGAAACCATCGCCATGCCGAAAGCATTCCGGCATGGCTCGCCATCGCCGACCGGACCGAGGCGGCGCAGGTGCCGCTTCCCATCATCTTCGGCCATCACGACCTGCTCGCGGCGAATTTCCTGCATGACGGCAAGCGGATGTGGCTTCTCGACTGGGAATATGGCGCCTTTGGCACGCCAATGTTCGATCTGGCCAATCTCGCCTCCAACAATTCCTTCACCGAAGCCGATGAGCGTCTTCTGCTGGAACTTTATTTCGACAAGCCGCCCCAGGAAGGGCTGCTTCGCGCGTTCCATGCGATGAAATTGGCGAGCGCGCTGCGTGAAGCGATCTGGGGCATGGTGTCGGAACTTCATCTCGATGCGCCCGGCGTCGACTACCACGCCTATGCGAGCGAGTTTCTCGGCCGATTTGAAACCGTGCATGCCGCCTACAACGAAAGATTTGGCCACCGATGAGCGATCTTCCGGGGCGCGCCCAGTTCGTGGTGATCGGTGGCGGCATCATCGGCTGCTCGACCGCCTATCATCTGGCCCGCGACCACAAGGCCGATGTCCTGCTGCTTGAACAAAACCGCCTGACATCGGGCTCGACCTGGCACGCCGCCGGCCTTGTAGGCCAACTGCGCTCATCGGCATCGATCACCCAGGTTTTAAAATACTCGGTCAACCTCTACAAGAATCTCGACCAGGAAACCGGTCTCGAAACCGGCTGGAAAATGACGGGCTGCCTCAGGCTTGCCTGCAACGGCGATCGCTGGACGGAATTCAAACGCCTCGCCACCACCGCCCAGAGTTTCGGCATGGACATGCATCTCCTGTCGCCCGCCGAGGTCAAAGCCATGTGGCCGCTGCTCGAAACCGGCGATCTGGTGGGCGCCACGTTTCTTCCAACGGATGGCCAGGCCAGTCCGTCCGACATCACGCAGTCGCTGGCCAAGGGTGCCCGCATGCATGGCGCGCGCATCATGGAGGGGGTTCGCGTCGAGGGCTTTGACATTCGCCAGGGCCGCGTTGTTGCGGTGAAAACCAGCCAGGGCGACGTTGCCTGCGATACGGTGATCAACTGCGCAGGGCAGTGGGCCCGGCAGGTGGGCGCCATGGCGCGGGTCAGCATTCCGCTGCAGCCCGTCCGCCACCAATATATCATCACCGAGAAGATCGACGGGCTTCCCAGCAACGCCGCCACCATCCGCGATCCCGACCGCCGCATCTACTTCAAGGAGGAGGTGGGCGGGTTGGTGATGGGCGGATACGAGACCAACCCGCAAGCCTGGACGATAGGCGATGTTCCGCACGATTTCGAGTTTCAGTTGTTCGAGGACGACTGGGAGCATTTCGAGCAGCATATGGAGCAGGCTTTGGCGCGGCTGCCGGTGCTCCAGACCGCAGGCATCAAAAAGATGATCAACGGGCCGGAAAGCTTCACGCCCGACGGCAATTTCATCCTGGGTGCCGCGCCCACCCTGCGTAATTTTTACGTGGGCGCAGGCTTCAACGCTTTCGGTATCGCGTCGGGCGGCGGAGCAGGCTGGGTGCTGGCGCAATGGGCGGCGTCGGGTGAAGCCCCGATGGACCTCTGGGTGGTCGACATCCGGCGCTTTTCCGGCCTCCACGATGACAGGCCATGGACGGCGGCACGCACGCTGGAAGCCTATGGCAAGCATTATGGCATCGGTTTTCCGCACGAAGAATACCAAAGCGGGCGTCCCCGCATCGTCTCGCCGCTCTATGAAAGGCTTGAAGCGCGCAACGCCTGCTTTGGCTCGAAGCTCGGCTGGGAGAGGGCCAACTGGTTCGCGCCACCGGGTGTCGAAGCAAAAGATGTTTACGCCATGGGACGCCAGAACTGGTTTGCGTCGGTGGGCGAGGAACATCGCGCGGTGCGCGAGCGCGCCGGCCTGTTCGACCAGTCGTCCTTCGCCAAATTCGAGATGCGCGGGCGTGACGCCACGGAGGCACTCTCGTGGATATGCGCCAACCGCGTCGATCGCCAAGCGGGCCGCCTGACCTACACCCAGATGCTCAATTCGCGCGGCGGCATCGAATGCGATCTGACGGTGGCGCGGTTCGCCGATGATCTTTTCTATATCGTCACCGGCACCGGCTTTCGCACCCATGATCTGGCCTGGATCGCCGACCATGTGCCGCCCGGTCTGGAGGTTGAGCTCACCGATGTCACCGAGGATTGGGGAACGCTGGCGCTGATGGGACCCGCATCGCGGTCCATCCTCGCCACGCTATGCGAGGACGACATCGGCAATGCCGCATTCCCGTTCGGTCACGCGCGCTCGCTGGCAATCGCCGGACATCCGGTACGGGCGCTTCGCGTCACTTATGTGGGGGAGCTGGGGTGGGAACTGCATGTGCCGATGGCGGCGATCGGCGATGTTTTCGATGCGCTGATGAAAGCGGGGCAGTTCCACGGCCTGGCTTTGGCCGGCTACCGCGCCCTGGAATCACTCCGTCTTGAAAAAGGCTATCGCGCCTGGAGCTCCGACGTCACCCCCAACGACAATCCCTTCGAGGCGGGGCTCGGCTGGGCGGTGAAACTGAAATC
>JANLYR010000490.1:0-5265 GCA_031365765.1 Hyphomicrobiales bacterium | reverse complement strand
CAACCCCATTAGGAAATTGTGAGCTTCTAATACTTTAAAGGAAACGATTTCGCAGGGGCAGCACTGCCTCCTGATCACCGTGATCCCGACGGTCAACTCGCGACGCTTGCATGGCCGGGTGGGGTAATTGGTCATCGCACGGTTGCCTTGGGCGTGAAACATTTCGGACAAACCGGCACTATCGCCGAACTTTATCGCCAATTCGGGATCGACAGCCAGTCGATCGTGGCTACCGCGTCGAACCTAACTGCTGGTCGACCAGTTCGCCATGTGGATTATGCGAAACCGGAGCGCCGCTTGCCATCAGTCCCCAAAGTTGATCTGCAGCGAGATGCCTGGCCGAGCCATCGTAGACCACGCGGCCTAGGCTCAAGACGACGATCCTGTCGGCCAGCGCGCGCACCGTGGACAGATCATGGGTAATCAGGATGACGCCCGTGCCGCTCGCGGCAATCGAGCGGATCAAGTTGACGACTTGCGCAGTCTGCTTCACGCCAAGTGCTGCGGTCGGCTCATCGAGGCAGATGAGTTTGACGTGGCCGGACAGCGCGCGGGCTATGGCGATAGATTGCCGCTGTCCGCCAGACAGCGACCGCACGAGGATATTCTCGTCGTGCAGCATAACACCGAGGGCGGCCAGTCTGGCGCGGCACTGTTCCGCGGCCTTTAGATCGTTCCGCACCGGGATCAGCCCTAGCCAGCGCCGGGTCTCCTCGCGGCCTAGCATCATATTGTGAGTGATGCTGAGATTGGAACACAATGCAAGGTCCTGATACACCGTCTCGAGGCCCGCCGCGCGCGCGTCCTGCGGACTCTTGAATTTGACCGTCCGACCTTCCAGTTTCATCGAACCGGAATCCGGGCGGATGGCGCCCGATATGATCTTGACCAGCGTGCTCTTGCCCGCGCCATTGTCGCCAAGGAGGCAGACGATTTCGCCATGGCCCACTGTAAAAGCCGCTTCCTCGAGCGCGGTGAGTGCGCCATATGATTTGCGCGCGCCCTCGATTGAAAACACGGGCGTTTCGCTCCGGACTGATGCGGCCGTTCCGGCCTCGCTCGCTGAAAACGCCGATTGGATCGCACCGGCTGCCGCCTCTTGATTGCTTTCGGGTGTTCTGGAACTTGTCATCGAGGCTGGCGCGCGCCGCCCACGAAGGCTCACGGCGGCCTGATCTGCGACGAGTGCCAGCAGAAGCATGCCGCCCACTGCGATCGACTGCCACCATGACTGGAGGCCGACGAAAATAAGGCCGGCGTTGAGAATGCCGATGGTCGCGACGCCGATGGCGATGCCCAGCGGCCGGCCCGCTCCACCGGAGAACGCGACACCGCCGAGGATCGCGGCCGTCAGGACGTCAAGTTCGAACCGTGCGCCGATTGTCGGCGTGATGCTGCCCAGCCGGCCGGCGACCAGCACCGCGACAAGACCGATCAGCAATCCGTTGACGGCATAGAGACCGACGACCGTGCGGCCAACAGGAATGCCGCACAGTTCCGCCGCGCGTGGGTCGCCACCGATGGCGTAAATGCGCAGACCCGTAACCGTCCGCGTCAGGACGAACGAGCCGATGACGAAGATCCCAGCGGCGATGATCACCGTGTACTGGATGCCCCCGATCTTTCCCCGTCCCAGTTCGAGCAGTGCACTGGGGAAGCCATAGACTGCCGTACTGCTGACCACGAAGGCAAAGCCGCCATAGAGCGCCAGCATCGCCAGGGTCACGATGAGCGGCGAAATGCTGAGCCGGCGGACAAGCACCCCATTCAACAGTCCGAAGAGGAAACCCAGGCCAGGTCCGATCGCGGCTGCCAGCAGGGGGTTCTGCGTTGCCACTGCGACTTTTGCTACAATGATGCCGATCAGCGCCATCATGCTGCCGATGGAGAGATCGACATATCCGGCGATCAACAGCGCCGACGTACCGAGAACCGCGATCAGGATCGATGTGAGATTAACGCCGATAACGACAAAATTCTCAAGGCGGAAGAAGGACTCATTCAGCAAGGAGAAAATGGCGATCAAGGCTATCGCGACGAGGGCGAGGCCGATGCGGCCTGAGGCTTCGCCGGGTGCCCTGGTGCCGGGCAGCAATGCCGTCGACCAGCCCTGGCCGGTCATGGCCGCCTGCTCTGTCATGCAGCGTGAGGGTCCCTAACTGGAGCCGGCCGGTCAAGGCAGGTTGCCGAAACCGGCCTGGGCATCGAGAGAAGAAACGACAAGGTTACTTCGTCTCTGACGACCACGGGAAGTTCACGTACTGATCCCGGGTATCGTAGCAGATATTGCCATACATCTTGAGATAGGTATCGCGGCGGGCCGGGTCGGCATAGACCGCAGCGGGATCGGCCAGATCGGCTTCATACTGGGCAAGGTTGCTGGGGGTAAGGGCGCTTGGCAGAATGTCCATCGCTTGTGGACTACTCTTGCCTTCGAGCCAGTCGGCGGCATGCTGTCCCATGGCATAACCGAAGACCGGAGACGACAGCGAGATGCTCGCCTTGTAAGGACTGTCCGGTTTCTTAATCTCGGCCACCGCCTCGGGCTCGCCGTCGATGCCGCCGAGGAACTGGTCGGGGCGTGCCTTGCCGGCCGCCTGCAAGGCAGCAAGCGCGCCAAGCACCACGGTATCGGCGCCGAGCACGACATCAATATCCGGATGCGCCTGGAGGAGGGTGCTCATGGTCGCGAAGCCGCCCTCTTTGTTCACCGGATTGGGCGTAATGTCGGCGACGATGGTAACGCCCGGCATTCCCTTGAGGCCATCGCGCATGGCGGCAAAGCGCGGTGCGAGGAACTCGATCTGGTCTTGGGTCAGCAGTACGACGTTTGCCTTGCCGCCAAGTTTATCGTTTATGTAGGTCACCGCCGCGTCGGTCAGTGCTTTGCCCGTTGCATACTGCGGTGCATTGAGCAGCGAGGTTGCCGGCGGCGGTACGATGGTACCGACATAGCCGCCGGCCCACATCACTTCCTGGAGGCTATGGCTCAAGGACGCCGGATCTACTGGCGCGGCAACCACCGCGCCGACTTTCGAGGCGAAAAAGAGTTGGACCTGATCGGCCATCTTGGCGGCGTCGTTGTTGGCAGTGGCGCGGCGATATTCGAGCCCGCGATTTTTGGCGGCCATCGCCAGCCCGTGATCGACGCCCTGCATGAACTCGCGCTCATTGTCTTGCGCGAAAGCCAATACTTTGCTCAGACCCGGAGGGGCGGTGCAGGCCGGCGCGCCGGGATTGAACGGCGCGAAAACAGTCGGTGTGGTGATGCCCGGCGCCCCATCCGCTGCCATTGACAAGGCAGCGTTCCCGACGATCATACCGAGCGTGATAATTGTAGCCAGTTGCCACATCGCGGGCTTTGGGCCGAGCGCGGTTCTCTTATCTGGCAGCATTTTCGAATCCTCCCTGTTTTAGTGTCTTTTGGTTTTCTCGGCAGCGGCGTTTTCTGAATTTCGAGACGAAAACACCTCGTTTTTTACTTCGACTTCAGTTATCTACCTTTGAATTGTTAAGTCAAAAAAATTTTTGAACGGTGGGTTCCGGACGAGCGGCTCATGAACGCAGAATACTTTCGCTTCTCCGACGATGGTGACGTGCCAAACCATCCTGAATGGCCAGCAATTTTCTACCCCAAGGTGATCGATCCGGGCGTCGGTGATGCCGCAGTTGGGTTTGAAACACTCTTTGCCGCGAACGGATGGGGTAATGGCTGGCGAAATGGCATTTTCAGCTTCATTCACTATCACTCCAACGCACATGAAAGTCTGGGGATAGCGAAGGGACAGGCGATTGTGCATCTTGGCGGCCGAGGTGGATTGGACTTCAAACTTTCGGCCGGTGACGCCGTATTGCTCCCCGCCGGAACCGGTCATCAACTCATGTCCTCAAGCGATGATCTGCTCGTAATTGGAGCATATCCACCCGGAGCAGATCGTGACCTCAAGCGATCAGGCGAGAAAGACAAGGTGAGCATTCGCCAACGCGTGCGAGCAGTTCAGAAGCCAGCTACCGGCCCAATATTCGGCATTGAGGATCCGATGTTGTCGGCATGGTACTGAAAGGCGCGTACTGATAGATTGAGCTGGGCGGCTCGGACTCCTGCACTCGTCGAACATTTTGTATACCGCGAGGTCACCATAGGAGAGACATCTTTGCGTAACGCGAGCGATTTTTTACACCGCATTTTCAATCGGTAGTGATTACATCCGCTGGTTCAGCAATGTAGGCTTATCCCGTTTTCCCCGACGAAATTCATTGCTGCGATCATCCAAAGCCCCGTGATCGAGCCACTTCCGTGACTGCCTGCGCAGTTACTTCGGCGGCGCGGTCGAGTTGGTCGGGCCTTGTGATGAGGGGCGGCGCCATTTCCAGGGCATTACCAATCGCGCTCGCCAGAATGCCTAGCTCTTTCATGCGGCGAACCACCGACTTCACTGTATTGTCCGTGAACGGAAATTTATTCCTCTTGTCAGCCGTGAATTCGACTGCCAGCCACATGCCGATGCCGCGGACATCGCCCACAATCGGTGAACCTGCGAGGACCGTCCTGAGCCGTTCGAGAAAGTATTTCCCGTTGTCGCGTGCTTTCGCAATGACGTCGTCACGCTCGCAGATGGCGATATTGGCAAGTGCCGCGGCGGCGCCGCCGCCATGGCCGCTGAAGGTGTGGACATGGCGGAACACCGGCATGACTTCGACGATTTCCTTGCGCACCAGTGCCGCTCCCATCGGAAAATAACCGGAGGTTATCGCCTTGGCGACCGTCATGATATCCGGCTCTATGCCGAAATGCTCGCTGGCAAACCATGCGCCGGTACGCCCGAAGCCGGTGATCACCTCATCGACGATCAGCAGGACGTCGTGCCGGTCGCAGATTTCACGCACTTTTGGAAAATAGTTTTGCGGCGGAATTTGAACGCCATGGGCCTGCATCACCGGTTCGGCAATGAAAGCAGCCACAGAGTCCGGGCCCTCGCGGATAATCTGCAACTCCAGAAAATTGGCGCAGAAATCGCCGTATTCCTGATCGGTCATTCCGAACGGATTGCGGTAGCAGGTGGGACCGGGGATGAAACTCGTGCCCGGCACGCCCGGCTCGGAAATATGGCGTGTGCCCAGCCAGTCGGTCACCGAAAGCGCTCCCATGGTGGAGCCGTGATAAGCGTTCCAGCGCGAAATGATTTTGTGCGCCCGGGGCTTTCTGCCCTTGTGGATATGGTACTGCTTGGCGAGTTTCAGCGCCGCCTCGACCGCCTCGGCGCC
>JANLYR010000452.1:0-4118 GCA_031365765.1 Hyphomicrobiales bacterium | reverse complement strand
GTCAGCGGGCCCGGCTGCCCGCCGCCGACGCGGTGGCCGTCGATGTCGACGATCGGCATCACGAATTGCGAGGCGCTGGTGAGGAAGGCTTCGTCGGCGTTGTAGGCTTCCTCGATGGTGAAGAGACGTTCCTCGATGGTGACACCGTGCTCCACCGCCAGCCGGAACAGCGCGCGCCTGGTGCAGCCGGCAAGAATGCTGTTCGACAAGGGCCGCGTGATGACTTTTCCATCCTTCACGATATAGGCATTGGAGGATGTCCCTTCGGTAACGAAACCATCCTCGATCATCCAGGCTTCGTGTGCGCCCGCTTCATACGCCGCCTGCTTGCCGAGAACGGGAGCGAGCAACATCACCGACTTGATGTCGCGCCGCTGCCAGCGGATATCGGGAACGGAGATGACCCTGACGCCCGTGCGCGCGTTGGCATTGTCGACAACGTCGAATGCCTGGGTAAAGGCGATCAGCGTCGGCTTCACGTCCTTGGGAAACTTGAAGTCGCGGTCGGCGGCGCCGCGCGTCACCTGCATGTAGATGAGGCCTTCGTGCAAAGCGTTACGCTTGACCAGCTCCACATGCATGGCCCGCAGTTCCGGCTTGCTGCACGGCCAACCCAAGCGGATTTCAGCGATCGAGCGATCCAGCCGCTCCATGTGCGGGTCGTAATCGACGAGATGGCCGTTGATGACCGCGGTAACCTCATAAACCCCATCGGCGAACAGGAAGCCCCGGTCGAAGATCGAGATTTTACCCTGCTCTTCGGGAAGGTATTCCCCGTTCACATAGACGATGCGGCTCATCCAAACCTCTCTGGCGTTGGTCGCCGGAGCTAAACCACATCCGCGACAGGGAATCCATGGGGGTGGTGGCGGCGGCGGCGCTTCGTGCTAGGAAATGCCATGCCTCCGACATATCCCCAGCGCGGCGCCGAGGCGCAAGCCTTTCTCGACGCCAACCCCGCAATCGCCAGCACGCATGTCATCTGGACCGATGCCTGCGGCGTGGCGCGCGGCAAGATCCTGCGCCGCAACGAACTGCACGCCGCGTGGGACGACGGGCGTTTCATGCCGATCTCGGCGCTGGTCCTCGATGTCACGGGGCAGGACGTGCCGGAAACCGGTCTCGTCTTCGACGAAGGTGATCGCGATTTGCTACTGTGGCCGGTCGAAGGCAGCCTCCGGTCCCTTCCGTGGACGGACGATCCCGCCAGCCAGTATATCGCTTCGCTCCGCGATCTCGACGGAACCCCGCACTACTTCGATCCGCGCAACGTTCTGGAGGCTCTGGCTGGCCGCTTCAAAAGCGAACTTGCGATGACACCGGTAGGCGCGGTCGAACTGGAGTTTTTCCTCCTCGACCGCAAATCGGCGCTGGCGGGACGTCCCGTGCCGCCGCAATCGCTTGTCAATGAGGATCAGCCCCGGCACTTTCAACCTTATCATCTGCAGGATTTGGGCGATTTCGCGCCATTCTTCCGCGATCTCTACGCCTGGTGCGAAGCGCAGGATATTCCCGCCCGCACGCTCGTTTCGGAATATGCGCCGGGGCAAATGGAGATCGTGCTCCGCCACCGCAATGATGTGGTGAGGGCCTGCGACGATGCGGTCATGCTGAAGCGCGTGGTCAAGGCGGCGGCCGACCGGCATGGATTGGCCGCGACCTTCATGGCCAAGCCCTACGCGCAATGGACAGGCTCGGGCCTGCACATGCATGTGAGCCTTGCTGACGAGGGCGGCAGCAATCTTTTCGCCGCCGGCGATCCACTGAAAAATCCTCGGCTTCTGCACGCCATCGGCGGCCTGAAGGCGGCAATGCCGGAGTCGATGCTGATCTTCGCGCCCAACGCCAACTCCTATCGCCGCTTCCGGCGCAGTTCCTACGCGCCGGTTTCGGCGAACTGGGGCATCAACAACCGGACCGTGTCGCTCCGCGTGCCGGCTGGCCGCGCCGAGGCGTGCCACATCGAGCATCGCCCGTGCGGTGCCGATGCCAATCCCTATCTTGCCATGGCTGCGGTGCTCGCCGGAATCCATCACGGCATGACCGCCAGCATCGATCCGGGCGAACCTGTGAACGGCAACGGCTACGACAACCAGACCGTGGACATTCCGGCCAATTGGCCCGACGCGATCCGGGCGTTTCGCCACGCTTCCATCCTGAAAGAATATTTCGGCAGCCGCTTCATCGAGACCTTCAGCACACTCAAGGAAGTCGAGGCCGATCGCTTCAACGCTGAACCCACGGCGCGCGATTTCGAATGGTATCTGCGCACCGTATGACACGCGATCTCACAACCCACTGGGCGGGTTATCTATCACTGGCGGTTTTCGTCGCGGCCTATGGCTTCGTGGTGGTCGAAGAACTGACCCAGATGCGGAAATCGAAGCCCGTGATGCTGGCTGCGGGCCTGATCTGGGTATTGATCGGCATCGCTTATGCGCAATCGGGCAGCGGCGAGCAGGCGCACGCGCTTGCTGTCGGCGTCATCGAGGAATTCGCCGAGCTGTTCCTCTTCCTGCTGGTTGCCATCACTTACGTCAACACGCTCGAGGAGCGCCGTGTTTTCGACGTGTTGCGGGCGCGCCTCGTCAATCGCGGCCTGTCCTATCGGCAACTGTTCTGGCTGACCGGCATCCTCGCCTTCTTTCTGTCCGGCGTACTCGACAATCTCACGACGGCGCTGATCATGGGGGCGGTGGTGATGGCGGTCGGCTCTCAGTCGCCGCGATTCGTGGCGCTGGGATGTGTGAGTGTCGTGGTGGCGGCCAATGCCGGAGGAGCCTTCTCTCCGTTTGGCGACATCACGACCCTGATGGTGTGGCAGAAGGGCAAGCTCGGCTTCTGGGAATTTTTCGTACTCTTCGTGCCGTCTCTGGTGAACTGGCTCATCCCCGCTCTCCTCATGCATTTCGCCGTGCCGGCCGCCAACCCCGAGCCCCGGACCGACCGCGTTGCGCTCAAACCGGGCGCCTATGGCGTTATCTTGCTGTTCGCCGCGACGATCGTCATCGCCGTCTCGTTCAAGAATTTCCTGTCGCTGCCGCCAGCTCTCGGCATGATGCTGGGTCTCGGGCTGCTTCAGATGTGGTCGTATTTTCTCCAGCGCCAGGGCAAGCGGCGCAACGATGAAGACATGGTGCTGGACTCATTCGCGCAGGTGCAGCGCGTGGAGTGGGATACGATGCTGTTCTTCTTCAGCATCATCTTCGCGGTGGGTGGGCTGGGCGTTCTCGGCTACCTGGAGCTTGCCTCGGCTTATCTTTACACCGGCCTCGGGCCCACATCCGCCAATATCATCGTGGGCGCACTGTCGGCCATCGTCGACAACATACCGCTGATGTTCGCCGTTCTCACCATGGACCCCGCGATGTCGCATGGCCAGTGGTTGCTGATAACGCTAACCGCCGGCGTCGGCGGTTCGCTGCTCTCGGTGGGATCGGCGGCTGGTGTGGCCCTGATGGGCCAGGCCAGGGGATACTATACGTTTTCCAGCCATCTGCGCTGGACCTGGGCCATAGCACTTGGCTACGCGGCCAGCATCTGGGTTCACCTCTTCATCAACGCCCGGCTGTTCTAGCGCCCGGCATCCTTGTCCTTCTTCGTCATCGCCATCACCCTGTCGACATAAGCGAGAAACAGCGCCGAGAACACGAAGGCCATGTGCATGATGGTAAGCCACATCAGCTTGTTGTCGGTGAACTGGTTGGCGTTGAGAAACACCTGCAGCAGATGGATCGAGGAGATGGCCACGATGGTCGAGGCCACCTTGATCTTCAATGAACCCGCGTCGATCTTGCCCAGCCAGGACAGTTCACCTTCCGCATTATCGAAGCGGCTGACGAAATTTTCGTAGCTGGAGATGATCACCATGACGATCAGGCTGGCGACGAGTGCGGCGTCGATGAGGCCCAGCATCTTGAGAATGGCTTCGGTATCGTCGAGTTCCATGATCTTGGACAGGTATTCGAGGAGCTTGCGGACGAAGGACACCGCATAGAGCGCCAGCGCCAGGGCGAGACCCAGGTAGAACACCACCAAGAGCCAGCGTGAGCCGAGGATGATGGCTTCGATGAAATGCTCGATCTTCTTCATGGGCCTTCCGGGTTGCCGCGATTTGC
>JANLYR010000389.1:0-11475 GCA_031365765.1 Hyphomicrobiales bacterium | reverse complement strand
AGACCGATGGGAAACCCCGCCACCAGCACGGGAGCGATTTCAGTCAGGCCCTCGCGAAATTCGCTGAAGCGATTCCCCATCAAGCGCCCACGCGCGTGAACCACTCGTCCTCGCCAATGACTTCGACGCCATGCTTCTTCGCATCCTTGAGCTTCGATCCAGCCCCCGGCCCCGCCACCAGCAGATCGGTTTTCCCGGAAACCGAACCCGCCACCTTGGCGCCGAGGCGCTCGGCCATGGCCTTGGCCTCCTCGCGCGTCATGCGCTCGAGGGCGCCGGTGAACACCACGGTCTTGCCCGTCACCGGCGATGTCGTGCTCGGCGCATCGAGCGGCGTGACCTTCAGTTGCGCCAGAAGTCCGTCAATGACATCGCGATTGTGCGCCTCCGCGAAAAACTGCACCACCGTCTCGGCCACCACCTCGCCGATGCCGTCATGCGCATTGAGTTCACTCCACGCCTCGCTTGCCCGCTCGTTGGCAGCGATCATCTGGTCGCGGAAATATTCGGCACTCCCATAAGCCCGCGCCAGAACCTTGGCCGTCGTTTCACCCACATGGCGGATACCCAGCGCATAGATGAACCGGTCGAGCCCGATCACACGGCGCGCCTCGATCGCCGCGAACAGGTTGCGCACGCTTGTCTCGCCCCAGCCCTCGCGCTCATGCAGTCGAAGGTCCAGCGTCGCCGCGCGCGCTTGGAGGGTGAAAATATCGGGCGGCGACTGGATCAAGCCCTCGCCATAGAATTCGGCGATGATCTTGTCGCCCAGCCCCTCGATATCGAAGGCGTTGCGGGAGGCGAAATGCTTGAGCCGCTCGACCCGCTGGGCGGCGCAGATCAAACCACCCGTGCAGCGCCGGACCGCATCCAGCTTGCCGGTTTCGCGTTCCTCGCGCTCCGCCTTGCTGCCGCATACCGGACACAGCGTTGGAAAGGCGTAAGGTTGCGCGTCGCGCGGCCGCTTCTCCGCAATGTATCCGAGAATTTGCGGAATGACGTCGCCCGCGCGCTGCACGGTGACCGTGTCGCCAATGCGGATGTCCTTCCGCGCGATCTCGTCCTCATTGTGCAGCGTGGCATTGGCGACAACAACGCCGCCCACCGTCACCGGCCGGAGCCGCGCCACCGGCGTGAGAGCACCGGTGCGCCCCACCTGAATGTCGATCCCCTCAACCACCGTCAGGGCCTGTTCGGCGGAGAATTTATGGGCCAGCGCCCAGCGCGGCGTCCTTGACCTGAATCCCAGCCGCTCCTGCCAGTCGAGCCGGTTGACCTTGTACACAACCCCGTCGATGTCATAGCCCAGATCGGCGCGGCGCGCCTCGATCCGCGCATAATGCGCCAGCAGTTCGTCTTCCGAACGGCACAGTTCCATCAGCGGATTGACCGGCAGGCCCCATTGACCGAACGCCTCGATCACCCCCGCCTGGGTCGTCGCCGGAAGCGCCTCCGCTTCACCCCAGGTATAGGCGAAAAAGCCCAGCCGGCGCGCCGCCGTGATCGCCGGGTCCAACTGCCGGAGGGATCCGGCGGCGGCGTTGCGGGGATTGGCATAGACACTGCCGCCGGCTTGAATCTGTTTCTCATTCAAACCCGCGAAGTCCTTGTGCGACATATAGATTTCACCCCGGACTTCGATCAGGTCTGGTGCTCCTTTTGCCAGGGTCTTTGGCACATCCGCGATGGTCAGCACATTCGCCGTGACATTTTCGCCTTCAGCCCCGTCGCCGCGCGTCGCGGCCTGGACAAGCTGCCGGTTTTCATAGCGCAGCGACAGCGACAGGCCGTCGATCTTGGGTTCGGCCGTCACTTCCACCACTTCGTTTTCGGCCAGGTTGAGAAACCGCCGCACCCGGCTGACGAATTCGCGCACACTGTCGTCGCTGAAGCCGTTGGAGAGCGACAGCATCGGCACCCGGTGCTTCACCTTGGTGAACTTGGCGGCCGGCCCAGCACCCACCCGCAGCGAAGGGGAATCGGCGCGCACCAGTTCGGGAAATTCCGCCTCCAGCGCCTCGTTCTTCCGGCGCAGGAGATCATATTCGGCGTCCGAAATCGAAGGAGCGTCCTGCTGGTGGTAGCGCCGGTCATGCGCGGCGATCTCCGCCGCCAGCCGCGCCAGTTCAGCGGCGGCGGCCGTATCGCTTGATTTGGCCAAGTCAGCCTCCGCCCTGCAGAAGCTGGTCCGCCTGGGCCCGCGCCGCCTCCGTCACCTGCGCCCCCGACAGCATGCGTGCCACTTCCTCTCGCCGGCTCTTGGGCGACAGCGGCTGCACCCGCGTCACCATGCGGCGGCTGCCAACCTCTTCCATCTTGGAGATCAGCATATGCTGGTGCGCGCGTGCCGCCACCTGCGGACTGTGGGTGACTGCGATCACCTGAAGCCCCTTCGCCAGCCTGGCCAGGCGGGCCCCGACCGCATCCGCCACAGCGCCGCCGACGCCGGTGTCGATCTCGTCGAAGATCAGCGTCGGCGCCGACCCCTTGGCCGCCAGCACCACTTTCAATGCCAGCATGAACCGCGCCAGTTCACCGCCCGAAGCAACCTTCATGACAGGCGCCATCGGCGTGCCGGGATTGGCCGCCACCATGAATTCAACCCGGTCGATGCCATGGTTCCCAGGCTTGCCCGCATCGCCTTCGACTCGCGTTTCGAAGCGGGCGCGGTCGAGCTTCAAGGGCGCCAGCTCCGCCAGCACGGCCTTGTCGAGCGTACGGGCCGATTTCCGCCGCGAAGCACTCAACCGCTCCGCGGCGGCATCGAATTTCGCCCGCGCCGTGCTGGCGCGCTGTTCGAGCTCCACCAGCGTCGCACCGCCATCGCTGATCGCCCGCAGCTCGCTCTCGAACTTCGCTTGAACGGCAGCCAGCGTATCGACGGTGCATTTGTATTTCCGCGCCGCAGCCCTGAGCGAGAACAGCCGCGCCTCGGAAGCTTCGAGGTCCTTGGGATCGAACAGAAAGGCGCGCTGCGCCTCGGCCAGCGCCAGTCCCGCTTCGTTGGTTTCGCTGAGCATGCGGTCGAGTGCCGCGCACACCCGGTCGAGCCTGCCGCCCGCACTGTCGCGGCGGCGTTCGAGCTTCCGCAGGGCGGCGTTGAGCCGCGCCAGCGATGCATTGTCGCCACGAAGGGCTGCCTCGGCCTCGCTCAGATTGTCGCTATACTGTTCGGCATTCATCATCACCTGCCGCGCCTCGGCGAGCTTGGCCTCTTCGCCCTCGATGGGTGCCAGCGCGCGCAATTCCTCGGCCGCATGTTCGAGATAGTCGCGCTCCGCCTCGGCCCGCTCCATCATCTGGCGGTGGTCGTCAAACTGCCGTTGCGCCTGGCTCAAGTCCGTCCATGCGGCGGAGACGGCTTCGGCCTGGCCTTCTAGTCCGCCAAAGGCATCGAGCAGGCGCCGGTGATTGGCGGTGTCGACCAGGGCCCGGTCGGCATGCTGACCGTGGATTTCGGCGAGCGTGGCGGCAACCAGACGCAGCAGATTGAGGCTTGCCGGCTGGTCGTTGATGGACGCCCTGCTCTGGCCCTCGGCGGTCTGGATGCGGCGGATCACGAGCTCCCCCTCGCAGTCAATGCCATTGTCGCGGAGCAGGCCCCAGGCCGCATGATCTGGCCCTGGCGCGAAAGCGGCCGTCACCACGCCCCGCTCCGCCCCCGTCCGCACCAGCCCAGAATCCCCCCTGGCGCCAAGCGCCAGGCCCAGCGCATCGAGCAGGATCGACTTTCCCGCGCCCGTTTCGCCGGTCAGAACGGTCAGGCCCGCCTCGAACCCGATGTCGAGCTTCTCGATCAGCACGATGTCGCGAATGGAAAGAGCCGTCAGCATGAGTGTTCCAGGATCGGCGCGGCTGGCAGCCGCATCTTCATGGTTAACTCCCTGTCCGATCGATCATCATGAAGTGGCTAATTCCTACTCCGGCGCCGTGTTCCACGCAAATGTTAACTCGGCATCAGGGTGGCCCGGCCACGTTGGCCTTGGTTAAGTTAAGGTTAAGTTCGGATTAAAGTTTACCCGCATGGTAACCGAACCGTAAATGGCCCAGACAATGGCGATCCGCTGGGAGGCAACATCTTGTCCGTAAAACTTGCAATCGGCACCTTTGCCGCGCTGTGTCTGTGGACGGCGGAAGCCGGTTCGCACGGTTCCAATCCCTATCATCTCGACACGATGATCCTCAACCCGTTTGCCGGCACGGGGAGGATCGATGCCGTCGCCACCGATCCCACCCACAAGAACTGGTGGGCCGGCGATCTGTCGATCGATGTGGCGCCCGTGGATGGCGTGGCGGCTGGCACCCCGGTGATCTTCAAAGCCACGGCCCGCACCCCCAACACCTCCGTTCGCGGCAAAATTTTGAGCGGCGGCAACGACAGGCTGAAGGTTGTCTGCTGGACGGGCTTGCCCTCCAGCGGCGGATATTTTGTCAAGCTCGCGATCGAGGTCAAGCAGGGAACGGGATCCTGGCAGTCGATCGGATGGGTCGTCTATGCCCATGTCGATGCCAATGTCGCCTATCCCAACAACACCTATCTCTATGACGGAATGCCCTTTGCCACCGTCACCGGCATGTTTGCCAACGGCTGCTCGACCTATCCGCATTTGCATGTGGAATTCTACGATTACAATCATTACGCGGGGTATGTGCCGCGGGCCGAAGGCAGCACTTTTCCCGCCGACGGAACGCTGGCCTGCGTCGGCGGATCGCGGCCCCCCGGCGTTCCCTGCTGAATTTTCGTGCGTAGCCCGGTAATCGTTTTGTTAAGCATGCGGGATTGAAATATGGTTGAGCCGTCACGCGGCGCAACCGTTGGTGGAGTCGTGCGTTACCTGTGATGGACGGTGCATGAGGCAGCCGAATTCCGGCGGCCAGCCACCATTTCCACACAAGCGAGGCACGACCATGACGTCACTGCATGTAACGGCGGAGCGTATCTGTTTGTCGAAACGCCCACGCGCCCGTTTACGCCCAACCCTCGCCTGCATAGCCCTCATGACGCTGGCAGCAGTGCCACTGGCCCACGCCGAAGCGCCGTTGCCCTATCGCACCGCGATCGACCTCGGCCTTGCCCGCAATTATGCAATTCTTTCCAAGGCCGGAATTTCATCGACCGGAACCACCGCGATTACCGGCAATATCGGCGTCAGCCCCATCGCCAGCACCGCCATCACCGGTTTTGGCCTCATCCTCGACAGCACGCGAACATTCTCGACGTCCAGCCTTGTCACCGGAAAAATCTTCGCGGCAAGCTATGCCTCGCCCACGCCGGCGCGGCTGACCACGGCCATCGGCGACGTGCAGATCGCCTACAACAATGCAGCGGGCCAGTTGAACCCGCGCGGCATAGAGGTAGGCGGCGGCAATATCGGCGGCCGGATTTTCCCGCACGGACTGTTCAAGTGGAGTTCGAATGTCGCCATCCAGACCGATGTCACCCTCAGGGGGACCAAGGATGCGGTATGGATTTTCCAGATCGCCGGGACCTTGAACATCGCGGCCGGCAAGAAGATCATTCTCACCGGCGGCGCCCTCGACAAGAACATTTTCTGGCAGGTTGCCGGCAAGACGACGCTTCAGACGTCATCGGTGATGCGCGGCAATATTCTGGGCAAGACGGCGATCATCATGCGGACCGGAGCGACGCTCCACGGCCGCGCGTTGGCGCAGACGGCCGTGACCCTCGACGCCACCACGGTGACGCGCCCGGCGTTTTGACCGCTACAGCGGATTAAGCTTGCGGAACGCCTTGCTGATCCAGCTTTCCTCGTTTTCGACGGGCTGTTGCCCGTCGGAAGCGACCAGCGTGTAGGCGTCCTTGTACCACTGGCTGTTGGGATAATTGTGGCCCAGAACCGCCGCGGCGGTCTGCGCTTCGGACGTGACGCCAAGCGCCATGTAGCCTTCCGCCAGGCGATAGAGCGCTTCGGGCGTCTGCGAGGTGGTCTGATAGTCGGTCACCACGCGCTTGAACCGGTTGATGCCCGCCAGATGCGAGCCCCGGGTCAGGTAATAGCGCCCGACTTCCATCTCCTTGCCCGCCAGATGGTCCTTGGCCAGCAGCACCTTTTTCTCGGCATCGGCGGCATAGGGTGTGCCGGGAAAACGGCGGCTGATCTCCTCGAGCGACTCGAGCGCCTTCTGGGTGTTGGTCTGGTCACGCTTGACATCGGCGATGCGGTCGTAATTGGCCAGCGCTATCAGATAATAGGCATAAGGCGCGTCACGGTGGCCGGGATGCAACGTGATGAAGCGGTTGGCGGAGTTGATCGTGTCGTCGAAGGCGTTGCGCTGGTAGTGCGCGAAGGCCTGCATCAGGATCGCCTTGGTGGCGAGCGCCGAATACGGATACTGCCGTTCCACTTCGGAGAAATGCTTGATCGCCGTTTTGTATTCCTGGGCGTTGAGGCTGGCGAGACCCTTGTTGTAGAGTTCGCCCACCGCCTCCGTCTGGCCCGCCGCCGTCATGTCGGGCGTCACACCGCTTCCCGCGGCCGCTGCGGCGCGCGTCGATGTCGACGATGAATCGTCGCCCAGTAGTCCACCCAGAATGCCAGACGAACAGCCGGAAACCGCAATTGCGAGCGCGGCGCAGGCGGCCAGTCGCTGCAGCGGCGCGAACGCCGCAGGCGGAAGAAATGGAATCCGGCTGGTCAGTTTATGCCCTCTGTCATCGCGGGCGGAACAGGGTTGGGCCCGAACCATCGCGGAGGCCGTATTGAGGTTGGAAACCCGGCGGAAGTGTGACCGCCGGGCTGGCTGGCTCAGTTGGCCTGGCGGCGCAGGAAGGCTGGAATTTCGAGTTGGTCGTCGTCGAGCATTGGGTCAGCCGGGGCGGCTTGCGCCCTTTGCTGGGGTTGCGGCTGAGACTGTGGCCGGGGCGGAGCCTGCATGGTCATCTGCGGCTCGCGCGCTTGCTGCACCGGATCGTCCTTGCGGCCGAGGCCGACGCTGGCAAGACGCTCGAACAGACCCTTTTTGCGGCGCGCCGCCGCATGGTCGGCGATGCTTTCGATGCGGGTCTGCTGGGCGGCGATCTGTTTCTGCGCGATGGGCGGAAAATCCTCCAGCGGCGGAATGCGTGAAGTGCGGGTGTGGCCCATGGCGCGCTGCGGCACGGGCTCGATCTCCATCTCTTCCAGTTCTTCTTCGATTGCCGGCGCGGACTGGGCCACCGGCTGTGGCGGAGGCAGCGCGCGCGCCGCCATGGGAGCGGGCTTCTTCACCGGAACGGGGTGCTTGCCGCTGCCGGTAAATCCGAACACCGGGCGCGACGGCTGGAGGTCCTGCTCCTCGCTTTCGGACATCTGCGAGGTGGCACTGGCTTCGATCGCCAGACCGGTCGCCACAACCGACACCCGCATGGTGCCTTCCAGTCTTTCGTCGAAGGTGGCGCCGAGAATGATGTTGGCTTCGGGATCGACTTCCTCGCGGATGCGGGTCGCCGCTTCGTCCACCTCATAGAGTGTAAGATCCGGTCCCCCGGTGATCGAGATTAGCAGGCCCCTCGCGCCGCGCATCGACACATCGTCGAGGAGGGGATTGGAGATCGCGGCCTCGGCCGCTTCGATGGCGCGTTTTTCGCCGGTAGCTTCGCCCGTACCCATCATCGCCTTGCCCATCTCGCTCATGATGGCGCGGACATCGGCGAAGTCGAGATTGATCAGGCCTTCCTTGGTCATCAGTTCGGTGATCGAGGCGACGCCCGAATAAAGCACCTGGTCGGCCATGGCGAAGGCTGCGGCGAACGTCGTCTTTTCATTGGCGACGCGGAACAGGTTCTGGTTGGGAATGACGATGAGCGTATCGACATGCTTGGCGAGCAGTTCGATGCCGCGCTCGGCCGTCTGCATCCGGCGCACGCCCTCGAATTGAAAAGGCTTGGTGACCACGCCCACGGTCAGGATGCCCTGCTCTTTGGCTGCCCTGGCGATCACAGGAGCGGCACCCGTCCCCGTGCCGCCGCCCATCCCCGCGGTAATGAAACACATATGCGCGCCGGCCAGATGATCGAGAATTTCCGGCAATGCCTCTTCCGCGGCGGCAGCGCCAATCTGCGGCTGCGAGCCGGCCCCCAGCCCTTGCGTCAAAGCCGTGCCCATTTGCACCCGGCGCTGGGCGATATTCTGCATCAGCGCCTGCGCGTCGGTATTGGCGACGACGAACTCGACCCCCTCGAGCCTGCTTTCGATCATGTTGTTGACGGCATTGCCGCCCGCACCGCCGACCCCGAAAACCGTGATGCGGGGTTTAAGATCTTGCAGGTCAGGAATGGTGAGATTGATGGTCATGTGCAACCCGGATGCTGATTTCCCCAAGCCCCATCATTGTTACCCAATTCATAACAAATGGTTAACGCGCGCTAACCAAACCCCTCAATTTTTATGAAAAGTGAGTCGGAATGACCCGGTAGGGCAAGATTTCGTTCAGGTTTTGGCCCGGTGCGCCTTGGGCAGAGCCTGCACCAGAACCTTGTCGACGCGACGTCCGTCGAGGTCTATCACCTCCAGCCGCCAGCCCTTGAACGTCACCGACTGCCCCAGCGACGGCAAATGCTTGAGCCGGTCGACCACCAGCCCCGCCACCGTTTCATACTGCCGCTTGGCGGGCAGCTTGATACCCAGAAGCTCGGCCAGTTCGTCGGCGGGCATCCCCCCGGGGATGAGCCAGGAACCGTCGGGCCGCTGATGCGCCTCGCGGTCGTCATCCTCGCCCGAGGCCAGGTTGCCCACGATCGAGCCCAGGATATCGGTCGCCGTGACCACGCCGAGAAAGTGGCCATATTCGTCATGCACCAGCCCCAGATGGATCGAGCTGTCGCGCAGGAGTTCGATCGCCTCCAGCGCGTTCAGCGTTTCGGGGATGATCGGCGCTTCGTGCACGAGTTTGGCGATGTCGAGCTTCTTCTCCGCCAGCAGGATGTCGGCGATGTCCTTGGCTTGCACGATACCGATGATCTTTTCGGGGTCGCCGTCATGCACCGGAAAGCGCGAATGGACGCTCGCCACGATCACCTTGGCGATGGCCGCCTGGGTTTGGCTCAGATCGACGAAATCGATTTGGGTGCGGGGCGTCATCACGGCGCGCACCGGCCGGTCGCCCAGCCGCATGACACCGGCGATCATGTCGCGCTCGCCGCTCTCGATCACCCCCGAAGTCTGCGCCTCGGCGATGAGCGACTTGATCTCCTCGTCGGTGACCTTCACCGCCGCCGTCTCCTGCAACCGCAGAAGCTGGAGCAGAAACTGTCCCGACTTGTCGAGGAACCACACAAAAGGTGTGGCCACCCGCGACAGCATCATCATCAAGGGCGCCAGCTTGCAGGCGATGGCCTCCGGATTGCGCAGCGCCACCTGCTTTGGCACCAGTTCGCCTACGATCAACGACACATAGGTTATGGCCGTCACCACCAGGGCAAAGCCGATGGGATCGGCATAATGGCGGGGAACGCCCATGGCGCCGAACCAGGCGCCAAGGCTGGCGCCCAGTGAGGCGCCCGACACCGCACCCGCGACCACCCCGATCAGCGTGATGCCAACCTGCACCGTCGACAGGAACCGTCCCGGATCGGCGGCCAGAGCCAAAGCCCTCCCCGCCCCCTTGACCCCCCGCTCCTGCATCCCCTTGAGCCGCGCGGGCCGCGACGAAACGACAGCCATCTCGGCCAGCGCGAAAACACCGTTGAGCAAAACGAGGACGAGGACGAGAACGAGTTGGAAGATGAGCATTGAAAACATTATACATCGCATCAAGAGAGAGGGGAACCGGTTGGGCGGGTGCCCGTTAATCATTGAGGGGAGAAATCTAGATTTTGGTTGAGTTCGCATGCGGGCGGGCTACCTTGCGGCGTGAATCAAACTCAACTCCAGGAAACTTCCATGAAAAGATTCTTGAACTTGTTTCACGGTGGCATTGCCGCCGTGGCGCTCGGCTTTATGGCGATGAGCGGCGCCAATGCTTCTGACCGGCTGGCTGACGGTGCTGTGCAGTCGGGCGTCCCCAGGACCACGCTTGCGCTTCCCGATGGAACCAGCATCCACATGATGCCGACGGTAGCTCTCCAGTCTCAGATTGACAGGGCACTCGGTGCCCGCAGTCTGGGCAACGTCGCCTATCACGGCGGCAGGATCATGCGGAAGGTCAACATCTACGCGATCTTCTGGGCACCCCCGACATTGCAGACGGGTGCTGCGACCGCGATCCCGCCCTCTTACCGCTCCATCCTCAACGGCATGTTGGGCAATTACGCCGGGCATTCCATCGCCAATATCAACACACAGTATTCTGAAACGATTGGCGCGTTGAAATACTATCACAGCGGCTTGGGAAGCTTCGCGGCATCCGTGGTTGACACGGGCCCCTATCCCGCTTCCGGCTGTACCGATACGAGTACCCCGGGCAACTGCATCACCGATACGCAAATTCGCGCCAAGATCGAAAGCGTGAGGGTCGCCCAGGGCTGGGGCACCGGATACGACAAGATATATCTTCTCTTCACGTCTTCGGGCGAAGGCTCGTGCATCACGGCGGGTTCCACGAGCTGCTCCTATACCCAATACTGCGCTTATCACGGCTGGTATGGGTCTTCGACAAACCCCGTCATCTATTCCAATGAGCCTTATGGCAACAACAGTGTCTGCCAGACCACCAGCCTCCTGCCCAATCCGGGCACGGTGGATTCGGCCGCAACAGCGGCACGCCACGAGATCTCCGAAGCCACCAGCGATCCGCAGTTGGATGCCTGGTGGGATTCGTCTACCGGCGAAGAAACGTCGGACAAGTGCAATTTCAACTACGGCACGACGTCATGGAAATTCGTAAGCCCGAATTTCCTGGCAAACTATTTCTGGGGCGGCCGCTATTTTCTGCTCCAGCAGGAATACAGTAACCACAAATCCAATTGCACGCAGGAAGGCCCATAGCCCACCGCCTGTTGCAGCCGGTGAGCGCGCGCCATCCCTAGGGGGTGGCGCATTTTTTCAGCGCGTAACCGAAAACATGAGCCTGTTGCTGATGCCAGCTGCCGTCTTGACGGCAATCTGCTGCGCCCCGCGTTTCAGGCCTTTGGGCACGCGCAGCACGAGAGTCTGGATGAACCCGGATTTGCAGCGGGGTGAAGCGGTGCAGGCGATTGCCGCAGCCGATTTCACCTGCACATGGCGCACGGCCACTCCTCCGAACAAAACGGTATTGCCGGCATCGAACCCGCGGCCGATGATGGTGACCTCGGCGCCGATCTTGCCCTCGAGCGGACTGATCTCTTCAATCGTGGGCGCAACCTGCCCATCCGCAAGGGCCATGCCTGTCCAAGCTGCGGTGAACAGGAAAATAGCGGTAAGACGGCACACAATCATCGCGCATTCTCCTGAGTTGGCCTGGCGTTGCCCCCTCAAAAACTCTCCGCGATCCAGCGTCCAACCTTCCGCACATAGCCCATCTGCGCGCGCTCCAGCACCTTGGCCGCTTCCTTCG
>JANLYR010000413.1:0-6016 GCA_031365765.1 Hyphomicrobiales bacterium | reverse complement strand
ACGATCAGATCGGACTTCTGCATCTCGCGCGAATCGCTGCCATGGATATTTCCGGTGCCAGCCATGAAGCCCGACCACGGCAGCGCCACGCAAATCGTGTCATAGAACCCCGCGTAACGTTTGGCATGACGCAGGCGATTGATGCCGTCGCGCATGACCAGTCCCATGGTGCCGGCGTAGTAATAAGGCCATACGGTTTCCGATCCGTAGCGGGCCTCGGCGCGCAGCAGCGCGTCCGCCGTCTCCGCCAACGCGTCGTCCCAGGAGATCGGCTGAAACTCGCCCGCACCTTTAGGACCCTTGCGCTTGAGCGGATGCAGGATACGCTCGGGGTGGTGGATGCGCTCGGCGTAGCGGGCGACCTTCTCACAGATAACGCCCAAGGTGTAATCCTGGGCGCGCGCGCCCCTGATCCGGCCGATGGTGTGGGCGTCGAGCAGTTCGACCTCGAGAGCGCAGGTCGAAGGACAATCATGCGGGCAAGTCGAGAGGCCGGTCGCGATATTTGGGCGAATGTTCACGGAGCCAGTTTACGCGAATTGCCCCCGATGTCATAGGGGTCCATGCGGGCTTGACGCGGTTCGCCGGTCCATTCAGTTTGACGTCGATGGCAATGGTGGGATGGGGATGATTTCGCAGGAAAGTCTGCAGCGTTGGCGCTATAATTTTGTGCCCGATCATCTGATTGGTGAAATCCTTACCAAGCGTTGGACTGACAATGCCATTCCGTTTCTGGCGCTGGTTGCGGCGGTGATTGGCTTTGGCACGGCGATCCCGGGGTTCTTCAAGCTTAACGCACTCATCGAATCGACACGGCAGCTAGGGGAATTCTCCATCGTGGTGACGGGACTCACCGTGGTCATGCTGGCTGGCGGCATCGACCTTTCCGTAGGATCTATCTTCGCTTTGGCGACTTTTGCCGCGGTATCGAGTGTTTTCATCTTCGAGATGCCGGCCTGGGTCGGATTACTTGCGGCGCTGGCGACGGGAGCGGCGTTCGGGGCCATCAATGGCTACCTCATCGGCTATATGCGGCTCCGGGCCTTCCTGACAACGCTCGTCACGTTTATTATCGGACGATCCCTTTACGATATTCTTGTAGTGAATTTCGCGGCGCGGATACAAACCTCGGATTTCACCAGTGCCACCTGGGATTTCATCGGCGACGGCCGGGTTCTCGGCGTCTCAGTCAGCGTTATTGCAGCGGTGATCATCGCTATCGTGGCGCATGTGGCGCTCACCCGGTCGCGGCCGGGCTGGCATATTCTCGCGGTGGGAGGATCCCGGCGCTCAGCGCATAATTCCGGAATCCGGGTGCGCGAAACCGTGTTCATGTCGTATGTGATCTCGGGCCTGTGCTGCGGGATGGCCGGATTTCTCATTGCGTGCCGGCTGAGCGGGGCTGGACCGGGCACCGGACTCAATCTTGAAATCCTGGCCCTCACCGCGGCTGTCGTTGGCGGCAACAGTCTTGGCGGCGGGCGCGGTTCGATTGCCAAGGGCGTGATGGGCGCGGTGATCGTGCTCGTCATGAACAACGGGCTGATCAGGCTGGGTTACGGCACCGGCACCAACCAGATGGTACTCGGCCTGATGCTCGCCGCAGCAGTGACGCTCGACATCCGCTGGCTCAAGAACCGTCACAAGGTGCTGGACGAAGTTTATGTAGCACCCATCTATCATGCCATGGGCGAGACGCAGTCGGCGCTGCCGGACTCGGGCTCCCCTTACGCGCTCAACAATCGGATTTCGCAAACGGAATATATCGGCCTTGGTGAACTCGAAGGTCCCGAGGATGTCATTCTCGACCGCGACGATCACCTCTATTGCGGCACGCGGCACGGCGAGATCGTCAGATTTTTCGCTCCCGATTACAAAAGCTCCGAAGTGTTCGCCCATACGGGCGGATTTCCCCTGGGGCTGGCTTTCGACCGCGAGGGAACGCTGTTGAGTTGCGTCGGCGCCATGGGGCTTTATGCGATCTCGAAAGTGGGCGAAGTCAGGCAGTTGACGGCGGAAACCGCGCGGTCTTATTCGTCCATCATCGACGATGCCCGGCTGCGCGATCCAAACGATCTTGACGTGGCCCCAGATGGGCGCATCTATTTCACCGATTCAACTACGCGATACGACGCCCATGACTGGGCTCTCGATTCAATCGAGAGCAGGCCAACGGGACGGCTCCTCGTATTTGATCCCAAGACGGGACGAACGAAGACTCTCCTCGAAAATACACGCTATGCCAATGGCGTGTGCATGGCGCATGATGGGCGGTCCCTGTTCTTTGCCGAAAGCTGGGCCTGCCGTGTCCATCGCTACTGGCTTGAGGGGCCGAAGACTGGAACGGCGGAGTGCGTGATCCGCGACATGCCGGGCTATCCCGACAACATCAACCGTGCCTCCGATGGCAATTACTGGATGGCGTGGTTGGGTATGCGCACGCCGAGTTTCGATCTGGCGCTTCGGCATCCCGGTTTCCGCAAACGCATGACGCGCCGGCTGCCGCAGGATGAATGGCTGTTTCCCAATATCAATACCGGGGGCGTAGTGAAGTTCTCGGAAGACGGGCTAATCGTAGAGACCCTGGGCGACATGACGGGGACGAGCCATCCGATGGTGACCTCGATGCGCGAGCACAAAGGCTGGCTCTATGTCGGTGGCATCCTTAACAACCGCGTCGGACGCTTCCGGCTCGTAGGCGCGGACCCGGATTGGACGGGCGCCTGGTCCTATTGGGGTCAGCGGACGTGATGCTCGATCCCTTGCTCAACTACTTTCGGGGCCGCGCCGTTACGATACCGCCGATGGACGGAGCCCTCCGGCCAAACACCGCGCTCGACGATGCAGAGATCGTTCGCGAAGCGAATGCGGCCGACAATCTGGTCGCTGGCGACGACGTGCTGTTCAGCAGCGGCCCGGCGCTCATGTCGCTGGATGGACGGATTCGGACGCGTTTCGATTCAGATATCACCGCGCTGGCTGCCCATGACGGACGGTTCGCCGTCGGACTTGAATCGGGGGTCATAGATTTGGATGGCCGGCGAATCCAAGGTTTCCGCTGTCCCGTGGCGCTGGCCTTTGGTGGCGCTGATGCTCTCTATGTATGCAACGGATCGGATTCCTGCGCGCCGTCGGGTTGGACGGGCGACCTGATGAGCCGGAATGCACGAGGATCGGTTTGGCGCGTCGATTTGCGCACCGATGAACGTCAATGTTTGGCGGAGGGGTTGGCATTTCCTTTCGGAATTGTCGTCGAAGGTGACCGGTTGATCGTGAGCGAAAGCTGGCGGCACAAGTTAATCGGAATTCCGATTACGGGCGGAAAACCTGTGACCTTGGCGGGCAATCTTCCAGGATACCCGGCGCGCATTTCAAGGACAAGCAATGGATTTTTTCTGTGCATCTTCGCGCCCCGCAACCGACTGATCGAATTTGTACTCCTGGAGCAACAATATCGCGATGCGATGATGCGCGAGATCGATAGCGCATACTGGATCGCACCGTCGCTGTCGGCGAGCCGCAGCTTCCTCGAACCCCTGCAGAACGGCGCTGTTAAAACGATGGGTATTCACAAGCCATGGTCCCCCACCCGCTCCTATGGCCTGGTAGTTAAACTTGATGGCGCCTTGCGACCCATCGACAGCTATCATAGCCGGGCCAACGGTACGCGGCATGGGATTACCAGCGCCATCGAGGTAGACGGCCGCATCTTGGCATCGTGCAAGGGCGGCAACGCAATCCTGGGTCTTGCGCCATGAGACTTATCGAAATGCGTAAGGTAACAAAGCACTATCGCGGCGTTGCGGCGATCAACGACGTCGACTTTAATCTGGAGAAAGCGGAGATCCATGCGCTTCTGGGAGAGAACGGGGCGGGAAAATCGACGCTGACCAAGATCATGGCGGGCGTGGTTGAAGCAACCTCGGGGGAAATGAAGTTTCGGGGAAGTGCCGTCAGCTTTGCAAGCCCGTTCGAGGCGCTGCGCGCCGGTATTGCTATGGTTTATCAGGAAACGAGTTTGGTACCCTCGATGACCGTGGCGCAGAATATTTATCTCGGCAATGAGAAGTTTCTCAACCGCCTGCGCGGCATCACAATCGCAGCGCAACAGTTTCTGCAGTCGCTCAATTTCACAGTGGACCCTTCGGTGACCGTGGCGTCGCTTGGAGCGGCCAAACGGCAGATGGTTGAGATCGCACGCGCCGTCCACCACAAGGCGGACGTAATGATCTTTGACGAGCCGACCGCGACACTGACACCGGAGGAAAAGCGGCACTTCTTCGCACTGATGAAGCGATTGCAGAAGTCCGGCGTATCGATCGTTTTCATCAGCCATGCGCTGGAAGAGGCGCTCGCCCATGCCGACCGCATCTCAGTCCTGCGGGACGGCGCCGTAGTGGCGACGGGAATTGCATCCGAATTTGATCGCGACAAGATCATTCGCGCCATGGTGGGCCGCGAGCTTACCAATGAAATCTATAAGACGAGACGCGGTTCCGAACAGATTCGCGAGCGGGGACCGAAACTTCTTTCGGTGCAGGATATTTCGATGGGGAGCAGCGTCCGCAACACGTCGTTTTCAATCTATGAAGGGCAGATCACCGGAATTTTCGGGCTGATCGGATCGGGGCGAACGGAGACGTTCAAGATCGTGGCGGGGATCTACAAGCGTGACTTCCTGCGCGGTGGCGACATCGAGCTGGATGGACGCGCTGTCCGCTACAATGTACCGGCGGAGGCGGTTGCCGACCGGATTGTCTATGTAACGGAAGATCGCAAGGTGGAAGGTATTTTCGAGACCATGTCGATTGCCGAAAATTTCTATTCCGGCCTTCTGGCGGCGCGGCTGGAGAAATCGGTGATCGTCAGTATAGCCGAAATGCGCCAGCTTTCGGCGGAGTGGACCGAACGCCTCAATGTGCGCGCCATCAACGACAATGCGCGGGTTGTTGAGCTTTCGGGCGGCAACCAGCAGAAGGTGGTGATCGGCAAGGGACTGGTGCAGAAGCCGCGGCTGGTGATTTTCGACGAGCCGACGCGCGGCGTCGATGTGGGTGCTATCGCCGAGATACACCAGTTGATCAACCGGCTGGCAAACGACGGATTGGCGGTGGTGGTCATCTCTTCGTACCTGCCTGAAATCATGAATTTGTCGGACCGCATTCTGGTGTGCCGGCAGGGCCGCGTGGTGGAAGAGATTTCCCCCATCGAGGCGACGGAGGAAAAAATCATGTATGCGGCGGTGCATTGATGCCAAAATATCCGCAGCGCCGCGACATGCCATACGAGCACGATGCCACCGCGCTGCTATTTGTCGATCTGCAGGAAATCTGCTGCCGGCCTGGACTCGATCCCGCGCATGCTTCGTGGGGTCCGGATCACTATTTCTTTCGGCGGCTGCGCGAAACGGCGATTCCGGCGCAAGTGAGTCTGCTGCAGGCCGCCCGGGCGGCGGGCATCAATGTGCTGCACACCATCATCGAAGCGCTGACGCTCGACGGGCGCGACATTTCGCTCGATCACCGCCTTTCCAACATTTTCATCCCCAAGGGGCTGAAGGAAGGCCGCGTGATCGATGAACTCGAGCCCATCGACAATGAGATCATTCTGCCGAAATCGTCTTCCGGCGTGTTCAATTCCACCGCCATCGACTATGTGCTGCGCAATCTCGGCGTGAAATATCTGATCGTCGCTGGCGTGGTGACGGATCAATGCGTCGACATGGCGGTGCGCGATGCCTCGGACCGCGGCTATCTGGTGACCGTGCCTGAGGATGCTTCGGCCACCTACACGCAGGAGCGCCACGACGCGGCGCTGCGGGCGTTCGGGGGCTACTGCTGGGTGACGGACACCGCGACGGTTCTGGCGCGACTGCGCGAGATGGCGCCATGAAGCCTGCGCCAGCCGCTCCCCTGGTGACACTGGCGACGACGGACTACGCCGGCATCACGCGTGGGCGGTCGATGACGCGGCGGCGCTACGAGGCGGCAAAGGGTGCGGTGAGTTGCGGCTGGGT
>JANLYR010000303.1:0-57807 GCA_031365765.1 Hyphomicrobiales bacterium | reverse complement strand
CGCCCGACGACACCTACGAGGTGTGGTCCAACCTTGTTAGTTTTTTCGGTAACGGTGTGGCAAGCCATACATTTTTTGAATACTTTCTCACCTGCTGCAACATCACCATCTGCCGATGCCGATCCGGCAAGCAGACACAATCCCATAATGATTAAGACGAACATTTTCATGATTATAAATCCTCCACTACCAGGCTAACATCAGGATGAGTGCAGATAGGCTAGAGCGAACCCTCACATAAATTCAATAACAACGCTAAGGGTTTGTTTGTTCCAACGGCGACGACTATCAGGATTACATCATTGGTTCGCGTTTCATTTAACGATTCTCGCAATCGCTTGAAGGACACATGGCGCAGCAAGTCGGCTCGTCAAGCCGCGATATTTGACCTCGGCAATGAGTTTGCGTTCGACCCACTTCACCGACTTGGCCTTGCCGGGCGGCAACCTCCGGCTCAGATCGGGTCGCAACAATGGCTAATGTCCATCTTCGAATGCATCTCTGGAACGCGACGGAAATCCCTGCTCTTGGGCAGCGAATTCCCTGCTCACCTCATTAGGGAATTCGCATGCAAACCTTAGCGATTTCAGCGAAAATCAAGTGCGCAGAGGGCGCTTCCTAAGGCGAAATCTGCAAGTTCCCTGCAAAAATCCCTGCAAGCAGGGGAATTTGTGCCAGAGACGAGTTCGCAGCAGTCCGGATCCACCGCCAGTAACCATTGATATCGCCCGCGAAAATGAATTTTTGGGCGGCGTGCGATTGGTGCCCGGCATATCCGTGGCTTGGCGTCGATTGCCCAAGGTGAAGCCGGTCACACAGACGCCTTTGGTGCGGCTTCGCGGCGCGATCTGGGGCAAAGTCTCTTACGCTGAATGGCTGAACCGCATCGAGACCGCAAAACCCGCGGAATCATGTAAATTCAAAACAGTCGAGAGTTTTTCAACAGCCCGCTAGGACTTCAGCGCGAGTTTTTGCTCGAGTTCGGGCCGGAAGCGGCGGAGTTCGTCGGTGGCGAAGCGATGACGAAACTCCCGCGGCGATACGCCGAAGTGATCCTTGAATGTCCGGGAAAACACCTCCGGTGAGGCAAAGCCGCAAGTCGCCGCGACATCTTGAATGGCGACATCGCTATAGAACAGCGCATTGCGGGCCGCCTGCAGCCTGATCTTGCGATAGTAGCTCATTGGCGACTCGCCCAGTCGATCATGGAGGAGGCGGCTCAAGGCGCGCACGGAAACCCCTGCTCGCTTCGCCAGAACCTGCGCTGAGAGCGGTGCCTGGATGTTCTTCTCCATGTCCTGCAGGATGCGGGTCACCGGCGAATTTATGTCGCTTGACACGATGCGGGGAGACAGGCGCTGCGGTTCCGTCTCATTGCGCGGGCGGTGGGCAACAAAGGCATTCGCCACCACCTGGGCCAAAGCCAGGCCCTGGCGCTTGGCAATCAGGGCCAGCATCAGGTCCAGGGTGGCATGGCCGCCTGCACAGGTCATCCGCCCCTCGTCGATCTCGAAAAGCTGTTCGCTGACCCGGATTCCGGGATAGCGCTCGCGGAAGGTCGACACCGACTCCCAATGCATGGTCACTTCATGATCGTCGAGCAGGCCCGCTTCGGCGAGCGCGAAGGTGCCGGTATCGATTCCGCCCATCACGCCGCCGTGGCGGGCCAACCGCCGCAACCAGTTGAGCAGCCTTTTCGACAGGTGCTGGGTGGGATGATTGCCGCCGAAGACCAGCACGGTGGGCAGCCAGCTGACCTCCGCAATGGTGGCATCGACGCTCAGCGACATGCCGTTTCCGGACCTCACCGACGGGCCATCCTCCGACATGAGGATCCAGTCATAGAGCTTGCGGCCGTGGTTCTGGTTGGCGATGCGGAGCGCCTCCATGGCGGGAACCAGCGCATAGAGCGGAAATTCCGGTAACAGGAGGAAGCCGAAGCGGATGACGTCCGAGTCGTCCTGCTTCAAGGCGTTGATGCGGCCGTCAGAGACAAGTCGTTGCATGAACCGGCTCCGGTCGGGACAGTGAAGGGGCGATCGCCTGGCGTGTCAACGGCCCTTGATGTTTGTGCGTCACAGCCGCCACGCCGTCGACATGATGCAGGTACAGGCTGTCTCGTCCTCGCCATAATAGAAGGAGATCAGTTCGCCGGCGCTGGCGATGGTCGCCGGGTAGCCGAGGTTGCGGTTGCGCATGCCGCCCCGGATGCGGATCGTCTCGCCGGCGTTCCAGCTTGAGCCATCGTCCGATGAGACCACCGCGCGAATGCTGTAGTCCGGCTGGCGGAAGCCATAGGTCAGGAGCAGCCGCCCGTCATCGAGGCTGAGCAGGTGGCCCGGATAGCCGGAGATATCAAGCCGGCGCGGCGCGCTCCAGCTTTGGCCGCTATCGATCGATTCGATCTGATGCAAGTAGCGGCTGGCGTTGTCGCGGAGCACAGCGAGGAGGCGTCCGTCGCTGCAAACGACGATTGCCGGTTCCTCAAACGCGTGTGTTTCGCCGGAGGCGGCGGGAATGGGGGCCTGCCAGGTCAGCCCTCCGTCAAAGCTTCGCACGGCAAACACCCGCCGATAGTTTGGAATGTCGCTGAGCAGGAGCACCAGCGTTCCATCCTCCAGTTCGGCGGCGCTCCGCATTCCGTAGCCACCGGAATAGGGCGCGGTCGCGATCTCCACGCGGGTTGGAAAACTCGCGCCGTGATCGCGCGACACATGCACGAAAGCTTTTCCGCCGCCCCGCACCCATGGGGCCAGATGCTCGGGCGTGACATCGGCGAGGTGGCCCACCTCATGTTCCGGCGAGTCGAGCCAGCCCCGCATGAATTGCGCCGGATAGGAGAGCCGCGACTGATCGGGGAGCCCGCGCGCCAGATCGACCGGATACCAGTCAAAGCGCCACTGGTTGAGCAGCACCGCGCCATCGCGCAGCACGGTGAGTCCGGCGCATTCAGTGCCGGAGACATCATAACCGGGAACGGCCTGTGGCGCACTCCAGGTCCTGCCCCTGTCACTCGACCGGATCAGCAGGTTGCGGAACAGCGGATCCTCGGGCGGATGCAATACGAAGTCCCGGCGCGGTGCCTGGTTGAAGACAACGAGCCACGTGCCGTCGGCGGCAATTACGGCATGTGGATGCGCGCAGTAGCTGTATTCATCGCGGTGAACGATGGCGTGCCGCGCCTCCCGCGCCTCGATCATCGGCGCGCCTAGAGGGTGAAACGCGTGGCCCGGCAATATTGCAGCGGCTTCTCGTTGTCGCTCCATTCGTGATAGGCGGCGACGATGGTGCCGTCGGTCGCCTGCGCCACGCTTGGATAGCCGATATGCTGGTAGACGCCGGGATTGTTCCAGTCGACGCCGCCCGCCTTCATCTTGCCGCTCTCCGGCGCCATGCGGCTGGAGCCCGGCGTGTCGCTGCGGGTCTTGCCCGGCACACCGCCTTCGCGGATGACGAACTCGTTTTTGCGGTCCCAGGTCACTCCATCCTCGGAGATGCATCCGCGGGTTCCATAGGGCGGGCGGCGATAACCGTAAACGCAGAGATAGCGGCCGTCGTGCAACTGGATGGCTTCCGCCGGATAGCCCCAGATATTGGTCCATCTGGGCGGCGACCAGCTCCAGCCATCGTCATCGGAATAGACCACCACCATGTTCTTGGCATCCTCGCTCGGCCGGTTGTGGGTGCGCAGGAAACACACGAGCTTGCCGTCCGCGAGGCGCAGCAGGGCTGGTTCCTCGTAGTCGATGATGGCGGCGGGATCGAAGGCGAGTGTCGAATAATATTCCCAGTTCACCCCGCCGTCGTCGGACCGCATCAAGGCGGAGCGGGTGGATTCAAACTCGCCCTTCTCTTCGTAGCCGTGGATGCGGCCATAGAGACCCATCAGCAATGCGCCACCAGGAAGCTGCCAGCAGCCCAGCCGGCAGCCGCCATGCTTGAGCGGGCGGATGTTCACCGGGATCGGGCGCGACCAGGTCTCGCCGCCGTCGGTTGACCGCACGACGTAGGTGCCGAGGCAGCCTTGCGTGTGATAGGCCCAGGTCCAGTCGCCCCATTCCTTGGTCAACGGATGCGATGACCACGACACGCCTTCCGGTTTGACGCCGCGCTTGAAGAAACCGGTGATTGTCATGTTGACGATCAGCGTGCCGTCGGCAAGTTCGCAGATGCCGCAGTCCCAGTTGCCCTCGGTCTCGGTCCATGGCAGCACCACTTTCGGCGCGCTCCAGGTTTTGCCGCCGTCACGCGAGCGGGTGATCAGAGTCTGGCCGCTGTCGTGGTGGTATGGAAAGCGTTCTTCATTGAACACCGCCAGCAAATCGCCGTTCTTCAGAACCCGCATGGCAATCTGGTTCACGCAATGCTCGGGATGCTCGAAGATGATATGATGTTCGACGTTCTGTGGGGTAATCATGATCGAGCCTCGCCTTGCCTTGATAGGCGATCATCGCTGATGATCGAAAAGGCGAGTTGACGATTCCTGCCAGCAACTTGATCACTCATGCAGGGTGATGCGCTGCCCCGTCTCGGCATCGAACAGGTGAAGGTGGCCATGACGCGGAACGAGGCCAATGGTCTCCCCCGCCTTGCAGGACAGCCTGTCGTTGAAAATGGCGGTGAATGACTGCCCCATCGCCGAAAGGGCAAGCTGGGTCGATGATCCCAGGGGCTCGACCACATCCACCGTTGCGGTGATGGATATTCCCGGCTGGCCGATTTCGAAGTGCTCGGGGCGGACACCGACCGTCACACGCCTTCCCTCAAGTGCGGTGCAGGAGGGGGCCAGAGGCAGGCTGCAACCCGCGTCGAGTAGCAAAACGGGCGACTCCTTTCCTTGCGTGACCCGGCCACCAAGCAGGTTCATGGCGGGCGAGCCGATGAACTGCGCGACGAAGGTGTTGACAGGCCGATCGAACAGTTCGAGAGGCGCCCCGATCTGTTCGATGATGCCGCTGCGCATGACCACGATGCGGTCCGCCATGGTCATCGCCTCTACCTGGTCATGGGTAACATAGACTACGGTGGTCTTGAGCCGCTGGTGCAGCGCCTTTATTTCTCCGCGCATGGCCACGCGCAATTTGGCGTCGAGGTTGGACAGTGGCTCGTCGAACAGGAACACCTTTGGATCGCGCACGATGGCGCGCCCCATCGCCACGCGCTGGCGCTGGCCGCCGGAGAGTGCTGCGGGCTTGCGTTGCAGATAGTCCTCGAGGCCCAGTATGGCCGCGGCCTTCTTGACGCGCTCGTTAATGGTGGCCCGCGTCTCGCCCCTCAGCTTTAGGGAGAACCCCATATTCTCGGCGACCGTCATATGCGGGTAGAGAGCGTAGCTCTGGAACACCATGGCGATGTCCCTCGACTTCGCCGGCAGATCGGTGACTTCCTTTCCACCGATGAAGATCTCGCCACTGCTGATCTGCTCCAGACCGGACACGAGGCGGAGCAAGGTCGACTTGCCGCAGCCCGAGGGGCCGACCAGCACCAGAAACTCGCCATCGGCGATGTCGATGCTTACTTCTCTCAGAACGGCGACCGGCCCAAAGGACTTGCTGACATTGGAAATCCGGATGTCGGACATCGTTCAACCTCGATTGGCGGGGCTTGCTAGCTGAGAAGACTAGCGCTTGCCCGCCTTTCACGTCTTGGCCGAAACGGTCAAGTTCATGACTATTCCGGATAACCACCCGTCCGCGTTTTAATTGGAACATGAGTTCATGAGGCCGGCAAGGGCCCGCGAGATGCCCACCCGCCGTCAGCCGCCCGCCAGCGCGGGACAAAATGAAACGCAAGGAGGATATCATGATCAAAACTGGATGGACCCGCCGGAGCCTGATGAAGACCGCCGGCACCGCAGCACTCGCCGGCGCCTTTCCCATGCCATTTGTCCGCACCGCATCGGCGGCAACCGAAATCATCCACTGGAGCCCGCTTGCCGCGTCGGACGGCGAAGTCTGGGCCCAGATGATCAAGGGTTTCAATGACGCCCACAAGGACAAGGGCGTTTCGATCAAGATGGAAGTCATCAACTGGGACGACTACACAACCAAGGTGTTGGCGGCCGCCGCCGCAGGGGCGGCCCCGGATTTCGGCTGGAACACCGATCCGCGACCCGCCTTTGTGCGCGATGGATTGCTGGTGCCGCTCAATGATCTGGCCAAGGCATCAGGGCTGGATGTCGCCGACTTCTCGGAGTTCTCGATCAGCAAATCCAAATTCCCCAATTATGGCGGCGACGAGTTGTTCCAGGTGCCGCTCGACCTGATGTCGATCCAGCCCGAGATCAACACGGCGCATGTCGCCGAGGCCGGCCTCAAAATCGAGGATTGGCCGGCCGATGACGGTGCCAAGCTGATCGAATGGGCCAAGGCCATGACCAAGATGGAAGGCGACAAGGTGGTGCGCTCCGGCATCATGATGACCGGCTCCGGCGTGCAGCCGACCGTCACCTGGGGCATTGTCGCCGAGCAGATGGGCTTCCAGCGCATCAGTGACGACTTCAAGAGCGTCTGCGTCAACCCCGACGCCGGCAAGGCCGCCATGCAATGGGTGCTGGACCTGTTCGACAAGCACAAGGTCTCGACCCGTGACGTGACCGACCGCTACAAGGCCTTTGGCAGCGGCCAAGGCTCGATCTTCTGGACGGGGCCGTGGACCCTCAACGGCTATCTGGAGCAGAAACTGCCTTTCGTGACTAGGCACTTCCCGAAGATCGGCGAAAAGCGCGTCACCTATTTCGAGCGGGGCGCGCTTGAACTCTACACCCAGAAGGATCCGGCCCGCCACCAAGCCACCATGGATGCCGTCAAATGGCTGTCCGACAACAGTTTCCTGTGGTGCACCAAGGGCCGCGGCGCCAGCCCGCGTAAGTCGATCATCTCGCGCGACGACTACAAGACCGCGGGCGCGCCCTGGGATGTGCGTGGCGCCTTCGTCGAGGGCATGGAATATGCCACCGCCATCGCCGACTTCCCGATCATCAACGGCGCCGACTTCAACATCTATTCGGGCGGCAACTTCCTCGCCAAGACGCTGGAAATGGTATGGGCCGGCCAAGCCACTCCGGACCAAGCCATGGCGAAGCTGCAGGAAGGCTGGCAAAAGGCGCTTGAAGAGGGCTGATCGCCGCCGCTAGAGAATGCAGGGCCCATCCCGCAAGGGATGGGCCAATCTTCTCCGCCATCGGTCATTTCATTGGCCGAAATCCTCAACTTCGTCGCGGGCGGTTGGCGGCACTATGGAGAGTTTGGAGGTCTCCGCATTGGCATGGCGAGAGCATTCGATAGCCGCCGCGACCTCAAGGCACCTACCGATTGGGTGGCTTACGCTTTCGTGGCGTTGTTTACCGTGCCGTTCTTCATCTTCAATATCGCGCCGATCTTCTTCTCCGCCTATCTGTCGGTCATGAAGTGGGGCATTTTCGGCCCGCCGCGTTTTGTCGGACTGTCTAACTTTCGCGACGCGCTAAACAACGACCAGGTCAGGATCGCTTTCGTGAACATCCTGATGTATGGCCTGGTGATCGTGCCCGGAGTGCTTGTCTGCGGCCTGCTTGCGGCACTTTACGTGCACAACAGATGGCCGCTTTCATCCTTCGCGCGCGTCTGCTTTTTCGCGCCCTATGTGGTTTCGGCGACGGTCATCGGGCTGGTCTGGGTGTGGCTGCTCGATACCCAGTTCGGCCTGATCAACCACTATCTGTCCTATGTCGGAATCGATGATATTCCCTGGCTGACCAGCACCCGCTGGTCGCTTTATGGCGTCAGCCTCACGTCGATCTGGTGGGACATGGGGCTCGCCTTCGTTCTCATTCTAGCGGCGTTGCAGGACATTCCGGGCGATCTTTACGATGCCGGGGAGGTGGACGGCGCCACGCGCTGGCAGCGCTTCCGCTATGTGACGTTCCCCATGCTGAAGCCGGTGCTCACCATGGTCATCACACTGCAATTGATCTCGACTCTGCGCATCTTCAGCCAGGTCTATGTCATGACGTCGGGCGGCCCCGCCTCGTCGTCCACGTCGGTGCTGTTCGAGATCTACACCGTGGCCATCAGAAACCAGAAATTCGGCCTGGGCGCCGCCATGTCGGTGCTGCTGTTCGCGGTGATCCTCGCCGTCACCTTGCTGAGCCGCAAGCTGGTCCAGGAGCAGCCCCGGTGACCTCGCTGCGGAGGGTTCTCAAATCCTACAACATGCGGCCCTCGGATGTGCCGATCTGGCTGTTCGGCCTGGCGATCGCGGCGCTCTGGGTCATGCCTTTCGTGTGGATGATCTCCACCTCGTTCAAGTATCCGGCCGACGTCATGACCGCCGATATCGAATGGCTTCCGCGACGGGTCACGTTGCAGAATTACATCACCATTTTCACCAAATACAATGTCTGGCGCTGGACGCTCAACAGCGTCATCGTGGTGTTCACCAGCACCTTCCTCTGCGTGCTTTCGGGAGCGCTGGCTGGATACGCGCTGGCGCGACTCAGTTTTCCGGGCAAGAGGCTGTTGTTCTTCCTCTACATCGCCTCGCTGATGGTGCCGATCGAGGTCTATGCCATCCCCTTGCTGCTCGGCATCATCAAGGTGGGGTGGGCCAACACCTATCAGGCGCTCATCCTGCCATCGATCGGCAATGTGTTCAGCGTCCTCATCTTCCGCCAGTTCTTCCTGAACTTTCCGCGCGACCTGGAAGACGCCGCGCGCATCGATGGCGCGGGCCACGGCCTCATCTTCTGGAAGATCGCGATGCCGCTGGCCAGGGCGCCTCTGATCGCCGCCACCGTCATCATCTTCGTTCTCAACTGGAACAACTTCTTGTGGCCGCTGCTGGCGGTGTTCGAGGACGACATGAAGACGTTGCCCGTGGGCATCGCCGCTTTCACGCCACTCTATGGCACAGCGACGCAGCTCGAAGGCTATGCACTGTCGATGGCGGGCGTCACCATCCTGAGCGTGCCGAGCGTGCTGATCTTCCTCATCCTTCAGCGCTACTTCATTCAGGGCATCTCCAGCGGAGCAATACGTGGCTAAAGAGACTTGCCGGAACTTCATCGCCAACGCCTGGGTCGAGCCTTCCGCCAACGCATACCTGGACACCATCGATCCCGCCACAGAGGAACCGATCGCCCGCTTTGCGCGGTCGGCCGCCGCCGACGTGGACAATGCGGTTCAGGCGGCGCACCGGGCGATGGCTGGCGAGTGGGCGCAGCTTGCACCCGCCGAGCGGGGCCAACTGATGTTCCGGCTCGCCGACCTTATCAGCGCCGACAGGGAACGGCTGGCGCGGATCGAGACGCTCGATGTGGGAAAGCCGCTCAAGGATTCGCTGGGCGACATCGACGGGGTGGTGGCGACGCTCCGCTACAACGCGGGTGCAGCCGACAAGATGGAAGGCAGCACCATTCCCCTGGGGCCGTCCTTCATCGATTTCACCATTCTCGAACCGCTGGGCGTCACCGCCCATATCGTGCCGTGGAATTTTCCGCTGGGCATGGCCATGCGGTCGCTCGCTCCCGCACTCGCCGCTGGCTGCACTTCTGTTCTCAAACCGGCCGAACAATCGCCGCTTTCGGCGCTCGCCTTTGCCGAGCATATCGAAAAAGCGGGATTTCCGCCGGGCGTCATCAACATTGTCACGGGCCTTGGCGAAGAGGCGGGCGAGGCCCTGGTCCGCCATCCGCTGGTGCGCGGCATCACCTTTACCGGGTCGGTCGAGACCGGCCGCAAGGTGATGGCAGGCGCTGCCCAGGGCATCAAGCCGGTGGTGCTCGAACTCGGCGGCAAGAATCCGATGATCGTTTTTGCCGACGCTGACCTCGACCGCGCTGTCAACGATGCCGCCATGGCCTCCTTCGAGAATTGCGGCCAGGTGTGTTCGTCTTCGTCAAGATACCTGCTGGCACCGGAGATCCGCGACGAGTTCATCGAGCGGCTGATGAACAAGGCCAGGGCCCTCACCATCGGTCCCGGCATCGACAACCACGACATCGGTCCCCTGGTGTCGGCCGAGCAGCACGCGCGGGTGAAGGCTTATATTGCCGGCGGCACCGCAGCCGGCGCACGCTTGCGGCAAGGAGGCGGCCGCCCAGCGCATCTCAATCGCGGCTACTTCGTCGAGCCCGCCATCTTCGATCGTGTCGGTCCGGACATGGTGATCGCACGCGAGGAAATCTTCGGCCCCGTGGGCGTCGCCATCGACATCGACGGCGAGGATCATGCCGTGAGCATCGCCAATGGCCTGGGTTTCGGCCTGGTGGCGGGCGTCTACACCCGCGACATCGGCCGCGCCATGGCGCTGTCACGCAGGCTCGCACACGGCTCGGTGTGGATCAACGGCTGGTGGATGGGCGGCGTCCAGGCGCCGACCGGCGGCATGAAGGACAGCGGCATCGGCCGGGAACGCGGCCTCGCCGGCATCCGCAACTATCTGCAGATCAAAAATGTTGCGATCAGGGTGTGACCGCCCCCTCATGGTTACCGCCTTCGCGGGAATGACGAAATAGGGGAGAGGAACCGTTCTACGACCTCCAATAGGAATCGGGCGGCGGGCCGAAATCGATGAGGGCGCAACTGTAGACGGCGCTGGGATCGAAGGGATAACGCTGCTCCATTTCGGGTGTCAGCGTGACGCCGATGCCGGGCGCCATGGGCCTCAGCAGCCGTCCATCGGCAATCCTTGCCCGATCGCCGATCATTTCGGCGCCGAGCGGGAAATCGAGCATCGGATATTCGACCAGGTCGCCGCCCGCCGCAAAGGCCGCGTGGTAGCTCGCCATGATCGCCGCGGCTCCGCCCCAGGCATGCACCACCACGCGCGTGCCGGTTTCGGGGCCTGCGGCAAAGACGTCCATCACCGCCGAAATGCCACCCATGACCGAGGCATCAGGCTGGACGGCGGCATAGACGCCATCGCGCATGCGGGTGATCATCTCCTTCGGCGTGGTGATGATCTCGCCGCCATAGATTGGAATGTCGATCCGCCGCCGCAATTCCTTGAACCCCTCCGGCGCATCGGGTCCGATGGCCTCCTCGAGAAACAGGATGGGCTCGCTGGACAACTCCCGCACCGCACTTGCAAATTCAACGACGTCGTCCACCGCCTGCGGCGGGTCGGCCAGGTTCTGGCACATATCGATGCCGACCGCGATGCCTCGCCTGGCGGCTTCGTCGAGAATCCACGCGGTGCGATGGATGTCGTTCTTCACCGCCCGGATTTTGTAGAGGGTGATGCCCTTGGCCTGCAGCAGATCGAGTTCGCGGATGAACTGGTGCTTGGCGTCGCAACACCCGCCGCTGCCGTAGATTGCGATGCTGGAGCTTTTGGCGCCGCCGAGGAGATCGTAGACCGGGATGCCCAGACTCTTGCCCTTGGCGTCCTGGAGCGCGATCTCGAAGGCGCTGATCACATGGCGGGCCGCCCCCTGCAGCGACCAGTAATCGCACAGGCTGCGCAGGTCCTTCACCCGGCGGGCGATGTCGTAGCCGTCCTTGCCCATCACCTGCGGCGCGCAAAGTTCGACGATCGACTTGAACACCAGCGGCGCGAAAACCGCGAGATAACCTTCGCCGAGCCCGGTCACGCCATTGTCGAGCGTCACTTCCACCATGCCGATGGTGCGCTTCGGGCCGTTGGGGAAGCATTCCTTGATCTCGGGGTCGTCGGCGTCGGCGTAAGGCGAACTCAGCAGCAGGCAGCGGACATTGGCGATGTTCGGCATCAGTATCCTTTTTGGAAGTCGACAAGGCCGAGCGGCGCTTCGCCCCGACGGTAGCGCTCAAGATTGGCCAGGAACACGTCGATCTTGCGATCGATCTCATCCCCGGTGCCGCCACCGGTGTGCTGGGTCAACAGCATATTGCGGCAGCGCCAGAAGCGGTGGCTGGCCGGCAGGGGTTCGTCCTCCGTCACGTCGATCACCGCGCCGCCAAGCGTACCCATATCGAGCGCGTCGGCCAGCGCCATTTCATCGATGAGGGAGCCTCGGCCGAAGTTCACGAACAGTGCGCCGCGTTTCAGTTTCGCCAGAAGGTCCCGATCGAACAGGCCGTGGGTCGCCGAGGTATGGGGTGCAACGCAGACAACGACATCGGCCGTGCCCAGGGCCTGCTCAAGCGCGGGCAGGACCCAATCGCTGCGGAAATGGGTCACCGAACAATCGAAAGGCGACAACAGCTCCTCGACCCGGCGGTTGATGTCGCCGTAACCGAACAGCACCACGGATGCACCGCTGAGTGTCCTGAGCTTCGGCCGCAGAGCGTCGCCCTTCCATTCACCATCAGCCCGCAGTCGCGCCAGCCGGTCCATGCCGCGATAGTGTGCAAGAATTCCGGCGATGATCGACTCGGCAACGGGTTCGGCGAAGAAGCCCTTGAGATTGGAGATGCGCAGAGTCCTGCCCAGGGTGTTCCAATCAAGGGAAGCATACTCGCCAAAACCAACCGACTCGAGTTGCACCCAGCGCAGCATCGGCGCTTGCGCGAGCCAGCCTGCCGGAGGATTGCCAAAGGCTACCTCGCAGTCCCGAATGGCGAGGCGTGCCCCTTCATCAAGGGCCGGATGGTAGCATGATTCGCCGCCGGTGCTGCGGTGAAGCCGCGAAAGCTGCGACGGTTCGAGCGGCAATGCGACCAGTATTCTCATCGCTCCCCCGTGCGCCGGATCGAGATGTGCCATGGTATGAGCAACCGCTCGGCAAGAGATACCGCCCCAAACAGCGCCAGGCCAAGCAGGGTCAGGAAGAAGATGCCTGCGAAAGCGAGGTCCGGCCGCATATTGCCGGTGACGATTTGAATGTAAAATCCCAGGCCCTGGTCGGAACCGATGAATTCCGCGATGGCGGCGCCCACGGTGGCGTTGATCGCCGCGTATTTGAAACCGACGAAACACTGCGGCATGGCGGCGGGCAGCCGGACCTTGACGAAGGTCCGCCACATGCCGGCTCCGGTCGAACGGGAGAAGCGGGTGAGTTCCTCGCTCAGCGAATTGAATGCGAGAATGGCGTTCAGCACGATCGGAAAGAAACACACGAGAAACACGATGATCACCTTGGGCAGCAGTCCGAATCCGAGCCACGAGATGAACAGCGGCGCGAAAGCGATCTTTGGCGTCATTTCGAGACAGACGAAGAAGGGATAAATGGTGCGCCTGAGAATCGAAGAAAAGGCGATGGCGAGGCCGAGCGGCAGCGCGATCACCATCGCGACCAGATAGCCCAGCAAGGTCTCGAGGCCGGTGATGTAGGTGTAGTAGAGCAGCCGTGGCATGTCGGCCCAGCCGTTGCGCACCACCGCCGAGGGTGGCGTCAGGATGTAGCGCGGAATTTCGAAGAAGACGACCGCGTATTCCCAGAACAGGAAAAAGCCGATGAAGAAGGCGATGAACAGCCATGACTGCTTTGCCAGGCGAACGAGGGCTGAACCGCTAGATGACGCCGTAGCCACGGAAGATCTCCTGGATGTCGCGAACGTGGCGGATAAAGTCCGGGCTGTTCTTCACTTCAAGATCGCGCGGGAACGGCAGGCCCACGGGGATGATGCGCTCGATCTGCCCGGGCCTTGGCGTGATGACCGCGACATGGGTCGAGAGCTGCACCGCCTCTTCGATCGAGTGGGTGACGAAGACGACGGTTGGCCGCCGCTGCATCCACAGATGCTGCAGGTCGGAGCGGATGCGCTCGCGCGTCATCGCATCGAGTTTGCCCAGCGGTTCGTCGAGCAGCATGATTTCCGGATTGTGGATCATCGCCTGGCAGAAGGCGGCCCGCTGCTGCATGCCGCCTGACAGTTCGTGCGGGTAGCGGTTGGCGAAATCCTCGAGATGCACCGAGCGCAGCAGGTCGTCGATCTGTGCCGCGTAATCTTTTAGCGGGAGGCTTCGCAATTCGAGTTGCAGTTCGATGTTGCTGCGGACATCGCGCCACGGCACCAGGGTATTGTCCTGGAACATGATGCCGATGCCAGTCTGCGGGCTTTTTATCAATCTGCCATTCAGCAGGATTTCGCCGGAGGTTACTTCCAGGAGGCCGGCGATCATCAGAATCAGGGTGGACTTGCCGCATCCCGAGGGCCCCAGAAGCGACACGAACTGGCCTTCGCCGATGGCGAGATCGACCGGCCCGAAGGCATGCACCCGCGAGGCACCCGTACCGAATACCTTGGTCACATCGCGGATCGAGATCAAATCGGCCATGCCCGGCGATAACGTAAAAACGGGGTGGGCAAAGTCCACCCCGAGCTTCACGGGAGGATGTCCTATTTCACGAAGTCGTTGGTGTAGAACGACTTGGGATCGGCGCTGGCGTCGAGCCCGCTATATTTCTTCATCAGGTCAACCATGCTGGCCCAGTCCGAGTCGACGTTAAGGCCCAGAGCCTTGTCCTTATTGGCCCCGGAATAGAGTATGCCGAGCGTCACTTTGAGCACTTCGAGGGCCTGCTTCTTGCCCGCGTCCTCGTTCATGGTTCCGCCGACGATGTCGGCCATGGAGGCGACTGCTGCCTCGGGATTGGCTTCCGCTTCCTTGTAGGACTTGATCGTCGCCTGCATGAAGCGCTTCACCAGGTCGGGATTGTTCTTCACCGTGTCCTTGTTTGCGACGATGCAGTAGCCCACCTGGTTGACCCCGTAGCTGGAATAGGGGAAGGCCACCGGCTGTTCTCCGCCATTGGCCTTGATTTCGGCCGGCTTGTCGTCGAGGCCGCCCAGCATGCCCACGTTGTCGCCCGCCTTCTGCAGATAGCTCGATACAAGTGCGCCATCGGGGACGTTGGTGATTTTGACGTCGGCCTCGGTCAGGCCGGCATTGGCGAGAACGATCGGGAAGAAGGTGTTGACGCCCGCGTTGGCGGTGGTCAGCAAGGTCTTGCCCTTGAGGTCCTTGATGTCCTTGACGCCGGCATCGGGCCTGACCAGAATCGCTTCGGTGCCCATGGCGTCGATCACGCCGACCGAGATCAGCGGCGCTCCTTCCGAGGCGAGCTTGGTCATCGAGCCGCAGGAGCCGTAGGAGAAGGTGCTGTCGCCATTGGCGACCAGCCGGTGCGCCGAGCCCGATCCGTTGCCGGAGCGGATGTCGAGATTGATGCCGGCGTCCTTGTAGTAGCCCTTGTCCTTGCCATAGGCGAAGCCGGCGTGCGAACCGTAATACATCCAGTTGAGGCGGAGCCGCACGTCGTCTTCGGCACGCGCGAATGCACTCATGCCGAAGCTGAGCGCGATGGCGGATCCTATCAGCAGTCTGGTGAATTTCTTCATGTCATGTCTCCTGTGAGTCTATGTGGATTGATGGCGGGCACTGAAACCTGCGTGCCTACTTGTTGTTGTTGCTCTGAGTGTCATCCCATCACCCGCGGAGCGCCGATCTTCAGTAGCATGTTACGCGCCTTTTCGCGGTACGGGCCGCGCACGTCACGGGTGGGCGGACGGCAGCGGCTGGAGGGAAGCCCAACCAGTTCCATGCACAGCTTGTCGAGATAGCCATCGCCGCTGGTGTAGTTCTTTTCAATCTCGACCCAGAGTTTGTAGAAGGGCATGGCCTCCTCCACCAGCAAGCGGGCGATTTCCGCGTAATTGCCAGCCTTGACCTCGCGCATCAATTTGACGCCCCATTCCGGCCAGAAATTGCAGTTGTGAACCTCGAAGGCGCGGGCACCCAGCGCCGGCATGGCGGAATGGGCGAAATAGAGATTGTTGTCGATGATGGTGAAGCGGTTGGAGAAGTGCGACACGACATCCTCGAATTCCATCGCGTCGGTGCGGGGCGTCGCCCATTTGAGACCGACGATGTTCGGAATTTCCGCCAGCCTCTCGATCATGCCGAAAGACAGGTTCTGGCTGGTCCAGAAGGTATTGTAGAGGATGATGCCGAGATCGGGTTCGGTTTCGGCGGCGGTTCGCACATAGTCCTCGAAGTCGCCTTCGGTATGGGTGAAATAGAAGGGGCAGGAGACCTGGATGAACCGTGCGCCCAATCGCTTGGCCGCCTTCGCCAGCCGCTGTAGTTCGAGCGTGCTCGTAGTCTGCGCCCCCATGGCGACCGGCACGCGGCCCGCGACTTCGTCGATGACCGTTTCGGCAACCTGCACGCGCTCGTCGAAACTCATGGTGGAGAAATCGCCCGCCGCCCCACCCGCCAGGAAAGTGGCGTTGCTGGCATCCAGGCCGTTGTCGATCAGGAACCTGACATAGGTGCGAAGCGCCTGCAGATCGACGGGGAAACCGGCCGTGTCGGCAAAGGGCGTCGGTACGGTGACGTAGCATCCTTCCAGAAGCTGCTTTAAATTGCTGACTGACACAATTTTTTTCCCCGACCACTCTGCAACTTCAACGGAAACTTCACCTGCAACTCTGGGCGCAACCGCGTGACGAGAGTCCCGAACCTTCCGTGTCCGATGATGTCATCCGCCGCGCGACGCGAGTTGACGAATTCGGCAGGGAACTTTGCAATTGGGGCGGGTTCAGCCTCTGGTTCTCAGAAGACTGGCTCCGCCACCGCAAAGCTGGAGCACAGCAAAACCGCGCGCCACGCGCGCGTAGCGCGCGGCCACTGCTTTCAACCCATGCATTGGAACGGCGCATTCTCCGCCAGAGCCCTGGCGAATGCGCCGGGTTGGAGCCACAACGCAACTGGCCGGCAACGATTGTAACGCTGCTCGGCATTGATTCCAGTGACCGCGATATCTGCTGTCTCGACGACGGTGGATCGGGAAATTTCCGCGCCGCGGTGTTTCGGGGCGGAATGCTTGTCGGCGCTTTCTTCGCAGGACGTCAGCCGGTTGAAGTATCGCGCGTAGGGATCGCCTCGCAATTGGGCCGCGTTCCCACCAACCGCAACCACATCCTTGCCGGGCGGCCGGCCGACGCCGGTGAGGACGGAGGACCGGGCATTTGCGTCTGCATGGGTATTGGCCGCACGAAAATCTGGCATGCCGCGCGGTTGGGCATGCCGCTCGAAACGCTCTGCCAGACAACCGGTGCGGGAACCAGCTGCGGGTCCTGCCGTCCCAGATCGCCACGATCATCGAAAGCGCCAGACCGCCATCATCGCCGCGAAATGATCCGGCCGGAGAAATTCCGCGGGGGGGAGAGCAATTCTCTCCCCGCCACCTTTTGCGCCCCAACCCTTGCCTACATTGTGCCCATCTGGGCGCGGAGCTCGGCTTTCACCGGTTCCATGGCTTCGAGAACCGCCTGGTTCTTCAGAAGTGCGTTGCCGATTGCTGCCCCCGCGGCTTTCGAGGCTTCGATATCCGACAGGTAGTGAACCCCGACCACATAGCGGCTGTGACCATAATCAAGGGCGCGCGCGAACAATTCTTCCTTCTTTTCGGGCAGCATCTTGGCCAGCGTGATCGCAAACAGCATGCCCAGTGTCGCATGGCCCGACGGATAGGCACCGGACTTCGAGAGCTTGATCAGCGGCTTGATGGATGCATCCAGCACCGGGGGCCGGGGTCTCGCCCAGACCTTCTTGGCCGCATCGACAACTTCGCCTTCGGTGGCGGCAATGCTTTCGAAGAACTTCGCGGTCAGCGGGGCTTTGGCGGGATCGAGCTTGATGCCCATGCCATCGAGAAAGCGGAATACCGTTTCCTCGTCATCGGCGATGGCGCGTTGCGCCTGCGCATCGGTGCGGGTGGCCTCGAAAGCGTGAAAAGCGGCAATCTCGGCCTGGGTTGCTGCACTGTTTGCGGCGGGCGGCGCGGGCAGGAGTTCGAGCAGAGGCACATCCGCTGCTTTAAGGAATGGCATTTCCTCGGCAAAAACTGGCGTGCTGGCAAACAGCAGCGCACTGGCGAGCAACGCAGCGGCGACACGGCGGTTGATGGTTTTCATGAGACATGTCCTGTTTGGGTTTCAATCGGCATGGAAATAAGCAGGCCGCTTGACAGTCGTGTGACAGGCACGGTGACGGTGGACCCGACTATTCATGTATTCTGATCATCGTGGCGACTGACGGCGAGCCCGCTTCGTCGATCACAAACAGCATGTAGAAGCCGGGAGGCAACAGGTTGCGATTGAATGGTGCGTTCACGAGCACGCCGTCAATTGTCTTCTCAAATGTCAAACGTTGGAAACGTTGATTCATATTGGCGCCGTGGGTCACCGAACCGAGGCCTAATAAAGTCACTTGAGAAATAACACCTGTAGTCGACACGCTCACCTCGAAAGGATTCTGTCCGTAGGAAAGCTCGGAGGGAGCAGAGTTTATGACGGGCCGCGACCCGTTGAACAGATAAGGTGGCGAGAAAATCTCGACGTTCGCATTGTCGGTGAGGTTTATTCCAGAAGGCCTACCGCCACCGGCGGACAGTACGCGACCGTCGGGCAGCAACATCGCCGTGGAATGGTAACACCGCTTGACCTGCATTTTCGCCATGGTCGTCCACCGCTCGGTTGCTGGATCCCAGATCTCCGCGTCCAGCACGGCGGCAGTCCCGTCATTGAAGCCGGGCGAACTTGTTCCGCCGGTGACCAAGACCTTTCCATCCGGCAGCATGGTGGCGTACAGATGCCGCCGAGCAAAGGCCATCGATGCCGTCGGCCGCCAAACCGGGGCGTCGGCATTGAGTTCGATGATTTCAGCCGTGTTTGTCGGGGGAATACTTCCGCCCACGATCAGCACCTTGCCGTCCTCATACATTACCGAAGAGCTGTAGTCCCTCCACATACCGTAGTAGCGATGTCCAACGTTGGTCCAGGTGCCAGTGGAAGCAGTGTCGAGGTAGCGGGTGCGCGTGTCCGGACCGGCCACGAAGACCCGGCCGTCCGGCGCCAAGTGGGCGTTTGGATAAAGCGGCACGAAAAGCTTCGCTGTCGTCAACCGGCGCCAGCCACCGGTCTTCGATTGCCAGACTTCGGCGATCGGATTTATTCTGGTCGGGGTCACGTGTCCCGACATCGTGACTATGTCCCCGTTGGACAGGACCACCAGACTGGGATACCAGCGGCCGCCATTCATGGGAAACATGTCCTGCCTGCGCCACGCATATGCTGGAGCGTATTCAAAAATATTGACGTCTTTGGAGCCGAGGCCATCCTTTCCCTCGTGACCGCCCGCCACGAACAGGCGCCCGTCCGGGAGGAACACGTGCCCGCCGCAAAATAGATTTGTGGTCGTATTGGGAACCTTGACGTAGTCGGGGGAAGGCGGCCGCCCATAAGGGATGGTGACGACAAAGGCTTCCGTGTAGTCGGCAAAGCGTTCGGGCGTGTGATCGTCGGAATAAGACAGGATTTTTCCATCGGGCAAGAGATGCAGGTGGATGGCGCAGTCCGGCCAGGGATAGATCGGTGACCACTTGCCCATGGTTCTGGCAGCTGACTGCGAAGCGGGGCTACCGAGCGTGCCGGATAACGCGCCCGCGGCTGCGGCTGCCGCCATTTTCACAAAACCGCGGCGATTGGCACCTGACCACTCGGACATAATTCTCACCCTACACTGCAACCACCAGGTACTGCCGACGGCATCCTGTGTTGCGCTTTACCATTACAAGTTGGCGTTTATAGCCGAATGCGAAAAATGTCCTCCGGCAAAGCTGAGGGCTCTTTCGGCGCTCCTGACGATTGACGCGAGATATTTTACCGCCTGATCGGTGCGGGCGGCATTACAAATGCTATTCCTATAGGGTTTCCGGCGGATCCCTTCCAATTCGAATAAAGCCTTTAGCGTTTTGTTCAGCTTTGACTCCTACTTTCAACCTTTGATTTAGTTTTAATTCGAATACACCGGGAGGTTAGCGGCTATGAACCAGTCACTTGTGGCGCCGTCCGTCGTTCCGCTGCAGAACCTCCGCATCGCGGTCGCCGACGACAATGACCTTTACCGGCAATATGTGGCGGGCATGCTTGCCAGCCACGCGGGCGTTTCCGTCCGCCAATGCGCCGATACCGAAGGCCTCCTTGGGCTGCTCGATGCCGAGACGATCGACTGCGTATTGGTCGATCATCATTTGGGTCTCGAATCGGGATTGACCGTCGCCGAAAAGCTCAACCAGAAATACGCCTCGCCGCCACCTGCCATCCTGCTGTCCGGCGACGGCGAGGAACGGACCGTCGTCAAGGCCTTCCGGTCGGGCTTCAGCGATTATGTGTCGAAGCGCAACCTGCAAGGTACCGAGCTCATGGCCACGATCCGCCAGGTTGTCGAAAAAAATTCCAGGCTTGTCGCCGGCCGGGAAGCGCGCGAGCGCCAGGACCGGTTGTTGTCCTTCGATCCCGTCACCGGAATCTTCGCCCGCCATTACATCCTGGAGACCTTGGACCAGATGCTGGAGAGCGCCACCCGGCGCGCCGCCACCCAGACGCTGATCGTCTCGCGGATGGGCAACCTGAACGGCATCCGCGACCAGTTCGGTCATGCGATCGGCGACCGGGCGCTCCGTGCCTTCGGCATGCGGTTGCAGAAGGCCGCGCGCCGCGATGACGTCGTGGGGCGGATGGGCGCCGATACCTTTCTCTACCTCCTCGACCGCGAGGAAGGACAAAGCACCGTCGCCGATATCAGCGCCGGCCTCGCCCAAAGCCTGAACTTCGAGGCGGATTTCGGCACCCTGCGGCTGCGCCTGTCGGCAACGCTTTCGTCGGCGGCTTTCCCGCGCGATGGTGTTGCGGCGGAAACGCTTCTGCAACTGGCCGAGCAGAGGCTGGGCGCCCAAGGCGACTTCGATCCCATGCCCCATCAAGTTCGACAGGCGCCCGCCGCCAAGGCGGATCCCGGTTTCACCCGGGTCATGGACCTTCGCAGCGAGCGCCGCCAGCGGGTGCTGAAGCGGGGACAGATCGTATTGCACGAGCGCAGCGCCGTCATCGATTGCACCATCCGCGATGTGTCAAGCAAGGGCGCGCGTCTGAGCGTCGAACACTATTTCGCCCCCCTTGATGAGTTCGATCTCCGCTTTCTGTCGGCCGGCACCAATCGCGCCGCCAAAACGCGCTGGCAGAGCGGCGGCAATGTCGGTGTGGAATTTATCGCCGCCTGAACTTCAGGCCACCTGGCGCTTGAGCAGGCCGAGGCGCGGATCGTAGCTCCACACGGCCAGCATCAGGAACAGCGCCGCCGTGCCCGCCGTCACCGCTAGCGCCATACCGTTGAACCTGCCATAGGCAGCGAAACGGATCAGCTCGACCGCATGGGTGAACGGGTTCACTGCGCACAGCCAGTACAGCGCCTCGCTGCTCTCCTGCATCTTCCACAGCGGGTAAAGCGCGCTTGACAGGAAAAACAGCGGGAAGATCACGAAATTCATGATGCCGGCGAAATTCTCGAGCTGCCGCACCAGCGACGACAGCAACAGCCCGATGGCGCCGAAGGCCAGTGCCGCCAGAAACAGCGCGGGCAGCATCGCGGCATAGCCGGAGGGTGAGAACCGCACACCGTAAAGGGCGGCGATCGCCAGGAAGGCGAGGGCCTGGACCACCGAAACGCAGGCCCCGGCCATAAGCTTGGCCGAAAGCAGGAACCAGCGTGGCAAGGGGCTCGTCAGCAGCATCCGCATCGAGCCCATCTCGCGGTCATAGACCATCGACAGCGAACTCTGCATGCCGTTGAACAGCAAGACCATGCCCGCAAGCCCCGGCACGATATAGACCTCGTAGGTCACATAGGTTTCGTAAGGCGGCGCGATCGACAGGCCGAGCACGGAGCGAAATCCGGCGGCGAAAACGATAAGCCACAGCAGCGGCCGGATGAGCGAGGCGATGAAGCGCTCGCGCTGCTGCAGGAAGCGCAGCAGCTCGCGGACCGCGATGCCGGAGAGTGCGCGCATGGCATGAATGAAACTCATCGAGGGGACGCTCCCTCGGCGATGGCCGATTGGAACAGCGCGCTCAGACTTGCCTCGCCGGATTGTGCCAGCAGGGTTGCCGCGCGGCCCGAATGTCTGACCCGCCCCTTGGCCAGAATGATGAGGTCGTCATCCCCGTCCACCTCATCGATCAGATGGGTGGCCCACAGGATGGCGATATCCGATTGAACGGCCAGGCGATGCAGAAACGCCACCAGGCTCCGCCGCGCCGGGATGTCGAGCCCCACGGTCGGCTCGTCCAGCAGCAAAAGGCGCGGCTTCGTCATGAGAACCCGGGCAATCTCGACGCGGCGGCGGTGGCCGCCATTGAGGTCGCGCACCTTGTCGCGCGCGCGGCCGGTAAGGTCGAGCAGCCCCAGGGCCTCCCCCATCCGCGCCCGCGCCAGATTGCGCTCAAGGCCATGCAGCGCCGCGTAGTAGGACAGGTTCTGCGCAACCGTCAGATCGAGGTCGAGTGTCGGCTGCTGAAACACGATTCCCATGCGCGCCAGGATCGAGTCTCCGGCCCGCACCAGATCCTCGCCGCAAAGGTGCATCGCCCCCGTTTGCAGGGGCAGAAGCCGTGCAATCAATGAAAAAAGCGTCGTCTTGCCGGCCCCGTTCGGGCCGAGCAGCATGGTGACGCGCCCGGGGAAGACGTCAATGCCGACGCCGTCCAGCGCCAGGCGCTCGCCATACCGATGGCTGGCCGCCGCGATCCGCAGGAGGGGTTCCGCGCCCGGCTGGTTCCTGTCCGATAATTGCATTGACGGATGCACGAGATTCCATAAAACTGGCCTCGCGACGCATGTTCAAGCGCTGTCTGACCTGAGGAAGAACACATGAGCTGGAAAAAACCCAAGATCAAGGAAGTCTGCATCGGCATGGAAATCAACGACTATTTTCCGGCCGAACTTTAAGCGTCCCCTAACCGTCACCCCCGCGCAGGCGGGGGCCCCGCTCATCTGTTGGTAAACAGCGGGGTTCCCGCCTGCGCGGGCATGACGAAATTGAGCAGGGTGGTTCCAATTGTCAGTCCCTTGCTCTAACCCGTGAAGATCATCGTGCTTGGATCGGCGGCGGGTGGCGGTTCGCCGCAATGGAACTGCCGCTGCCGGGTTTGTGCTCTCGCCTGGTCCGGCGATGCGCGCGTCAGGCGCCGCACCCAGGCCAGCCTTGCGGTCTCCGGCGATGGGAGCCATTGGTGCCTTCTCAACTGTTCCCCCGACATCCGCGAACAGATCGGCCGAACCCCCGCGCTGCAGCCCGGAACGCAAGCCCGCGGCAGTCCGATCCGCGACGTGGTCCTGACCAATGCCGATATCGATCATGTCGGGGGGTTGCTCTCCCTGCGCGAGGGCCACGGCTTCACCATTCACGCGACGGGCGACACCCAGCACGTCCTGAAACAGAACACGGTGTTCAATGTCCTGCCCGAGCGCACGGTCAAGCGCTGCACCCTCGACATCGGCCCGAGGCACACACTCGAAGGCAACATCGAAGTCGAACTGTTCATGGTGCCGGGCAAGCTCCCACTCTATCTCGAAGGCGATGCGCCCGTCACCGATCTCAGGTCCGGCAACACGGTGGGTGTCACGGTGAGGTCGGGTGCCGCGAAGTTCCACTACATTCCGGGCTGCGCCAGTCTCGATGCCGAAACCACCGATCGGCTATCCAGTGCCGCGCTGGTGTTCTTCGATGGAACGCTGTGGACCGACGATGAGATGCTGAAATCCGGAACGGGGACGAAAACCGGCCGCCGCATGGGCCACATGCCGGTGAGTGGAGCCGATGGATCGCTCGCCGCCCTGCGCACGCTCGGCATCGGGCGGCTTGTCTACACCCACATGAACAACACCAATCCCCTGCTCATCGAAAATTCGCCGCAGCACCGCGCCGTTTTGGACGCGGGCGCCGAGGTCGCCCATGACGGCATGGAAATCAACCTGTGACGGCCCTCCTGTCGCCCGATGCTCTCGAAGCCCGGCTCATGGCGGTTGGCGCCGAGCGCTATCACAACAAGCATCCGTTTCACGTTCTGATGAATGACGGGAAGCTGACCCGGGGCCAGCTCCAGGCCTGGGCGCTCAACCGCTATTATTATCAGGCGATCATTCCGGTGAAGGACGCGGTGATCCTGTCGCGCATGGATGAACCCGCGCTCAGGCGCGCCTGGCGCCAGCGCATCATCGACCATGATGGCGACAGCGACCGTGACGGCGGCATCGAGCGCTGGTTCGCGCTGGCGGAGGGCCTGGGACTTGATCGCCAGTATGTCGCCTCGCTTGACGGAATTCTTCCCGCCACCCGCTTTGCCGTCGAGGCCTATGTTCATTTCGCGCGCGACAAAACGCTGCTCGAAGCCATCGCCTCCTCGCTCACCGAAATGTTCTCGCCCTCGACCATCGCTGTCCGTGTCGCCGGCATGCTGCGGAACTATGATTACATCACCCCCGAAATCCTGGGCTACTTCGACAAGCGCCTGGCCCAGGCGCCGCGCGATGCGAATTTCGCACTCGGCTATGTGAAGCGCCACGCCGTTACGCACGATCGGCAGCAGGCGGCGATTGCCGCGCTCACCTTCAAATGTGATATGCTGTGGGCCATGCTGGATGCGCTGCATTTCGCCTATGTGTTACCGGGACTGGCGCCTCCTGGCGCCTTCGTGCCCAAATGACGGTGGCCGACACGGCGGTGCCGGTCATCCCGCGCGGCGTCCGCCTGACACAGGACAAAGTGCGAGATCGCTGGGTGCTGCTGGCGCCCGAGCGCATTCTCGAATTGGACGACATCGCCCAGGCCATTCTCGTGCGCTGCGATGGCTTGCGCGATGTGGCGGCGATCAGCGGCGATCTGGCGCGCACCTACAATGCCGATACGGCCGAGATCATGACCGACGTGAAAGAGATGCTGGGCGATCTCGCCGCCCGGCATTTTATCAGGCTGTGACCGTCCCGGCGCCATTGGGGCTCCTGGCCGAGCTCACCCATCGCTGCCCGCTGCAATGCCCCTATTGCTCGAACCCGGTCGAACTCGACCGCAAGACCGGCGAGCTCGATACGGAAACCTGGAAGCGCGTGCTGAGCGAAGCGGCGGCCCTCGGCGTATTGCAGGTGCATCTCTCCGGCGGCGAACCCACGGCGCGCCCCGATCTTTGTGACATCATCGCGCACTGCGCGTCGCAAAATCTCTATACCAATCTCATCACCTCGGGCGTCCTGCTCCGCGACAACAGCCTGCGCGCGCTCTACGACGCGGGGCTCGATCATGTGCAGCTTTCCTTTCAGGATGTCGATGCCGCCAATGCCGACCGGATCGGCGGCTACCGGGGCGGCCACGAGAAGAAAATCAAACTCGCGGCCGAAGTCGTGGCGCTCGGCCTGCCGCTGACCGTCAATGCCGTCATCCACCGCCAGAATATCGACAGCACCGAGAAGCTCGTTGCGTTCGCGGTCAAGCTCGGCGCGCAGCGCATCGAAATCGCGCATACGCAATATTACGGCTGGGCCCTGGCCAATCGCGCCGCGCTGATGCCCACCCATGCGCAGGCGCTCGCCGCCGTCAAGCTTCTCGAGGACCTGCGCCGGCGCTATGACGGCATCATCGTCATCGACGCGGTGGTGCCCGATTATTACGCGCGCTTTCCCAAGGCCTGTGTCGGCGGATGGGGCCGCCGCGTCATCAATGTCACGCCCTCCGGAAAGGTGCTTCCCTGCCACGCCGCCGAAACCATCCCGGGCCTCGTCTTCGACAATGTGCGCGAGCGCGCGTTAGCCGACATCTGGCTCAACGCGCAAAGCTTCAACGCCTATCGCGGCACCGATTGGATGATGGAGCCCTGCCGCTCCTGCGAGCGCAAGGACACCGACTGGGGCGGCTGCCGCTGTCAGGCCATGGCGCTCACCGGCAATGCCGCCAACACCGATCCCGCCTGCTCGCTCTCGGATTTCAACAGCCGGATGCGCGCCATTGCCGGACAATCCGCCGAGGCCGAACCGCCAGCCTTCCGCTACCGCCGCTTCGACGGCTAGGGGTCGACGCGCACCAGCATGTCGTCTTCGGCAACACCCGCCACCTTTCCGATGATCGCTGCCTCGGGTGCGACCGCGCGCAGTGCCGCGATGCAGCCTTCAGCCCGCACCCATGGAACGCCCGCGAGCAATCCCCCCGCCGTCTGCGGATCGAACAGCAGCGCCATCACCTCGCTTGTCAGCGCCGTCTCGATCCGTGAAGCCAGGCTTGAATTCTCCGGCAGCAGGCTCGAAGCCACGCCGGCCGCCGCAAGTTCGCGCGCCTGGGGATAGGCGGGAACGGCGCCGCTCCTGACCACGGCCCGCAGTAGCGCCTGCTCCAGCATTTCGATCAGATGCCCCAGCAGACCGAAACCCGTGACATCGGTCATCGCACTGGCACCGTGCGCCATCAGGATGTGCGCTACCGCGCGATTGGATTGCCGCATCGTCGCCAGCGCAACGGCAATCGCCGAAGCCTGCGCCAGCCCCCGCATCTCGGCGGCAAACAGCAATCCGGTCCCCAGCGGCCGCGTCAGGATCAGCGCATCGCCCTCGCGCAATCCGCCCTTGCGGCGGATCTGGTCTGGCGCAACCGTGCCCGAAATCGAAAACCCGGCGGCCAGTTCCGCCCCCTCGCTCGAATGTCCCCCCGCCAGCGTGACGCCCGCCGCATCGAACACCGCGCGCGCCCCCGCCAGAAGCTGGAACAGATCGTCCTCGACAAGCCGCGGCCGCGCCTGCGGAATGACCGCCACGGCAAGCGCGCGGGCGGGCGTTCCCCCCATCGCATAGATATCGTTCAGTGCATGTTGGGCGGCGATCTCGCCGAACACATAAGGCTCAGGCCAGAAGGCGCGGAAAAAATCGATGGTCTCAAGCCGCAGGCGTTCGCCCCCGCTTTCGGCCACCGCCGCGTCGTCGCGCGTGGCCTGCCCCGGATCGAGCCGCTCCAGTGCGCGCGCCAGCGTGACAGGACCGACCTTCGCCGCACAGCCGCCGCAGCGCATTTGATCGGCACTACCCGCGCTCATCGCCGGCAGCGCATTGAACTTGCGCACGAAGCGCCGGTCGATCCAGTCCTTCCACTGCCAAACCCACTGCCCGTGCAGCGCCAGATCGCCCCGCGCCGCAATCGCATGTTTCGCACCCGTCGACAGCAGCATCAGGGTGCGCCGCTGCGGCGTGAACGGCAGCGCCTGCAGTCCCAGGGCCCGCCGCCTGAGATTGTCAGCCAGCACTGGACCCTGCCTGACCGCGAACACGCCGGACTTCTGGCGCGGATGTCCAATGACGCCGGCGCAATCTCCGGCGGCGAAAATATTATCGTCGCCCACGACCTGCAGCGTCGGTCGCACCGCGACAAATCCCCCCGGATCGAGCGGCAGTCCCGAATCCCGCAGCCAGCGCGACGGCACGGCACCGGTCGTCACCAGCGCCACATCGGCGGCGATGATCCGGCCACCGGCAAGCCTCACATGGTCCTTCGCGATTTCGACAGCGGTTGCATCCTCGATCATCTCGATCCCCGATGCCTCGAGCGATTCGCGCGCCAGCGTCCGCGCTCTGTCATTCACCGCGGGCAGCAGTCCGCCCACCAGCGTCACGCTTGTCTGTTGCCGTCTGTCCCGGTAACGATGGCGGAACGCGTGCGCCAGTTCAAATCCACCCGCACCCGCGCCAATGACCACGATCCGCCGCGCGCCCTCCACCATGCTGGCATCGATCCGCGCCAGCTTCGCTTCGAGACCTGAGATCGGCTTGACCGCGACACCGAACGCCGCCGCGCCCGTGATCGAAGCCAGATCGGGCGTGATGCCGGTGTCGATCGAGACGAGATCGAACGTTAGCGGCGGCCGTCCCTCGATCGTCACGCGGCGCGCCACGCGGTCGATGCCGGTGGCCGTGCCATGCACCAGCCGCGCTTTGGCGAAGCGCGCCAGCCGCACCAGATTGATGTGGCAATCGTCATGACCATAGTGCCCGGCGATCAAGCCCGGCAGCATGCCGGAATAGGGCGCTTCCAACTCGCGCGCCACCAGCGTCACCCGCAAGCCCGGTTCGGGCGCCATGCCCAGCGACCGCAGCACCGCCACATGCGCATGGCCGCCGCCGATCAGAACCAGATCGAGCCGCGCGGCAACCCCGGCTCCTTTCATTGCCGCGTGGCGAGGCTGGCCGGAACCGTTTCCTCGATCTTCATGCGGCGGCCCCACCGGTCGAAGAAATGCCCGTCATTGATGTGGATGGGATCCTCCGCGATCCGTGCCTCGACATCGCGAAGCCGGATGCGCGCCAGCATGTCGGGAATGGGGCCATGGCCGTCCGTGGTTTCGGGAAACAGCACCACGCCGTCCCACGGCCTGCCCGACTTGGTCATCAGCGCGGCAAATTCCGTCCATCGCAGGTCGTCGCCGATCAGATGAACATAGGTGGACGACACCGCCGCAACACGCTCCCCCCCGATCCCCACGAGCACGATCAGCGCCGTGAACCCGCCCGTCTGGCGATAGAAAACTTGCAGCCAGCCGTCGAAATCGAGAACGTCAGAAGTCGACAAGCGGCATCTCCGGTAACTCGTGATCGAGCAGCGCCAGGAACGGCGCGCCGGTTTCGGCCTCGTACCAGGCTTCGAAAGCGGCAAAAGCCTTGGCGATGTCGGGAGGTTTCTTCTTTCCTTCGCTCAGGCCGGTACAGGCGTGAATGACCGCCGCGAGCTTTCTGAATTCGTCGAGGGTTTTTTCCTTGAGCGGCGCAAGGTCGTGCCAGCCGAGTTCAGTCTTCAGGCACGAGACCTGCGCCGCGATGGCCGCGCCGTGGTCGTCGCCTCCGGCTGACTTGAGCAGCTCGCGCATCAGACCCAATCGGCGGAAAGCGAATTCGCGCGCCCGTTTGCGCGTGGCGAGTTCAGCCTCGAACTGCTTCGCATACCCGGCCTCGGCCCGGTGCGCATCCTCCGCCGCCCGCTCGAAAGGTTTGGCCAGCGCCGCCAGATCATCCGTCAACTGAGCATCTCCATGAAATCCGGCCTCGCCGGAACCGTCACCCCCGCGAAGGCGGGGCCCCTGCTTATTCGCATGTAGATAGCGGGATTCCCGTCATCGCGGGAAAGACATTTTAGGGAGTATGGCGGAAGAGAGTGGGAGTCGAACCCACTTGGAACCGTCTCGCGGCCCCACCCGGATTTGAAGTCCGGACGCCCCACCGGGAACGTATCTCTTCCATTGTATAAGTCCGTCATAGCAGGTTTTCCTTGTGCGGATTGATGCGCCGCCAGTCGCCGCGCCGCATGGTGAAGCCCTGCCGGTCGAAATATTCGAGAATGTGGATCGCCACCTTCCGTCCTCCGCCGATCCGGTCGCGAAACGCGATGACATTGAATTGTCCGTGTTCGGACGATCGCGCCAGGTCGCGCGCCGCGCCCGCCAGTTCCGCGATCGCCGCTCCGAGAAAAAAATGGTCCGGCGCGATCTCGTCGGTTTCGCCGCGCCGCGCCACCAGTTTGAACAGCCGCCGCAGCGCCGTCTCGTTCATGCCGGTGTCGCGCCCGATGTCGCGGACGCGGGGAGGGTTGAAGCGGTGTTGCCCGTTGAGCCTGGGCCGGACTGCGGCCCACAGCCGCTCTTCTTCATCCGACAGCTTGACCGCATGGGCCGGCCGCCGCACCCGGGCGCGGTCAAGCGCCACATCGTTTTCTGACGCCAGCCTTGCAAGAACCTTCGCAAACACCGGAGCGGGCAGGCGGGGTGTCACGCCCAGACGCATGCGCTCGATACCCACTCCGGCAAGGTCCGGTTGGCTCAGATGGAACGCATCGAGGAACGCCAGCAGCCTCTGTCGATAGTCGTCCCAGCGCTCCGGCAGCATGGCCGCCGGTCCCAGCGTGACAAGGCCGAGATCGGCGGTGATGGCATTTCCCGCTTCCGCCGTGAGTCCCCGATCGCGCAGGAATGCCGCAAGTTCGATCCAGCCGCGCTGCCCGTTCAGGAATCCCGCAAGTGCGACGCCGGCATCGGGTGCCGCGAGGGCTTCGAGTTCGGCGATGCGTTCGGGCGTGCGGCGCTTGCGCTCCGGTGGCCTGAGATCGTGGATGGTGCCGCCGCCCAGCGTTCGCGTCGCCGACCAGTCGCGGAGGATGAAGCGGTCCCCGGCCATGGCGGCGATGGGTTCGTCAAGCACGAGTTGCGCCAGGCCGGAGCGGCCGGGCGACAAGGGATCGCCCAATGCCACCACATGCGCGCCCGTCTCGGCCGCGCCGTGGTGAAAGCGCAGAGGCTGCCACTGGCTCAGCGCCTTGCGCTCGGATGCCAGCACGCGGATTGACACATCGATGCGCGCGCTGGGCGCATGGAGAAGGGGATCGACCAGCGCCTGTCCGCGCGTGATCGCGGCCTTGGAGATCGCCGGTCCGGCCAGCGCCAGCGCGCAGCGCTCTCCCGCCCGCCCCTCGGCCCGCTCCCTGTTCTGCGCGTGAAGGGAGCGCACGCGGGCCTCGATCCCGGAGGGCGAAATCAGCAGCTGGTCGCCCACGCGGGCGGATCCCGAAACCACCATCCCGGTCACGACCGTTCCAGCCCCCGGCAGATTGAACGAACGATCTATATCGAGTCGAAATCGCCGGGCAGTTCCAGAAACCGGATGACCCGTCCGCGCCTCGTCGAGGACCTGGGCCAGGGCGGCAAGCCCTTCGCCGGTCTCGACCGACACCGGCACCACGGCAGAGCCAGCCAGTCCCGTCGCCTCCAAAAGTGCGGCTATTTGCTCCAAAACCTCGCCCTTTTGTCGCCCATCCGCGAGGTCTGCCTTGGTCATTGCGACCAGGCCGCGCCTGTGACCCAGGAGGTCGAGGATCGCCACATGCTCGCGGGTCTGCGGCATGACGCCGTCATCGGCGGCCACCACGAGCAGCACGAAGTCGATGCCCGTGGCCCCCGCCAGCATGTTGTGGATCAGCGCCTCGTGTCCAGGAACATCAACGAAACCAATGACATCGCCATCCGGCCGGGGCCAGTAGGCATAGCCCAGGTCGATGGTGATGCCGCGCTCTTTCTCTTCTTTCAGCCGGTCCGGGTCGGTGCCCGTCAAGGCACGGACAAGACTGGACTTTCCGTGGTCGATATGGCCTGCCGTCCCGACGATCACAGCGGTTCCCGGGCCAGGGTCTCGGCCTCCGCTACGTCCTCCGGCGACATCGATGCCAGGGCGCCATTGTAGTAGTTGAAGGCCAGCAGATTGCCGCCTGCCTTTGCCCGGATAAGCCAGCTAAGGGCTTGTATGGGCTCGCGGATTACCCCAGCACCCAGTTGCAGCGCCGCCCCCAGCATGGCCTGCGCGTCGGCATCGCCGAGACGGGCCGCCTTGCGCCACCACACCGCTGCTTGGGCCGGGTCGCGCTCAACCCCCATGGCGTTATGATAAAGCATGCCAATGCGCGTCATCGAAGCCGCGACGCCCTGTTCGGCGGCAGCCTTGGCCCAGGTCAAGGAGAGGCCATAGTCGAGCCCCGGATTGTCGCCGTCGGCCAGCATCCAGGACAGCATGTCCTGCGCCTCGCCATCCCCCTGTTCCGCCGCAAGCCCATAGTATCGTTGGGCTTCCTGCTCATCTGGCGGCACGCCTTCACCCTTGAAATAGGCTGCCGCCAGATTTCGCTGCGCGATCCTGTCGCCATTGCCGGCAGCGGTGGTCAACCATTTGATTCCGGTCGCTGAATCGCGCGCGGTCCCCAGTCCGTTGAGCAGGCACGCGCCGATATTGTTCTGGGCCCGCGCCACACCGGCATGCGCCAACGGCAGCCACAGCGAAATCGCGGTGGCATAGTCGCCGGAATCCGCCGCAAGGCCCGCTTTCCCCATGATTTCAACGGGATCGGGGTCGGCTGCGGGGGTTAGCCACGGCTTCATCGCAGAGCGCCAAGCTGCGCCAGAAAGCCAGCCTCGTCGTCAAGGCAGCGCAGATCGAAAATGAGTGCGTTATCATGGATATGGCCGATGACCGGGATGGGCAGGCGGCGGAACGCGGCGGCCAGCGCATTGAGCTTGCCGCCACCGCCTTTCTGCGTCGGAAAACTAATGGAAATGCCAGCACTATCAATGGTTTCGAGAGGCAGCGCACCCGATCCAATCTGGCTTCCGCACGAGATCGCATCGACCGTCAAACCCGCAAGGACCGCGCGCAGCGGCGCCAGAAGTCTTTCAGCGGCACGCCTGATGTCGCCAAGTGGCCGCGTGAAATAAGCCAAAACCGGCAGATCGGCGGTGAGGCGCTCGGGATAGCGGTATAACTGGAGTGTTGCCTCAAGCGCCGCAAGGCGCAATTTGTCTAGCCTTAACGCGCGCTTAAGCGGATTCTTGGCGCAGCGCCGAACCAGATCCGTGCGCCCCGCAATGATGCCAGCCTGAGGGCCCCCCAGCAGTTTGTCGCCGGAAAACGTCACGAGATCCGCCCCGTCGGACAGTGCGTCCTGCACTGTCCGCTCATACCGCAAACCGTATTCAGCCAGGTTTATCAACGTCCCGGAGCCCAGGTCATCGACGAACGGGATGTTCGCGGCCCTGGCAATAAGGGCAAGTTCCTTGGCCGGAACCGCCTTGGTAAAGCCCTTGATCGCGTAGTTCGACGTATGAACCTTGAGCATCATCCCGGTCTTGGGCCCGATCGCCTGCTGGTAATCTCTGGCATGGGTGCGGTTGGTCGTGCCGACTTCGACGAGCTTCGTACCAGCCCCAACCATGATGTCAGGCATACGGAAAGAGCCACCGATTTCAATGAGTTCGCCCCTCGAAACAACCGTCTCCCGGCCCCTCGACAGCGTGTTCAGCACCAGTAGCACGGCGGCTGCATTGTTGTTGACGACGCAGGCATCCTCGGCCCCGGTGAGGTGACGGATAAGATCGCGGACCGCGTCGTCACGCTCGCCGCGGCCTCCCCCTTCGACATCGAACTCCAGGCTGACCGGGTGGCGCATCGCGGTGGTCACCGCCTCCACCGCCCGTTCCGCCAGGATGGCGCGGCCGAGGTTGGTGTGGAGGATGGTACCGGAGAGGTTGAAAACCTTGCGTAATCTGGGCTTCTCCGCCTCCGCCAGATGTCCCGCGCTGGCGGCGGCGGCAGCGGCCGCCGTCAGCGGCGTAAAGCTGCTGGTTGAAATGTCCGCCCGTCCCTCATCAAGCGTTCGGCGTACCGCCTCACGCGTCGCTGTCCGCCCGTAGAGCGCAACCGCAGCGGTCGCCGCGGGGCTCGACAGAACCTCGTCCACGGAAGGCAACGGACTTGCAATCCTGGTCATTGCCGGCATTCAATCGAAATTGCCGGGTCGGATCAATAGCCCATAAGGAAGGGGTTGGCGCCGCCGCGGTGGAAACCTTCCTCGCGCATCAGCAGGTCCAGTCCGAGCGAGGCGACATCATCGGCGACAGGGTCGATCGCGCCATCTTTTTCCTGATGAAAAAGCTTCACATAGGAGTTGCAGCTTTGGCACGATTCGGCCTGGATCGTGTCGGCTATACCTTTGATATGATGGTAGGAAATACCCTTCTCTCCGCCACATACCGTGCACCGGATGCGGGGCACGTTCCACAGCGTCCCGCATTGCCAACAGCAGCAATATCGGTAGCCGCTGGCCTGTGGCAGTTCGATGACGGTACTGGCAACCGGATTGCCGCCACAGCAAGGGCAAACGCCCGGCGCGACGTCACGCAACCGCAATCCATCCAATTGCGCGGCAAGGCGCGTGAAGTGAACCTGAACGGCGGCGGCGGCGAAGACGTGACCACCGACATTCTCCGGTAATACATCGGACTCAACGACAGCCCGCATCATCGCCCCCCGCCCGTTACCGTCCAATTCGCCGATTGACAGCAGCGCCGTTCGTGCGGCATCGGGCATGGCGGCATCGCGCATCTGATTAACAATCGCCAGAAGGATTTGGTCCGACGCGTCATCGGGTTCGAATTTCGCGATAGGCGGCATGCCATGGGCATAGGCCCTTTCCATATCCGCTACCTCTGCGGGAAAGGGTGCAGGCAAGTCAAGTTGGCAATCATGTTGGGCCTCACTCAGGCGGCTCAGAAAAAGCAGATAGGATTCAAGCTGATGGCCAACGGCGAGGCCCATAAACCGCCGCGCGTGACGGGTGAACAAAGTGCCTGGATTGGCAAGTATAACGAATGCCGGCTTGCCAACTTCGCCCGACGCAATAACCTCCGGCGGAAGCGTCTTTTCGTGCGGCATGCTCTATTCGGGCGCCGGTTTCGTCTTGTGGTCGCTGGACACCACATCGCGCAGCCAGCGCCGGTGATGGCGCCAGGCCCAGCCCCCGGAAACATCGCCGTGCATCATGCCGCGCACTGTTCCCCTGACCCAGATCGCCGCATAGACATGAACGATCCACACCAGGATGATGGCAATCGCGGCGATCGAATGAACCAGCGCCGACCAGCGTTTCTGCTCAATGTCGAAAGTGCTGCCGAAATAGATTTCCCACAGGCCCAGCCCCGAAATCATCAGGATCACGATCAGGATCGACTGCATCCAGAATACCAGCTTCTGCCCAGCATTGTATTTGCCCAGTTCCGGCAGCCCCTCTTCGCGGCCGCGGAGAACCGTGCGGATGCGGCCAAGCCAGACGCTGTCATTTCTCTCCCACAAATTCAGCCGGAAGAAGCGGACGAAAAGTCCAAGAAAACCAATGGCAAGAACCACGCCGAACCAGGGATGAATGGCCCTGGCATTTTCGCCACCCCCGAACAGATCGGTGAGAAAGAACAGGCTCGGGTGGTACAGGGAAAGGCCGCTGAGAGCGAGCAGAATGAGGCTGCCGGCGGTGATCCAGTGATTGATGCGTGCCAGCGGCGTGTAGCGCGACACAGCGTAGGATTCTTCGAGCACCGAGGGCGTGTCCGTCCGCGTCAGCATGGGCGGCGTGCTGTCCATGCGTCGGCGCTTGGCGGCCGCGCTGTTTGCCGGTTTTGACTTCGTGGCCGGAGGGCGTTTCATCTATGCCTCCCGCCGCAGTTTTTCGGCATTGTCTTCATCCTCGCCGCTCACCCGGTTGGGACCGTTCACCACGTAGTGGAAGAAACCGAGCACGGCGAAAGTGGCGATCGCCGCCATGCCGGCATATTTCGTCACGCCTTTCCAAGCTTCCACCAGCGGGCTGATCGTAGGATTGTTGGGAAGCCCCGCATAGATTTCCGGCTTGTCGGCGTGATGCAGCACATACATGACATGTGTACCTCCAACGCCTGGGGGATTATACAACCCGGCATTGGCAAACCCTCGGGACTTGAGATCGACGACACGTTCGGCCGCGAGGTCGATCATGTCCTCCTTGGAACCGAAAGAAATAGCCTGCGTGGGGCAGGATTTGGCGCAAGCCGGTGCCTGGCCCACTGACACCCGGTCGACGCAGAGCGAGCATTTGTAGGCCTTGTGATCGGCCTGGGAAATGCGAGGGATGTTGAAAGGGCAACCCTTGACGCAGTAACCGCAGCCGATGCAGCTTTCCGAGATGAAGTCGACGATGCCATTGGAATACTGCACGATGGCGCCGGGCGCCGGACACGCCTTGAGACAGCCCGGATCCTCGCAATGCATGCAGCCATCTTTGCGAATCAGCCATTCGAGATTGTTGGTCTCGGGATTTTCCCATTCAGTGAAGCGCATCAGCGTCCAGCTGGCAGGCGACAGATCATGCGGGTTGTCATAAACACCGGTGTTGATGCCCACTTCTTCGCGAAGGTCATTCCATTCGAGGCAAGCGGACTGGCAGGCCTTGCAGCCGATGCATTTGGACACATCGATCAGCTTGGCAACTTCCAGCGTCTCCCGGACCGTGGGGGGCGTGAACGTAGAAGCCGAGCGGCGCTTGAGGTCGAGGGATTGCAGTGATGCCATGACCGTTCTCCCTAAACCGATGCCGCGACAGGTTCGATATTGACCAGGAACGCTTTGTATTCAGGCGTGTTGACATTGGCATCGCCCACAAACGGGGTCAGCATATTAACGCCGCCACCTTTCCTTGCCTCGCCGATGAAGCCCCAATGGATCGGGATGCCGACGGTATGCACGGTTTTTCCATCGATAGTGAGGGTCGGAATGCGCTTGGTGACCACCGCCCTCGCCTTCAGCGAACCCCGGTTCGACGAAACCTGAACCATTGAACCATTGGCGATGCCTTTTTCCTTGGCCAGGTTCTCCGAGATTTCGACAAAAAGTTCTGGCTGCAGGATGGCATTGATCCTGGAGTGCTTCGTCCAGTAGTGGAAGTGCTCGGTGAGGCGATAGGTTGTCGCCACATAGGGGAACGCATCCGCCTTGCCGAACGCCTCCGCGTCGCCCTTGAGAAGCCGGGACACCGGGTTGGAGATGGTCTTCTCGTGCAAAACATTGCCGACCGGTGTTTCAAACGGCTCGTAATGCTCAGGGAAAGGACCATCCGACATGGCTTTCCTCACCCATAGCTTTCCGACCCCTTCGGCATTCATGATAAAGGGGCCGGCATTTTTGTCGGGCGCCAAAGTTGCCGGGAAATCAGGCACATCCGGGCTCACCCATTTGGTACCATTCCACTCGACGAATTTCTTGCGCGCGCTCCAGGGTTTTCCGGAAGCATCGGCCGACGCGCGATTGTAGAGGATGCGCCGGTTGGCGGGCCAAGTGAAACCCCACTTGGGATAGATGCCGAGACCGGAGGGATCGGCGGTGTCGCGCCGCGTCGTCAGATTGCCAGCCTCGGTATAGGCACCGGAATAGATCCAGCACCCACCGGCCGTAGTGCCGTCGTCGCGCAGCTGCGCGAAGCCGTCAAGCAGTTCGCCCGCTTTCTTGATTGTTTTGGTAGCGTCGGCCGGATCGGGCAGATCGACAAGCGCCTTGCCATTGATCTCCCGCAACAACTCATCGGCGTTGGGACTGAACGGCTGGGCGTAGTTCCAATCCGTATAATAGATCGGATCGGGCCGCGAACCGCCTTCGGCCTTGTAGAGGTTCTTGATGCGCAGGAACAAGTCGGCCATGATTTCGGCGTCGCCGCGGGCTTCGCCCGGGGGATCGGCCGCTTTCCAGTGCCATTGGATTGTCCGGCTTGAGTTGGTGTAGGAGCCGTCCTCCTCGGCAAAACACGTCGTCGGCAACTGGAACACCTCGGTTTGAATCGCCGCAGGGTCGGCGACGTTGAACTCGCCGTGGCTTTCCCAGAAACGCGAGGTTTCGGTGTCGAGCGGATCGATGGTCACCAGGAACTTAAGCTTGGCTAGCGCCGCCGCGGTCTTGGCCTTGTTGGGCACCGACATCAGTGGGTTGAAGCCCTGGCATACGTATCCGTTGATCTTGCCGTGGAACATCAGGTCGAACTGCTTCAGCGTATCGTAGGCACCGTCATATTTCGGCAGCCACTCGTAACCGAAATCGTTCTCCGCTGTCGCGTATTTGCCATACATAGACTTCAGGTGACTGACGAAGAACTTCTTGTAGTTCTGCCAGTAGCTGATCTGGTTTTCCTGCAGCGGTTTGAAGTCGCGGTTGTTGATGTAAGTGGTGAATGTCCCTTCGGCATCGGACGGCATCGCAAGATAGCCCGGCATCGAATTCGATAGCAGGCCGAGATCGGTGAAACCTTGAACGTTCGAATGGCCGCGAAGCGCGTTGACGCCGCCCCCGGGGATGCCGATGTTGCCGCACAAAAGCTGGATCATCGCCATCGAGCGGATATTCTGAGATCCCGTCGAATGCTGGGTCCAGCCCAGCGCGTAGAGCGAAGTCATGACCCGTTCGCCATTGGCGGTTGACGCGATATGGCCGCACACTTCGAGGAACTTTTCCTTGGGACTTCCGCAGATGCGCTCGACCATTTCCGGCGTGTAGCGCTCGACATGTTTCTTCAGGAGTTGGAATACCGAGCGGGGATTGGCAAAGGAAGGATCGCGCACCGCGAAACCAGTGGCGGGATCCATCTCGTATTCCCATAAGTCGCGCACATAGGACCGCTTTTCCGCGTTGTAGCCGGAGAACAGTCCTTCCTCCGCGTTGAAATCGTAGCCTTCTTTCACGACATACGAGGCGTTGGTGAAGGACTTGATATATTCGCGGTGCAGCTTGCCATTGGAGATCAGGTAGTTGATGGCGCCCAACAGGAAAGTGATGTCGGTTCCCGCCCTGATCGGGCAATAAAGGTCGGCGACCGAAGCCGAACGCGTGAAGCGCGGATCTACGACGATGAGCTTGGCCGCGTTATGCGCCTTTGCTTCCGTAACCCATTTGAAGCCGCAAGGATGCGCTTCGGCGGCATTGCCTCCCATGATCAGGATAACGTCGGCATTTTTGATGTCGATCCAGCTGTTCGTCATCGCACCGCGGCCGAATGTCGGGGCCAGACTGGCCACCGTCGGTCCGTGTCAGATGCGAGCCTGGTTGTCGACCTGGATGATACCCAGACCGCGCACCACCTTGTGGGTGATCCAGCCTGTCTCGTTAGTGGCGGCGCAACCTGCGAGAAAACCTACGGTCGGCCAGCGGTTGACGGTCGTCCCGTCCTTGTTGGTTACCTGGAAATTGCGGTCGCGGTCGTCCTTCATGAGCCGTGCGATCCGCTCCATGGCGAAGTCCCACGAAACCTGTTCGAACTTGTCGGAGCCAGGTTTCCGGTGCATTGGATGCTTGAGACGGGTTTTGGCGGTGACAAAATCGAGAAGGCCCGCACCTTTCGGGCACAGCGTGCCGCGATTGACGGGATTGTCGGGATCCCCTTCGATATGGATGATCTCGGATTTTGTGTTCTTCGACTTGTCGCCGAGGGAATAGAGGATGACGCCGCAGCTCACCGAGCAATAAGGGCAGGTATTGCGGGTCTCGGTCGTGCGGGCCAGCTTAAACGGGCGGACCGATTGCGCCACCGCGTCTTCAAGACCGCCAAACCCCAACGAGCCGATAATCGAACCGGCCGCACCGGCACCCGTCAGCTTCATGAACTGACGCCGTGACAATTGCATGTTCATTGCGTTCCTCCTCATCACCCGCAAGTCCATGATCGTTTTGATTCTGGAAGGACTGCACGGTTCGGGTCAAAAGACTGATCGCATTGCAAGGGAGTGTCAACAATGTTCCCAATTCGCAACTGCGAAACGATCAGCCGGGACAGGTGAATTCCGGTTCGTCTAACCCCAGCGTGTCGAGGGTATTGAACTGGTGGAGCGCGCCTTCGACCGGCGCGAGCGCGATTACCGTGTCGGTGGTGGCAAGAAGGATGGCTTGGCGCAGCTGCCGGTCCCAGGTGCGGAAGGAGCCGGGAAAACCTTTATAGAGTTCGAGTGTGAGATCGGGTTTGAGCAACAGATCGCTGAGAGGCGCATCCGTGCCGCCCCGGACGGTGGCTTCCGCCACGGTACGAACGGCGATCCACGCCGCCCAGTCCTCTTCGGTCATGGTACGCCCAGCCAATTTAAAAAAGCGCCGGTTGAGTTGCGGCGCGCCGTTTCTTTCCCACTGCGGATGCCAGGCCAGGGTGAAGAGCCCCGCAGCGCCGACAACCGGCCTCGGGCTCATGGTGCGATAAGGCAGGAGACGTGCAAAGTCACGGGTTTCATCGGCAATAAAGATTGCATCATAGGCGCCGCCGGTCAGCAGCTTGACATTGTTCTGGTCGCGCTGACGGGGATCGTTTCCATGGACGTAGGTGCGAACATCAGTCACCGTGATACCGAATTTACGCGCCGAAGCCTGAAATGTATCGCTTTGCACAATGTCGGCGGCCGAGTCGCTCGTGAGAACAAGAATCTGCTCCCAGCCCATGAATTTCAAATATTGGGCCAACGCGTCGCTGAACATCGCGTCGCTCGGAATAACGTGGAACAGCGAAGTGGCACAGGTTGCCTGGCGGACATCCAGAGAGCGGTTTCTAATATTGAACTTAGCCAAGTCACGGCCGGATGCCCTGGCGACCGCTATCGTGTCGCCTTCCGGGAGGTCGAGTATGAGAGCCCTGGGCTTCTCACGCTCCATGAGTTGGTGGACAAAAACCGCGATGTCCTCGTTCTCACCGGCGGTCGCGCGTCTCAGTTCGAACGAAGCGCCGATGGCCCTGCCGATGATCCGGACGTCCCTGATGCCAAGCTCTGCACCTTGAACCGCAGGTTTCCGTGTCGCGTCGTAAATCCCGCCGTAACTTTCGCGGGGGGCGTAAAACGGATCGCCCGCCCGATCGACAAAAATGATCGTAATGGGGACGGCCTCTGCGGAAACAGCTAGAGCAGGGCTCGCCACAACAGCTGCCAGCCAGAGTGCCAGCGCGAGGAACTTATAGGGGCATGTCCGCAACGCACCTTGGCGCGCTTTCCATCTTTTCCCCCCGATGCCTGTTGAGTCACTCGTCATCGATAAGCATCCCGTAGGGAACTTGGCCCACGGGCACAGAAACGAGGCTGGTATCGCTGGCGGTATCCAGGATCGTCACGTCGTCTGAAAGGCCGTTGGCGACATAGAGGAGGGACTCGTCATGGTTCAACCGGAGACCCCAGGGCCGCTTGCCCACCAGCAGATAGTCGATCACCGAGCGTGTTTTCACATCGACCACCGCCACATGGTTGGCGCGCCCGAGCGCCACATAGGCTTTCGTCCCGTCCTTGGTGATCAGCACATCGACCGGCGTCACCTGGTCGCGCCGCATGCCCTTGGGCAGGAATTCGACCTTGCCGATCGAAGTGAGGGTTGCGACATCGATGATGTCGACGATCCCGGAGAGTTCCGCCGAAACCCAAAGCTCCCGCCCGTCGGGTGTCAACGCCATGCGCCGTGGCCTTGTTCCCGTTACAATGTCCTTGGTGACTTCGGCCCTTTGCGTATCGATAACATGCACGAGGTTCGCTGCTTCCGATGTCGCAAAGGCGATCTTTCCGTCGGCGGTGATCAGTACGCCCTCCGGCTCCTCTCCGGTTTGGAATTCGGCCTTGACCTCGCCTGTTTCAATGTCGATCACACTGACCAGCGCATCGTCTTCATTCGAGGCATAGAGATGGCGCCCGTCGGGATGGAGGTCGAAGGTCTCGGGATCGGGAATGTTGCGGAATCGCTTTACCAGCTTCCGCGATGCAATGTCGTAGACGGCGATGGTATCATCGTCGCCGCAGGCAAGAAAGAACCCCTGGTGGTCTGCGGTGAAATGCATCCCCCGCGGCCGGCCGCAGGTAGGGAACGACTCCACCACTTTGTGTTTTCCGTCAAGAACGGTGATGTTGTTGCTTTTCTCGTTCGCGACGAAGACCAACCCTGTTCCTTTTGCCGCCGCACACTGCGCCGAGAGAACGAGGATCAAGGTGCCTATGGAAAAATACGCAATCCTGAGCGGCAAACGGAATTCTCCCGGCGGTCTGAGCACTGGTCCGGTACTTACATCTTGACGAAACCTTCGCCAAGCGAGCATTGTTTTCAGAGCAGCACGGGGCAGTGAATGAACTCGGTTTGCTCGCATCAGGGAGGAATATCCAATGACATTGAACACAGTGCGTGCCCTTTATATCGGCACGGCGGCGGCGGCGCTGATGGCGGCAGCCCTCCCCGGATACGCACAGGAAGTCGGCGGCGGCACGCTTTACGGCGACATGACCGACGTATCCCAGGACCTGCTGAACCGCGCCAAAGGCGACGGAAACAACTTCTTGCATACCAACGGCAACTACGACCAGACCCGGTTTTATCCCAACGGCCAGATCAATACGAATAATGTGCGCAACCTGCGCCCAGCCTGGATTTTTCAGACGGAAGTGACCGAATCCCTTGAAACCACGCCGATCGTGGTCGAGGGCATCATGTATGTAACCACCTCGTTCAATCACGTATATGCCCTCGATGCCCGCACCGGCCAGCAGATCTGGCACTACAAGCACAAGCTGGGTCCGATCTCGACTTACTGCTGCGGCCCCAACAATCGGGGCGTCGCGGTTCTGGGCGACATGGTCTATATGGGCACGCTGGACTCGAAGCTTGTGGCGCTCGATGCCAAGACCGGCAAACTGGTGTGGGAACAGCAGATCGCCGATCCCGAACTGGGCTATTCCGAAACCATGGCGCCGACCGCCGTGAACGGCAAGATACTGATCGGCACCAACGGTGGCGAATACGGTATCCGCGGATTCCTCAAGGCTTTCGACGCCAAAACGGGCCAGAATCTTTGGACGTTCAACACAACGCCTGAGGATTCAACTGGGGTATGGGCGGTCAATGACGCAACCGGCCGCGACATGCATCGCGACATCACGGCGGAAAAGGCGGCGCTTGCGGTGCAGGGAGACCCTTACAAGACGCTGGGCGGCGGCGTTTGGCAGAATCCGGCCATCGATCTTGAATCCAACCGCGCCTATTTCCTCGCTGGCAACCCCTCGCCCGACCTCGACGGCTCATTGCGCCCGGGCGACAATCTCTACACCAACTCGCTGATCGCGGTCGATTTGGACACCGGCAAATATGTCTGCCATTTCCAGTATATTGCCCATGACGTGTGGGATCTGGACGCGGTCAGTCCGGCCATTCTTACCCAGGTCGCCGATAAAGACGGCAAGATGGTCAAAGGCGTTCTGCATGGCGGCAAGACCGGCCACGTTTACACGCATAAGGCCGACGACTGTTCTCTTATCCGGTTTTCGGAGGCCATGATTCCGCAGGAGAATATGTGGGTGCTGCCGACCAAGGAAGGTTCACGCATGCTGCCGGGCGCCAATGGCGGCGTCGAATGGTCGCCGATGAGCGTCGATGAGTCGAAGGGACTTGTCTATGCGATCAACCTCCATCAGCCGATGACCTACCACGTTGAAAGCTCGCCATATCCGGGTGGCTCGAAGCTGTGGCTCGGCGGCGCGTTCAAGGTAATCGCCACGGAAGAACAGTGGGGCAACATCACGGCTGTCGATTACAATACCGGCAAGATCCGCTGGCAGGTGAAGACCGCGCAGCCTATGATCGGCGGCGTTCTGACGACGGCAGGTGGGCTGGCATTCACCGGTGAGGCCAACGGTTTGTTCAAGGCCTATGACTCGGGCACCGGCGCCATGCTGTGGAAATTCCAGGCGGGAGCCGGCGTCAATGCGCCGCCGTCGTCCTATTCCGTCGATGGCCAGCAATATGTTGTGGTCGGAGCGGGCGGCAACGCGCAGATCAATTCCAAGCGGGGCAATTCGATTATTGCTTTCACTCTGGCGGATTGACCGCGTCTGAACCTGACAGTTAAATAAATCAGCGGGGCTGAAACATTTGGCCCCGCTTTTCATTACACAATAGGCTGTTGAGAGAGTTCCATGAGATTTGCGCTGTTGGTGATCCTTGCCTTGACCGGACTGTTGGTGCCCGCGCGGGCCCAGGAAACGATCGAGGACAAGGCGGCGGTGTGCGCTGCCTGCCATGGCGATGTTGGCAAGCCGCAGATGCCCGAGGTTCCCAATATCTGGGGACAGCACGCAGGATATCTTTATCTTCAGCTCAAGGATTTCAAATCGAAAAGCCGCGCAAGCGAAATCATGGGTCCGATTGCCGCGGGACTGGAAAAGGCGGATATGCTCGCGCTTGCGGAATTTTTCGCGGCAAAGCCGTGGCCGGCAACCGGATATAGTTCGGATCCCAGCGAGACCCCGAAGGGTGACAGCATCGGCACGGCCGGCATGTGCACCTCCTGTCACCTTGGAACCTATTTCGGGGATAGCGCCATTCCCCGGCTGGCCGGACAGACGCTGCCCTATCTCGAGCGAACGATTATCGATTTCAAGACCCGCAAGCGCAATAACAATGTCGATATGTCCAATCTGCTGCAGACCTTCTCCGACGAGGACCTGAAGCTCATGGCGCGCTTTCTGGCGGGGCTTTAGACGCCCGACAACATCGCTAAGGGTCACTACGGTCCGGCGAGCGCCGCTTTCACATCCGGGTTTTGCGCCAGATCGTTTGCGGAGTTGCCGTCGTTGTCCAGTGTGCCGGTCGCGGCTCCATGCTTAATCAGTAGGCGGACGATCTGGGCGTGACCCGATTCCGCGGCGATCATCAGAGCCGTTCGGCCACGATCATCGGCATCGTTTATCCGCTCCGATTTTCCAAGAAGAAATTCCACCAGTGTCATGCCGTCATCCTCGGGAGCGTCATTGGCATGACCAGCCGCCCACATCAGCAATGTGAGATCATGGGCATATCTGCGATTTGGATCGACGCCGGCCGACAGGAGGCGCTCGACAATGGGCTTGAAACCGCGGGCCGCCGCGTAAAGAATCGGGGTTTTGCCAGATTGATCGGCGGCATCGGGATCGGCCCCCGCCTCTAGGAGCATGTCAACCAGTGGAACACTTCCGTTGAATGCGGCGGCCGCGAGAGGCGTGGTGTCGGAGCGCCCCGGAGCCCCCGCTTTGGCACCGCGCGCGAGAAGCAGATTGACCATTGCCCGGCGCTTTTCCTCGGTTGCGATAAAGAGCGCGGTGGCGCCCCGCATGTCGCGTCGTTCCATATTTGCGCCGTGGTCGAGCAGAAGCTCCGCCATATCCGTTTCGCCGGCCGCCGCCGCCACATGCAACACGGTTTCGCCACCGCGCCTGCGGGCATGAGCCTTGGCGCCTGCTGCAATCAGGTCGGTCGCCACGGCGATGCAACCTTTTTCCGCCGCTTGAAACAAAAACTCGTCGCGCTGCCGCCCGTCCGTTACGGCCTGCTTTTCCAGAACCTTGTAATGCAACTCCAGGCACTCCGCCTCCGAAGCAAAGCTCTGCGCACCGCCAAGCATCAATACGATGAGGCCAACGACGATCCGCTCCATCAGGCGCTGCCGATCAATATGCCGGTCACGAACACCAGGAAGCCACCGACCGCGATCTGGAAAGCGGCCTTGAGGAACGGCGTATCCATATATTTGTAGCGGATCCATGAAATTGCCCAGAGCTCGATGAACACGATGGCAATGGCGATCCAGGTGGCAAGCCAGAAATCCGGAATGAGGTAGGGCAGGGTATGGCCAAGCCCTCCCACGGCGGTCATGACCCCGGCGGCCGTGCCGCGGATCAGCGGGTGCCCACGTCCGGTGAGCTTTCCGTCGTCGGAAAGTCCCTCCGCCAGACCCATGGAAATTCCTGCCCCGGCTGACGCCGCCATACCGACCAGGAAAGTTTCCCAGGTACTGCCCGTGGCGAAGGCGGCGGCGAACAGCGGAGCAAGCGTCGACACTGACCCGTCCATCAAGCCGACAAGGCCTGGCTGGATCACTTGCAACAGGAATAGCCGCCGTTTAGCTTCGCCTTCCTCGATCTTGGCATCCGCCGTTACATGCTTGTCGCCCAACCTGCCGGCCAGCGACTCGTGACTTTTCTCGGCCTCGGCCAAAGTCTCAAGCAGCTTCCTCACCTTGGGGTCGGCAGTGCGTTCTGCCGCCTGCCGGTAGAACCTGTAGTTTTCCAGCTCGATCACTTCGGCGCGCTGGCGCATCGCCTCGATATTGAGCTTGCCGATGGTCCAGGCCGGCTTGTGCTTGACGAAACCAAGCACCTCGTTGCGCCGGATGAGCGGGATGAAATCGCCGAATTTCGATTGATAGAGTTCGGTCAGTGAACGGCGGTGCTCATGCTCTTCCTCGGCCATCTCCATGTAAACCTTGGCGGTGGCGGGATAGGTTTCCATCAGCGAATGGGCAAAGCCGGCATAGGCGCGCGCGTCGTCGTCCTCGCTCGAAATGGCAAGCGCCAGGATTTCCTGTTCGCTGAGATCGGAGAAACTTTTCAAACGGATACCTTGTGGTGGTTAACGCAAACCTACTTTAGAATGGTTCAAAATGTTGGTCCACCATAAAACCCTCGGTGTTAGCTGAACCTCCCTTTAACGCTCCTCGCCTAGGGTGCGGTGGCGCCAAGTGGGAGTGCGCCTGCGATGGGACTTGCGCTGTCGGATACAAAACCGGTGCGGTTCGCTTTCGAGCGGCTGGCGGCCTATGGAGCAGCGCTTGCCAGGGGCCTGCGCGCGCACGCGCTGCTGTATGTATTGGCGTTTCTCACTTACGCAATCGCTGTGGCAGAGGGTCTGTGGCTTGGGGTGCCACTCAATTTGGGACTTGTCGGATTGGTGACCGGCACGACGCTCGCATTTCTCTTCCTGATGATATTTTTGTGGCTTGCCGGAGATCTGGCCTGGCTCTGGTACGCCGGCTACAAGGGCAGTCCGTTCCTCGCCCTGAAATCAAGGCTGCTTGGCGACATCCTGGCTCCCGAGCGGGTTTCGAACACGGTCCATGCCTTTCTGGTCAACGGCATCTTCTTCGTGGGTTTCCTCGGGATCAAGAAATCCATCCCCGCAGCGCTTCCTTTCTCGTGGGACGGGACCTTCATGGAACTCGACCGCGCACTGCATTTCGGCTTTCTGCCACACGAAATCCTGGCGCCGCTGATCGACAGTCCACTGATGATTTTCCTCGTCAATGTGAACTACAATCTGTGGTTCGTGGTCCTGCTAGCCTGTTTTTTCTGGCAGGGGTTCGCGGCTCGCGACAATCCGCTGCGGCAAAAATTTCTACTCGCCTATCTCCTGAGCTGGTTCATCGGCACCTGCGTTCTCGGCACGATCTTTTCTTCCGCCGGGCCCTGTTTCTACGCCTTCGTCGAGACGGGGATCAGTCCCTATGCGGGACTGATGGCCAAGCTCGCCTCCGCCAATGAAATCTATCCCGTCTGGGCGGTACCCACCCAGGCCGCGCTGTGGCAGAGCCATCTCGCGGGGCACGGCGAGATTGAAGGAGTGTCGGCAATGCCCTCGATGCATGTGGCGACGACAATTCTCTTCGTCCTGCTCGGTTTCGCATCGGGCAAGCGCTGGCTCGGCTGGTTCTTCGTCGCCTTCGCAGCAAGCATCTTTTTGGGCTCGATCGTGCTCGGCTGGCACTACGCCGTCGATGGCTATGCCGGCGCGGCCATTGCGTTGGCGTGCTGGAAACTTGCCGGTTGGATTGTCGAGCGGCGCATGCCCGCATGAGTCTCACTTCCGCGATTGTCGGGACGACCCGCCTGACCGAGACGCTGTCCGCCATCCGCGTCGGCGTTCGCGTACACGCGCTGCTTTATGTTTTTGCGCTCTTTGTTTGCACAATGGCGGTGGTCGAATCGATGTGGCTGGGCTTGCCGCTCGACTTGAAAATGGTGATGATCTTTTCCGGTCCCGTCCTCGTCGTGCTCGCCGTGATGATGCTGACCGGACTGGGGATCGAAGCGGTCCGCCTCGCCCGCATCGGACATAAGGGCAGTCTCGTGGCCGCACTCGGCGTCAAACTCCGCGACGATTATCTGGCGCCCGTGCGGATTTCCAACGCCGTCCACGCCTTCGCCTTCATGAGTCTCTACATGGTGGGCTACACCTTCATCAAGCGCGCCATTCCGCTCGCCGTTCCCTTTTCATGGGATGACACGTTCATGCGCTGGGACAAGGCACTGCATTTCGGTCGCCACCCGTTCGAATGGCTGGCGCCTCTGCTGGACGAGCCGGTGATCACCTTCGCGCTCAACGTGAACTACAATCTGTGGTTCCTCGTGATGTTCTCGTGCTGGTTCTGGCAGGGGTTTTCACGCCATGACACAGCGCTGCGCCAGCAATTCCTGCTCGGCTTCACGCTCACCTGGTTTCTCGGCACCTGCGTTCTGGGAACGTTGCTGTCCTCCGTCGGTCCCTGTTTCTACGGCCGGTTGCTCCCTGGTCCCGATCCCTTCATGCCCCTGATGGACTGGCTTCATCAGGCCAGCGCCGTCAACCGCATCTGGTCGCTGCGCGTCATGGACGAGTTGTGGAAAAACTACGAGACGGGTACCGGCATCGTCAACGGCATCTCTGCCATGCCGTCGATGCACGTGGGAACGTCCGTTCTGTTCGCCATTCTGGGTTTCACGTCGGGCAAACGCTGGGTCGGCTGCCTGCTGTCAATCTTCGCGGTGCTGATCTTCATCGGCTCGATCCACCTCGGCTGGCACTACGCCATCGATGGCTACGCCGGAGCCGCAGTCGCGGTTTTCGGCTGGTGGGCGGCGGGGAGGATGGTCAGATGGGATCGCACGCTACGCGGTGCGGAGCATGATGAGAATTTGATGATAGCCGGCTCTAATTCTCATCCATCTTCAGCGCCGAAATAAACGCTTCCTGCGGAATATCGACCTTGCCGAACTGCCGCATCTTCTTCTTGCCTTCCTTCTGCTTGTCGAGAAGCTTGCGCTTGCGCGTGATGTCGCCGCCGTAGCATTTGGCGGTGACGTCCTTGCGCATCGCCGAGAGCGTTTCGCGCGCCACGACTTTCCCACCAATTGCCGCCTGGATCGGAATCTGGAACATGTGGCGGGGAATCAACTCCTTCAATTTTTCGCACATCACACGGCCGCGCTGTTCGGCCCGGCCGCGGTGCACGATCATGGCCAGTGCGTCGACCGGCTCCATGTTGACCAGGATGGCAAGGCGCACCAGATCGCTCTCCGCATAGGCCGTCAGCTTGTAGTCGAAGCTCGCATAGCCCCGGCTCACCGACTTCAGCCGGTCATAGAAATCGAACACCACCTCGTTGAGGGGGAGATCATAGACCACGAGCGCGCGCGCCCCGGCATAGGTCAGTTGCTTTTGCCGCCCGCGCCGGTCCTCGCACAGCTTGAGGATTGAGCCCAGATATTCGTCGGGCACCAGGATGGTGGCTTCGATCCACGGTTCCTCGATCGACAGAATTAATGTCTGGTCAGGCAGATCGACCGGGTTGTGCAGTTCGATCTGGCTGCCGTCGCGGAGATTGACCTTGTAGATGACGGAGGGTGCGGTGGTGATGATATCGACATTGAATTCGCGCTCGATCCGCTCACGGATGATTTCAAGGTGGAGTAGGCCCAGGAAGCCGCAGCGGAAGCCGAAACCGAGAGCCGCCGAAGTTTCCATGTCGTAGGAGAAACTCGCATCGTTGAGGCGAAGCCGGCCCATCGCCTCACGCAGATCCTCGAAGCGCGCCGCATCGACCGGGAAGAAGCCGGCGAACACCACCGACTGGGCGGGGCGGAAACCGGGAAGCGGCGTCACCGGCGGCGCCTTGTCCTCGACTATCGTGTCGCCGACCCGGGTATCGGCCACCTGCTTGATCGAGGCGGTGAAAAAACCGATCTCGCCGGGCCCCAGTTCATCGACCATCTCGCGCCGGGGCCTCGATACACCCACACGGTCGATCTGATAGATCGCATTGGTGAAAACGAGCCTGATTTTCTGGCCTTTTTTCATCACCCCGTCGATGATGCGGACCAGGACGACGACGCCGAGATAGGCGTCATACCAGCTATCGACCAGCAGCGCCTTGAGCGGTGCGTCGCGGTCGCCCTTGGGCGCTGGCAGGCGGTGAACGATCGCTTCCAGCACGTCGGGAACGCCTACTCCCGTCTTGGCCGATATCGGAATGGCACCGGAGGCATCGATGCCGATCACATCCTCGATCAGCTGACGCACCCGCTCGGGCTCGGCGGCGGGCAGATCGACCTTGTTGAGCACCGGTACGATCTCGTGGTTGTTGTTGATCGCCTGATAGACATTGGCCAGCGTCTGCGCCTCAACCCCCTGTGATGCATCGACGACGAGGAGCGAGCCTTCGACGGCGGCGAGCGAGCGCGAAACCTCATAGGCGAAATCGACATGGCCGGGCGTGTCGATCAGGTTGAGCACATACTGCTCGCCATTTTTCGCTTTGTAGTCGAGCCGCACGGTATTGGCTTTGATGGTGATGCCGCGCTCGCGCTCCAGCGGCATGGAATCGAGAATCTGGTCCATCATGTCGCGATCGGCGACGGCCCCGCATAATTGGATCAGGCGGTCGGCCAGCGTCGACTTGCCGTGGTCGATATGCGCGATGATGGAGAAATTCCGGATGTGGGCGATGTCGATCATGGTCGGGGCGGTGTTTGGCAGGGGCACCCAGGGAGGTCAAGCTTCCACTACCGGAGGCGCCGCGGCTTCACCGGAGCAGCGGTGAGCGGGTCTTCCGGCCAGGCGTGTTTGGGATAGCGCCCGCGCATGTCGGCGCGGACAGAGGGGTATCCATTGGTCCAGAAGGTTTCGAGCGACTGGGTCACGGCGAGGGGCCGCCCGGCGGGCGACAGGAGTTCGATGCGCAGTTGGGCCCGTCCATCGGCGAGTTTTGGCGTGCGTGTAAGGCCGAACATCTCCTGCAGGCGTACGCGCAACACGGGATCGCCATCGCCGGTGTAGTCGACGTTGACGTCGGCGCCGGAAGGAACCTCGATCCGCAGCGGCGCCAGCCTGTCCAATTCCCGCAGCAGCGCGTGAGGGATCATGGCCCCTAGGATCTGCAGCATGTCTAGACCTGCAAGATGGGCCTTTCTCGTGACGCCGGCGAGGTAGGGCAGGAGCCACTCGTGCAAAGTGGCGCTGAGCGCTTCATCGGATATGTCCGGCCACGCCGCATCGGGAAATTTTCGCCGGATGAAGACAACGCGAGCAGCAAATGTCCGCGCTGCTTCCGTCCACGGAAGACTGTCCAGTCCCATGTCGCGAATGCCCGCCAGCATGGCCGCCGAGACAAGTTCCGGATCGGCATTGGCTAGTGTTTTTTCCTCCAATACCAGCGCGCCGAGGCGGCGCTGACGGCTGGCGCTGACTGACTTGGCGCGGCTGTCCCAGAAGACGTCTTCCCTGGTCTCGATTTGTTGGCCGAAATGGGTTTCGATGTCTTCGCGCGTCAGGGATGCCGCGAGATGGATTTTTTGATCGCCGGGACGGCCATCGGTCGTCGCCACCGCGAGCCAGTCATGGATGGCGAGACCATCATGTTCGGGGAGAACCCCGCCACCGCCGCCCGACAAGCGGTACCGGCCACCACCGCCGCGCCGCTGGGCGATGCGGTCGGGCCAGGCCAGCGCCACGAGTATGCCGATGGACAGGCGCGGACCCTCAGCCGTGATCGAGGCAAGCTGACGGATCTGTTTTATGGAGGCCTCGAGCCTCCGTCTGGCATGATCGAGCCGGGGACCGATATCGGCTCCCATCTGGCGGCCACCACCATCGCGCTCCGACAGGAAAGCTGCCAGTTCCGCGGCGAGTACGCTTTTCCCCCGATGCACCATATGGGCAAGACGGGGATGGAGCGGCAGTCTGACCATTGCCCGTCCCATTGCGGTGATCCGGCCGTGCTGGTCGAGGGCTTCCAATTCCGTCAACAGGTCGCGGGCCTGCTGAAACGAAGCGGCAGGCGGCGCATCGAGCCAGGAAAGGGCCATGAAGTCGGTCACGCCCCAGGCGCCGAGTTCGAGCACCAGTGGTGCAAGGTCCGCCACCAGAATTTCCGGCTGATCGTGCAACGCTAACGAACGGTTTTCGGCTTCCGGCCAAAGGCGGTAGCAGAGGCCAGGTCCAAGCCTCCCGGCGCGGCCACGCCGCTGATCGGCGGAGGCGAGCGACACCCGCACGGTTTCCAGCGCCGTCATGCCGCTCGCCGGATCGAAGCGCGGCACCCGCTTGAAGCCGGTGTCGATCACGGCACCGATCCCCTCGATGGTCAGGCTGGTCTCGGCAATGGTGGTGGCGAGCACGATCTTGCGCTCGCCATCGGGCGAGGGCCGGATCGCGGCTTCCTGGTCAGCAAGGCTCATCGCACCAAAAAGGGGTCGGACCACAACACCATCGGATGGTGTGATCAGCGCCTCGGTGCGGCGGATTTCAGACTCGCCGGGCAAAAAGACGAGAATGCTTTCCTTCGTCTCGTGCAGTGCATGTCCGATGGCGCGCGCCGCATCGGCGGAAATCGTGCGCCGTTCCGCCTTGCCGAGATAGCGCGTGTCGACCGGAAACACCCGGCCTCGCGCCTCTATTACCGGCGCCCCGCCCAGATGGGCCGCGACGCGAACCTGATCCAGCGTCGCTGACATTACCAGAATGCGCAGATTGTCACGCAAACCTCGCTGCACGTCGAGGGTCAGCGCAAGTCCGAAATCGCCATCGAGAGAGCGTTCATGAAATTCATCGAAAATGACGAGCCCCGTTCCTGCAAGTTCAGGATCGTTCTGAAGCCGTTTAGTGAGAATGCCCTCGGTCACCACCTCGATCCGGGTTTTGGCCGACACCTTGCGGTCGAGACGCACGCTGTAGCCGACGGTCGCGCCGATCTCTTCGCCCAGTGTGCGTGCCATGCGTTGCGCCGCGGCGCGGGCGGCGAGCCGGCGCGGTTCAAGCATCAGGATGGTCTGTCCCGCGAGCCAGGTTTCATCGAGCAGCGCCAGCGGCACCCGGGTCGTCTTGCCAGCACCAGGCTCCGCCACCAGCAAAGCCACCCGATGCCGCTCCAGCGCCTTGCTCAATTGCGGGATCACCGCATCGACGGGAAATTCCATGGAATCAACGTAGCCGGTTCTCGATGCGGCTACATTTGCATATTCGTCCAATCCAGTTCTTTCGCCCAGGGTGGGTCGGCGCCGGGGCGTGATACCGTAACAGCGGCAGCGCGGGCAGCAAAGGAGAGTGATGTTTGCAAGTCATCCTTTGAGATGGTGGCGAGCGCGGCCTTGTCGAGCAGCTTTGCTTTCGACAACGCGGCCAGCAACCCAGCCGTGAAAGTGTCTCCAGCCCCCACCGTGTCGGCCACTTTTACCTTGACCGCGGGCAGGGTCAGCGAAAATTTGCGAGTGAAAGCCGCAACGCCGTCGGGACCGCGCGTGATGGCGACGATTTTGGCGCCAGCCCGGAGCCACTTTCTGGCCGCTGCCGCCAGATCGTCCTTTCCTGTCATCCAGACGGTGTCCTCGTCGGACACCTTGAGAATGTCGCAGAGCGCGATGAGGCGGTTGAGGCGGGCGAGGTGGCGTTTACGATCCTTGATCAAGGTCACGCGGATATTGGGATCGAGGCAGATGACGCGGCGCCTGGCTTCGCGCGCCAGCAGCGCTTCATAGGCTGACCCGCAAGGTTCCGTGGTCAGGCTGAACGACCCGAAATGCAGCGCGGCCACGTCGGGGGCAAGTTTCGGCAAGTCTTTCCGCGTCAGCATCCGCCCAGCGGAGTTGTCGTCGAAAAACGAATAGCGCGCCTGGCCGGCATCGAGTTTGACGAATGCCAGTGTGGATGGATGATCCCAGACCTTGGTGTATTTCAAATCGACACCGCTGGCCTTCAGCGCGGCCGCCAGTCCTTCGCCGAAGAAATCGGTGGAAAGGCCGCCGAAAAATCCGGCCTTCAGCCCCAGCCTGCCAAGAGCGACTGCGGTGTTGAAGATTGAGCCGCCGTTCAGCGGCTCGTAGACCGGGGCTCCATCCGCCGAAACACGGGGCAGGAAATCGATCACCGCCTCGCCGCAGCACACAATCATGGTATAATCCTCCACAGTCGCGGCACATCATGCCTTACTGTTGCCTCAAAAGCAATAAATCAGGCGGATGGAATTATTGGGGTTTTCAGCCCTGTACAAGCAGTCTATTGAGTGTCGCTCTGCGGAAAGGCCCAGCTTGTCATGACCACCCGTACGATCCCGGTCGAGGTATTCGACCTTGTTGTTTTCGGCGCCACCGGCGATCTGGCGAAGCGAAAACTTCTTCCAGCCCTCTTCCACCGTGATGCCGTGGGCCAAATTCCCGACGGCGCGCGAATCATCGGCGCGTCGCGCCGGGCCATGTCGCGTGATGCCTTCCGCGCATTCGCGCTGGCAGCCATCGAAGCATATGTGCCGGAGGACGAGCGCAGCCTCGATATTCGCAACCGGTTCCTGGAACGTCTCGACTATGTGACAATCGATGCCGAAAAGGAGGCCGGTTGGAGTGACCTCGAGACGGCGCTGCAAAGTGGCAAGGATCGGATCCGCGTCTTCTATCTGGCCGTCGGGCCCGACCTGTTTGGACCGCTGTGCGAGCGTCTCGGCGCCCACAAGCTTGTCACGCCAAAATCGCGGGTCGTGGTGGAAAAGCCATTGGGACGATCGGGTGAATCCGCCAAGGCCGTCAACGACACGATCGGCCGCGTCTTCCCCGAACCATCGGTGTACCGGATCGATCATTACCTCGGTAAGGAAACGGTGCAGAACCTGATGGCGCTGCGCTTCGCCAACGCGCTGTTCGAGCCCTTGTGGAACTCCGCCCATATCGATCACGTGCAGATCACCGTCGCCGAAACCCTGGGCGTCGAGGGCCGCGCCGGCTATTACGATACGGCGGGGGCACTGCGCGACATGGTGCAGAACCATATGTTGCAGCTTCTCTGCCTCGTTGCGATGGAACCCCCGATCACCATCGCCGCCGACGCGATGCGCGAGGAAAAGTTGAAAGTGCTGAAATCCTTGAAACCGATTTCAGGCGATGCCGCGGCCTCACTCACGGTGCGGGGTCAGTATCGCGCGGGTGCCTCCAACGGGGGTGCCGCGCCAGGCTATCTCGAAGAGCTGGGATCGGCGGAGTCCAACACCGAAACCTTCGTTGCGGTCAAGGCGGAAATCGCCAACTGGCGTTGGAACGGCGTGCCTTTTTATCTCCGCACCGGCAAGCGGCTGGAATCGCGCGTGTCCGAAATCGTGGTGAACTTCCGGCCTATCCCCTACTCGGTGTTCGACGCATCGGCCGGACCCATCGACGCCAATCGGTTGGTGATCCGTCTGCAGCCCGGCGAGGGCGTGAAATTGTGGTTGATGATCAAGGACCCGGGACCGGGCGGCATGCGGCTTCAGCATGTGCCGCTCGATATGAGTTTTGCCGACGCCTTCGGTGTGCGCAATCCGGATGCCTATGAGCGCCTGCTTATGGATGTGGTGCGGGGCAACCAGACGCTGTTCATGGGCCGCGACGAAGTGGAAGCCGCCTGGGCCTGGATCGATCCCATCCTGGCCGCGTGGGCGGCAACGCCCGAGCCGCCCAAGCCCTATCCCGCCGGAACCTGGGGGCCATCGGCGGCCGTGGCGCTCATCGAGCGCGACCATCGCACATGGCACGAGGATCCCGATCAGTGATAGCCAGCGAACGGCACTTCGAGTCGCGCGAAGCACTGGCTGCGGCACTTGCCGGTGATGTCGCGGTGGCGCTCCGCGATATCCTCGAAAGCAAGGGTGAGGCGGCACTCGCTGTATCCGGCGGCACGACGCCCACGGTGTTTTTCCAGACGCTGTCACGCGCCAACCTGCCGTGGGAGAAAATTACCATAGCACTCGTCGACGAACGCCAAGTGCCCGCCGACAGCCCCCGCTCAAATGAGCGGCTGGTTCGCCAGCGATTGCTTTGTGACAAGGCTGCGCGCGCGTACTTCGCGGGCCTCGACCCCAATCTTCGCCTCGATGCGGTGGTACTGGGAATGGGAACCGATGGCCACACCGCCTCTTTTTTCCCCGGAGGCAACACGCTCGCTGCGGCTCTGGATTTGGCGACGCCTGACCGCGTCATCGAACTGAATGCGCCGGGCGCGGGCGAGCCCCGGCGGACCTACACGCTTGCCGCACTGCTCGAAGCGAAATTTCTCTTTCTGCATATCGAGGGTGAAGACAAGCAGCGCTCGCTCACAAAGGCGCGAGCCGAGGGTCCGGTGGAAGAAATGCCGATCCGCGCCGTGCTGCGATCAGCCCATCCACTGAATATTTACTGGTGCCCCTGACGAGGTTCGAGCATGTCCGTTCATTCAACCATTTCCGGGGTCACGGAAAAAATCATCGGCCGCAGTGCCGAGAAGCGCCGCCGCTATCTCGACAGGATTGAACAGGCAGCCAACCGTCAGCCCAGGCGCAAGTCTCTCGGCTGCGCCAATATCGCGCACGGTTTTGCCGCCTGCGGACCGGACAAGAACGCGCTGCGCAATGGACCGAGCCCCAATCTGGCGATTGTCACCGCCTATAACGACATGCTCTCGGCGCATCAGCCGTTTGAACCCTATCCCGAAATCATCCGCCAGGCGGCGCGCGATTGCGGCGCGACGGCGCAGGTGGCGGGCGGCGTTCCCGCCATGTGCGACGGCGTCACCCAGGGCGAAACCGGCATGGAACTGTCGTTGTTCTCGCGCGACGTGATAGCCCTCTCGACGGCGATTGCCTTGTCTCACCAGATGTTCGATGCTGCGGTTTATCTCGGCGTCTGCGACAAGATCGTGCCGGGGCTCATCATCGGCGCCCTTTCTTTTGGCCATCTGCCGGCGGTATTCATTCCAGCAGGCCCCATGACATCGGGCATTCCCAACACTGAGAAAGCCAAGATCCGCCAGCTTTTCGCAGAGGGAAAGGTCGGCCGCGACGAATTGCTTGAAGTCGAGGCGCAATCCTATCACGGTCCGGGAACCTGTACTTTCTACGGCACTGCCAATTCCAATCAGATGCTGATGGAGGTGATGGGCCTGCATCTGCCCGGAACGACATTCATCAATCCCAATACCCCGCTGCGCGAAGCCGCCACCCGTGACGCCACGCGCCGCGCCTTGGCGATCACCGCCCTCGGCAACAGCTACACGCCAATTGGCCGCGTCTATGACGAGAAAGCGGTGGTGAACGGCGTCGTGGGACTGCTGGCGACGGGTGGCTCGACCAATCACACGCTGCATCTGATCGCCATGGCGGCGGCGGCGGGAATTGCACTGACATGGACCGATCTGGCGGAGCTGTCGAAAGCCGTGCCGCTGATGACCCGTATCTATCCCAATGGCAAGGCCGACGTGAACCATTTCCACGCTGCTGGCGGCATGGGCGTCCTGATCCGTGAACTGCTGGCCGCCGGTCTTTTGCATGAGGACGTGACGACCATCATGGGCGCCGGGCTCAAGGGTTATCTGGCCGAGCCCCGGCTCGCCGACGACGGCACCCTCGCTTGGCGCGACGCGGTACCCGTGTCCGCCGACGAAACCGTGCTCCGGGGCTGCGGCAATCCGTTTCAGACCTCGGGCGGACTCGTCATGCTCAATGGCAATATGGGCCGCGCCGTGGTCAAAACCTCGTCCATTCCCGATGACCGCCATGTCATCGAGGCGCCAGCCCGCGTCTTTCATTCCCAGGAGGAATTGCAAGCGGCCTTCCAGGCGGGAGAACTCAATCGCGATGTCGTGACCGTGGTCCGCTTTCAGGGACCAAAGGCCAACGGCATGCCGGAACTGCATCGCCTGACACCGCCGCTGGGCGTGCTCCAGGACAAGGGCTTCCGTGTGGCGCTGGTGACCGACGGCCGCATGTCGGGGGCCTCGGGCAAGGTTCCGGCCGCCATCCATGTAACCCCGGAGGCCGCCGACGGGGGGCTCATCGGCAAAGTGCAAGACGGCGATCTGATCCGCCTCGATGCGGAGACTGGAAGCCTCGAACTCCTAGTCGACGCCGCAACTCTGGCTGCCCGCGCGGGCGCGGTGCCATCGCTTGAATCCAACTGGTCGGGTACGGGACGCGAACTGTTCGCGGCATTCCGCGCCACTGCCGGCCGCGCCGATCAGGGCGCCTCGATCTTCACCGGAGCCTGACATGCAGGACAGACAGACAAGGCTCGAAGCAATTCTCAAATCCGCACCCGTCATACCGGTCATGGTGATCGAGAATGTCGCGGACTCTGTACCACTGGCGCGCGCCTTGGTTGCTGGTGGACTTCCCGTTCTGGAAATCACGCTCCGCACCAAAGTGGCGCTGGAATGCATCCGCGCGATACTGGCGGAAGTCGAAGGCGCGTTCGTCGGCGCCGGCACCGTGCTGGATGGCAAGAAACTGAAGGAGACGGAGCATCTCGGCTGCGCCTTCGCCGTATCGCCGGGATCGACACCGAAACTTCTGGACGCGGCCGAAGACCTGATCATACCGCTGCTGCCGGGCGGCGCCACGGCGTCCGAATCTATGGCGCTGATGGAGCGGGGCTACCGTTTCCAGAAATTTTTTCCCGCCGAACCCGCTGGTGGGTCCGCATACCTTGCTGCGCTTGCGTCACCGTTGCCGCAAGTCAGTTTCTGCCCGACCGGCGGCATCACGCTCGAGTCGGCACCAAGATATCTGGCGCTCGCCAATGTTGTCACTGTCGGCGGTTCGTGGATGGTGCCGAAAAAACTGATCGAGGCGAAAGACTGGACGGCGGTCGAAACTCTGGC
>JANLYR010000297.1:0-33061 GCA_031365765.1 Hyphomicrobiales bacterium | reverse complement strand
GCCATGTCGATTATCGCTCGGGGGAGCGTTGGGACATGGATCGGGTGACGGCCGCCGCCCATGCGAAGGGCGTTCCGACGGTCTGGGACTTGTCGCATTCAGCCGGAGCGGTGCCCGTCGACGTCACCCGGGCCGAAACCGATTTTGCCATCGGTTGCGGCTATAAATATCTCTGCGCCGGTCCCGGCGGCCCCGCCTATCTCTACATGAAACCGGGGCTGGGTGACGGCCACTGGCCCTTAATCGCCGGCTGGATGGGACATGCCGACGTCTATGCCTTTGCGCGCGACTACGCCCCGCACCAGGGCGTCAAGAAGTTTCTCGCCGGAACGCCGCTGGTTGGCGCCAATGAACTCGCCTCGGCGCTGCTCGATATCTGGCCTGCGATCGAACCCGCGACGCTGTGGGCCAGGCACAAGTCGCTAACGGACTTCCTCATCGCCCTTCTCCGCCAGGAATGCGGGCCACTCGGCGTCGCCGTCACCTCGCCAGCCGATCACACGCGCCGCGGCGGCAATGTCTCGTTCACATCGCCCGGTGCTGGCTCGGTTGTCGAAGCGCTGATCGATCTCCGCGTCGTTTCCTCCTTCCGCCAGCCGGGCTCGATCCGGTTCGGGGTGTCGCCCCTGGTCATCCGGCACATCGACATCTGGGACGCGGTGCAACGGCTCAGGCAGGTGCTGGCGGACGAGATCTGGAAACAGCCGAAATACGCCCATGTGTCGGTATGACCCCGCATCCGCTCTACGGTCCCAATCCCTTCAAGCTCGGGGTGTTCTCGGCCAATGCGGATGGCGGCCTGACGCTCACCACGGTGCCGGAGCGCTGGCAGGCGAAATGGCCCGACATCGTCAAGGTTGCCCAGATCGCCGACCGCGCCGGCATCGAGTTCTTCCTGCCCATCGCGCGCTGGAAGGGCTTCGAGGGCACCACGAATTCGCGCGAGCATTCTTTCGAGACCTTCACTTTCGCCGCCGCACTGGCAGCGGTCACCGAACGGATTGGCATTTTCTCCACCGTCCACGTTCCCATGATCCATCCGGTTTATGCGGCCAAAGCGCTGGCCACGGTCGATCATGTGAGCCAGGGCCGCGCCGGCCTCAATATCGTGGCCGGATGGAATCCCGACGAATTCGCGATGTTCGGCCTCACCGCCGAGGACGACCGCTACGCCCAGGCGCTCGAATGGTACGAAATCATCTGCAAAATCTATGACGAGCCGGGGCGCTTCGATTATGACGGGCGCTACTACCGGCTGAAAGGTGTTTCGGGAAAACCCCGGCCGTTGCAGTTGCCGCGGCCTGTCACTCTTAACGCGGCCTTCGGACCGCCGGGGCGAGACTTCGCCGCGAAATCCAGCGACTTTCTGCTTACCACATTCTCCGACATCGAAGCAGGCCGCACCCATGTCGAGGACATCGGCATGCGAGCCGCGCGCCAATCCCGCGAGCTAGGCGTGCTCGCCACCTGTCATGTCGTGTGCCGTGAGACGCAGCCGGAAGCGGAGGACTATTACGAAAACTATGCCGTGACCTATGCCGATCGCGGGGCTGTCGATTATCACATGGCACAGAAACGCAAATTCGCGGGCTCCCATGACGAAGCGACATTCCGCCTGCATGCCAAGCGCTTCGCGGGCGGCGCCGGCACTTATCCCCTGGTCGGTACGCCGCGTAAAATCGTCGATGAGATGGTCGCGATGCAACGTGCCGGATTTGGTGGAACCGCTGTCTCCTTCGTCAACTATCTCAAAGAGTTACCCTATTTCGTTGAGAAAGTGATTCCGCTGATGAAGGAAGCGGGACTGCGCCAGTGAGCGAACGTCCGCGCGCCTATCTCGATCCGCCGCCCCGGCCGGCATTCGCGCTGCCTGTGCCACCGGATGGCAAGCCGCTCACCAGTCTTGCGCTCAATGAAAGTGCTTTCGGTTGTTCACCCAGGGCCATCGCCGCAGCAGAGGCGCGGCAGCAAACGCTCAATCGTTATCCCGATCCCGCTAGCAACGCGTTGCGCGCAGCCATCGCCGCCATGAATGGGCTGGACAAGGAACGTATCGTCTGCGGCAACGGTTCGGAGGAACTGCTCGATGTGATCGCGCGCCTGTTCGCACGGCCCGGCGATGAGATCGTCATGTCGCAGTCCGGCTTCTTCCAGTTCGCGCTGGCAGCGACGCGAACGGGCGCCGCACTGGTGCGCGCCCCTGAACGCGACTTCGTCACCGACATCGACGCACTGCTGGCGCTGGTGACGGCGAAAACCCGGATCGTGTTCCTGGCGCTGCCCAACAATCCGACCGGCGTGATGGTGCCGGTGGGCGAGGTCCAGCGCCTTCATGCGCGCCTTCCCGGTCACGCCGTGCTGGTTCTCGATCTGGCCTATGGCGAATATCTGCCGCCCGATGATCTCGCCCGGCTCATGGCCCTTGCGGGTCAAAACCTCGTCATCACCCGCAGTTTTTCCAAAGCCTACGGACTTGCCGCCTTGCGCGTGGGCTGGCTCTATGCGCCGGACTGGATGATACCGGGTCTCAACCTTGTGCGCGGGATCGGCAGTGTGAATGCGATTGCCCAGGCCGCCGCCGCCGCCGCCATTGCCGATCCGGGCTTTGTGCGCCAGGCCGTGGCGAGGACGGCCGAGCAACGCGCGCTGCTGGCCGCGGGTCTGGCGCGCCTTCGACTTCATCATCTGGACGGGTTCGGCAATTTTCTCCTCACCCAGTTTCCCGAGGCGGGTAATGCCGCCGATTTCGCCGCCTTCGCCATGCGCGAGGAGGGGATGTGGCTGCGCTCGCCGGGAGAGCCCGGTTTTGCAGACTGGTTGCGGATCGGCGTCGGCACGGAAAGCGACACCCGCCTGCTGCTGGCCACGCTGGAGCGATTCATGGTGACAGGCCAAGGCCCGCTCAAGTAGCATCGGCCACCAATCCAGGGAGGGAACATAATGAAGAACACGACCATGGCCGCCATTGCGGCAGCGGCGCTGCTTGGCTCGAGCCTCGCCGCCGTGGCCGCCGACACCAAGATCGGCATTCTGATGGACATCACCGGACCCATCGCCAATTTCATTCCGCCTTTGCAGAATGCCACGAACCTCGCCATCAGCCATGTAAACGAGCAGGGCGGTCTGCTCGACGGCAAGGCGGTCGCGGTCTATGGCGACACCACGGGTTCGGCCCAGGCGGCGGTCGATGCCGCGGGCAAGCTGGTCAATATCGAGAATGTGCCGATCATCATGGGGGCGCTGATGTCGGGCACGACGATTTCCGCCGCCGAGGCGGTGTCGATCCCGGCCGGGGTGGTGCAGATTTCGCCAACTGCGACGGCCCCCAGCATGACGGGCATCAAGGACAACGACCTGCTGTTCCGCATCGTGCCTTCCGATAACTATCAGGGTTTGGTGCTGGCCAAGATGGTGCTGGACGAGGGCATCAAGAAAGTCGCGGTCACCTATGTCAACAACGACTATGGCGTCGGCATCGGCCAGACTTTCATCGAGGCCTACAAGGCGGCGGGCGGCGAAGTTGTCGCCGCGGAAAAGCATGAAGAGAAGAAGAACTCCTATCGCTCCGAACTCGCCACGCTGTCCAAAGCCGGCGCCGAGGCGTTGGTGGTGGTGGCCTATGCGGGCGACTCCGGCTCGACCATCGTGAAACAGGCGATCGAGGGCGGATTGTTCACCCGCTTCATCGGCACCGACGGGCTTCGCGACGAGGCGCTGATCAAGGAAGTGGGGGCCGAAGCGCTCGCCACATCGTTCTTCTCGTCACCGACATCGCCGGGCGACAATCCGGCTCAGAAAAAATTGCATGAACTGTTCAACGCCGCATTCAAGGAAGGCGCCGACAAGGCCTTCGTGGACCAGACCTATGATGCGACCTTCCTCGCATTGCTCGCCATCGAGAAAGCGGGCTCGGCCGATCGCTCCAAGATGGCGGCGGCGCTGCGCGAGGTTGCCTCCGCGCCCGGCGAAAAAATCGGTCCCGGAGAATGGGCCAAGGCCAAGGAACTGCTCAAGGCCGGCAAGGACATAGACTATGACGGCGCGGGCGGCACATATGACTTCGACGCCAATGGCGACGTCATGGGCTTTATCGGCAAATTCGTCGTGGACGGCACCGTCTACAAGCAAACCGCGATCATGCAGTGATCTCCTAAGCTCTCCATGGCCCGGCGCGCGGCGGCTATCTGGGTCTGGCCATGGAGAAAAAGCAGTCGATGATCACCCTGGACCATGTCAGCGTATCCTTCGGCGGACTTCGCGCCGTCGATGATGTGAGTTTCGATATTCCGGCTGGGTGTATCACCGGGCTGATCGGTCCCAACGGCGCGGGCAAGACCACGTTGTTCAATGCGATCGCTGGCGACCTCGCGGTCAACAGCGGCCGCGTGTTGCTCGAGGGCCGCGACATTACACGGCTCAAGCCGCATGAGCGGGCTGTCCTTGGTCTTGCCCGCACTTTTCAGATCCCCAGGGAATTCGCCCGCCTTACCGTCATCGAGAATTTCATGGCGGCGGCGCAAGCGCCATTGGGCGAAAATGTGCTCAATGTCGTGTTTGGCCGTCGCCTTTATCGCGCCGAGGAAGAGACGTCCTACCGGGCCGCGATGGAAACGATTGCGTTTCTCGAACTTTCGCCCGTGGCGCGCGAGAAGGCGGGCAATCTGTCGGGCGGGCAGAAAAAACTTCTCGAACTGGGCCGCGCCCTGATGCGCAATCCAAAAATCGTGCTGCTCGACGAGATTGGTGCCGGGATCAACCGCACGCTGCTGGCGAAGATCGCGGAAAAAATCATTCTGCTCAACCGCGAGCGCGGGCTCACTTTCTGTCTCATCGAACACGACCTCGATTACGTCTCGAAGCTGTGCAGCGACGTCATCGTCATGGCGCAGGGCAAGGTGATGACGCGCGGCACCGTCGACCAGTTGCGGCGCGACGAGCGGGTGATCGAAGTTTATTTCGGCGGCGGGAAATACGAGACCCGCGCATGAGCGTTCTGCTGTCGGTGGCAGGCCTCACCGCCGGTTATGGCGGTCCCCCGGTCATTGAGGATATTTCGCTCGACGCCGAAGAGCACAGCGTATCGGTGGTCATCGGACCCAACGGCGCCGGCAAATCGACGCTGCTCAAATCGATCTTCGCGTTGACTCAGATTGCGGCGGGCTCCATTCGTTTTGGTTCGAAGGAGATCACGCACACGCTGGCATCGGCACTGGTACCGCTCGGCATCGGCGCCGTGCCGCAGAGCCGCAACATTTTCCCCTCGCTCACGGTCGCAGAGAACCTCGATATCGGCACCTATGCCTCGCCGCCCCGCGACAGGGCCAAAACCGAAGAGCGAATCCTGACGCTGTTTCCCGATCTTCGCGGAAAGTTGTCCCAGCCGGCCGGCGAACTTTCGGGCGGGCAGCGCCAGATGCTGGCCATCGGGCGCGCTCTGATGAGCGATCCCAAGCTGCTTCTTCTCGACGAGCCGACGGCGGGACTGTCGCCCGCCTATCTCGAGCGGATCTTCGATCTCATTCTCAACATCCTTGCGACCGGCGTCACCATCATCGTGGTCGAGCAGAATGCCAGGCAGGCGCTGCGGATCGCCGACCGTGCACATGTGCTAGTCAATGGCCGCAATTTCATGTCGGGCACGGGGGCCGAACTTCTTGCCAGCGAGGCGGTGCGGCGCTCGTTTCTGGGCGGTGCCTGATGATCGATTTCATCAATCTCTATCTCATCCCGGCGCTGACGCTCGGCAGCATCTACGCGCTTGGCGCGGTCGGCATCTCGATGATCTTCGGCATCCTGCGCTTTGCCCATTTCGCCCATGGCGATGTGATGACGCTTGGCGCCTACGGCGTTCTCACCGCCGTCTGGTTCATTCCGCTTCACCCGCTTCTGCTCATGCCGTTTGGCGCGGTTCTGTCGGTCGCGGCGGCGCTTGCCGTCGATCGTTTTTTCTACAGGCCCCTGCGCAAGCTTCCCACCATCTATACGGTCATTTCCAGTTTCGGCGTGGCTCTCATCTTCCGGTCGCTGATCCAGATCATCTGGGGCGCGGACAGTCACGTCTATGTCCAGGGCGTTACAAAACCGATTGTGCTGTTCGGCACGTTTCGCATCGCGGCGCTGCATGCGGAGGCGATCCTCCTCACCTTGCTCATCGCGGTGGCGCTGCATTTCTTCCTCACGCGCTCGCGGACCGGCCGGTCCATGCGGGCCGTGGCGGACGAGCCCGAGCTTGCCGCGGTGGCGGGACTCGACACCGAGAAGATCGTTCGCGCCACCTGGATCATCGGCGCTTCGCTGGCAGCCGTCGCCGGCGTATTCGCCGCGATGGATACCGACATTCATCCCAATCTCGGATGGAACCTGTTGCTGCCGATGTTCGCCGCGGCCATCCTGGGCGGCATCGGCAAACCCATGGGCGCCATATCGGGCGGTTTCATCATCGGGCTGGCGGAAGAGCTGTCGACCTTCAACTGGATCGGCGACGAGGCGCTGATCGCGCCTTCCTACAAGACGGCGGTCGGATTTGTCATCATGGTGGCGCTGCTCATCTTCCGGCCGCAGGGACTGTTCCGGGGAAGGCTGCTCTGATGGAACTGACGGGGCTTTTCTTCTACGTCATCAGCTTCCTGATCGCGGGGGGAATTTATGCCCTGCTGTGTCTGGCGCTCAATATCCAGTGGGGAATGGGCGGGCTGTTCAACGCCGGCATCGCCGGGTTCTTCGCGGTTGGCGCCTATGCCTCGGCGATCGTCACCACGCAGGCCTCCGACAAGCATCTCGGCGGCTTCGGCCTGCCCATCCCGCTCGGTCTTCTGGCGGCGGCCGTAACCGCCGGCATCACTGGATGGGCCGTCGCCAAAATCTGCGTGCGGCTGAAAAGCGATTACCTGGCGATGGCCTCGATCGGCATCGCGGAAATCCTGCGCCTCGTCATCGTCAACGAGAGCTGGCTGACCAATGGCAGTCTCGGCATATCGGGAATTCCCCGGCCACTCGATGGATGGTTCACCGGCCGCATGGCGGATCTGATTTTTCTCGCCTGCGTATGGATCGCCGTTCTCATGGTTTACTGGCTGAGCCAGCGCCTGCACGACAGTCCGTGGGGACGAACGCTGCGTGCCATCCGCGACAACGAGCAATCGGCCCGCGCGGTGGGCAAGGACGTCGAATGGTTCAAGCTGCAGACCTTCGTCATCGGCTGCGCCATCATGGGCGTGGCGGGCGGTCTGTCGGCGCATTACTTTAAATTTCTGTCGCCGTCGGCGACTGAACCGTTGCTTGTCACCTTTCTCGTCTGGGTAATGCTCATGGCGGGCGGTTCCGGCAACAATCGCGGCGCGGTCGCTGGCGCACTCGGCGTGTGGGCGATCTGGTCGCTCACCGAAATCTTCACCAACCGCCTGCCGCCGGAGATCGCGACGCGCTCGTCCTACATCCGCATGCTGCTGATCGGCTTGCTGCTGCAGGTCGTCCTGCAGAAATTCCGTTCGGGCTTGATCCCCGAACGTTCGCCACCGCTGCGTTTTGACAAGAAGTAGAGAGCCTACATCGCGCTCGCGGGTTCGGGCTGGCCCAGAACGAAACCGGTGCCGTCGAGCCGGTAGATATCGGGGCGGAAGTTGATGCGGCCGTCTTCCGTGGCCCATGCCGTCAGATACATGAAACGCACGTCCGGCGCCGCCTGAACCTTGATGTCGTAGGGTTCCTCGCTGGCCGTGATCATCTCGAACTGGGCCTGGTCGAAGCCGTCCTGGCCATTCAGAATCCAGTCGACCAGGGTTCGCACCTGTTCGACGCGCACGCAGCCCGAGCTTTCATAGCGCGCGTTGCTGCCGAACAATTCGCGGTGCGGCGTGTCATGCATGTAAACCATGTGTTTGTTGGGGAAATTGATCTTGACGGTGGCCATGGCGTTTTGCGCGCCCGGATCCTGGCGGAAGTGATAGCGGTCGGGCGGCGTGTTGACCCAGTCCACCGTGTACGGATCGATTTCGGGTCCGCCGACACCGTCGAAGACGCGAATGTGCATCTGTTCGAAGATGGTGGGGTCTTTCAGGAATTTCGGCACCAGGTCGCGCTCGACGATCGAGGCCGGCGCGTTCCAGTAGGGATTGAAATTGATGTCGCTCACCGTGCTCTTGAGCGAGGGGGTGGGACGCTCAAGCTTGCCCGCGATCACGTTGTGCCTCGAAAACACCGTGCCGGACTCGACAGCTTCAAGCTGGGCTGAGGGAATGTTGACGAGAATGTAGCGGCTGCCCAGGCCTTCCATATAGGTGGCGACGCGCGGCTGGTTTTCGCGCAGCGTCACAAGCCGTGCCTCGGCGGTGATGTTCAGGTCGGCCCTCGTCCGCTCGTCGACCTTTCCATTGGGCGCCACGCCATGATTGATCTGGAATGCCTTGACCGCGTCCACCATCAAAGCATCGTAGACTTCCGGCATCTCGACATTGAGCGCATCGAAATTGAGGTAACCTTCGGCCACCAGGCGCTGGCGCAGCACCTGCACCTGTTCGCCCTTGGCACCTTTCGCCAGCTTGCCCTTGCCGATCTGCGGCCAGCCCCCGCCGGCGACAATTTCCTCGTACATCGAGATTGCGTCTTCAAGCGCCGCCATGGACCCCGGGGTCAGCATGGCGGCTTCGCCCCGCTCGGCGATAACCTCGGTCTTGGTCGCGAGTTTGCCCGACACGGCCGTCTGGGGCGTGACCGAAGTAATGGAACCGGTATAGCCATTGTCCTGCGCCCAGACGGGCAATGCGAGAACCAGCACTGCGGTGACGGCGATCGCGCGGTAATTCCAGACCCTGATCGTCACGTAAATTCCCCACTCAATGTGCCATCCAACATTCGCGGCTGCTGGTAAATAGGCCCTTAATTCTCAGGGCTATAGCGCGGCAGTTGGTCGAATTTGCGGCCTTGGCCGAAATTCGCCATGATCCTGCCTTCTGGGGAGATGGCGCACTTGAATAAGCTGCCGGAATACAACGACATCGAAGCGGCGGCGGAGCGCCTTGCCGGCCTGGCCGTCCATACGCCCGTGCTGGAACATCCCACGCTCAATGCGCTGACCGGGGGGCGCATCCTCGTCAAGGCGGAATGTCTGCAGCGCACCGGATCGTTCAAGTTCCGCGGCGCCTGGAATTGCATCGCGCGAATCGATCCGGCGAATTTCCCCGGGGGGGTCGTCGCCTACTCTTCGGGAAATCACGCCCAGGGAGTGGCGGCCGCCGCCCAGATGCGGGGAATGCGCGCGCTGATCGTCATGCCCGCCGATACGCCCGAGATCAAGAAGGCCAACACGGCCGGCTTTGGCGCGGAGATCGTGACCTATGACCGCCGCACGGAAAACCGCGAGGAGATAGCCCAGCGGTTCGTTGGCGAGCGTCGGGCGATGCTGGTGCCGCCATTCGAGCACCCCGACGTGATCGCGGGGCAGGGCACTGCCGGACTGGAACTTGCCCGCGAAGCGGAGCGCCGGAACGTCACGCTCGATGCTGTCCTGGTCAACTGCAGCGGCGGCGGGCTCACTGCCGGGATCGTTTTGGCGATGGAGCGTCTCTCCCCCCGGAGCGTCGTGCACACGGTCGAGCCTGAAGGTTTCGACGATCATGCGCGCTCGCTGGTCTCCGGCCGGCGCGAAAGCAACATCGCGGCCGGCGGGTCGATCTGCGATGCGCTGCTGTCGGCGCGCCCGGGCGAAATGACATTCGCCATCAATCAATCCCGGCTTGGACCAGGATTGGTGGTAACCGAGGACGAGGTGTGCGAGGCGATGCGCTTTGCATTTGAAACGCTCAAGATCGTGCTGGAGCCCGGCGGAGCTGCGGCGCTGGCGGCGGTGCTGGCAGGTAAAATCGAGACGCGGGACCGCGTGGTTGGCGTGATCGCCTCGGGCGGAAACGTCGATCCCGGCCTGTTCTGCCGGGTCGTCAGCCGGCAGCGGCCAGTTCGTTCTGCAACGGGATGACCGGCTCCTCGCCCACCGCGTGACGGATGATGACAATGCGGTTCTTGGCCGGGGTTTCTTCGGTTACCAGTTGCACCGGCGAAACGGTGCGGAATACCGGCGCGGCCGGTGCTGCGGGGGCTGCGTCCTCGAATTCCTCCTCGTCGCCGGCGAAGTATTTGAGCTGCTCGGCGGTGGGCGCATTCGATTGCGGCATCTTGGCGAAGCGGTGGCGGAACAGGTCGTGATTGAGGGCGACGAGGCGCACCGCGTCGGCTTCGCTAGCCAGCTTCGATTGAATATCCTGGTTGTCCAATTCCGTCGCGATTTTGCGTAGCGCGTCGGAGCGCGACATCAGTTCGCGCGCGGCCGACTGCATGTATTCAAGCGCGTCGTCGGGCGGCCGTGAACCGGTCGAGGGCAGGAGTGCCGCTTCCAGGCGCTTCAGCGCGCCGAAGATGCCGGTGGTATCGGATGATCTCTGGCGCCGGCCATGTTCGGCCAGGAACCAGCGGCCACGCTCGGTCTCCATGACCGCTTTTTCAATGGTCTCATAGGTTTCGGAAGGGTTCTCGCGGCCAGCTTCCGCGACGCTACTCGACATACGCATACTCCACCGGGAAACCCGCACAACAGACTGGACTCCCACTGAGGACTATCGCCGAAACAGGTGAATCTTTGGTTTAAAATGTACCCGTTCCGTCAGCCCCAGAGTTCTGGGGGCGCCGGCTCCATGATGCTGCCGTCATAGACAATGCCGGGATCGCGGTCTCTCGCCAGGAGCAGGGGTCCGTCGAGGTCGGTCACCGTACCCAGTTGCGCCACCAGCATGGCGGGCGCCATGGCAAGCGACGTCGACAGCATGCAGCCGGTCATCACCGTGAAACCCCGCCGCCTTGCATCGCGCGCCAGGCCGAGCGCCGGGGTCAATCCACCCGCCTTGTCGAGCTTGATGTTGATGGCGTCATATTTTCCCAGCAGGGCATCGAGACCGTCGCTGTCGTGCGCCGATTCATCGGCGCAGATCGAAACCGGGCGACGAAGCCGGCGCAGGGCCTCGTCCTGGCTGGCGGGCAGCGGTTGTTCCACCATTTCCACCCCGCAGGCCGCGCAGAGATCGAGCAGGGCGGGCAGATCGGCGGCGGTCCAGCCCTCGTTGGCATCGACGATGAGCCGTGCGTGCGGGGCGGCGTGGCGGATCTGGCGCAACCGTTCCGCATCGCCTTCAGCGCCCAGCTTCAGCTTGAGCAGGGGCCGCGTGGACGCGTGCCGGGCGGCGTTCGCCATGTTCTCCGGCGTATCGAGCACCAGCGTATAGGCGGTGACCAGGGCCTGAGGCGGATCGAGGCCAGCCGTCTTCCACACCGGCGTGCCGGTCCGTTTCGCTTCTAGGTCCCACAGGGCGCAATCGAGCGCATTGCGCGCCGCCCGCGGCTTGACCAGCTCCGGCACGGCGTCGCGGGCACATCCGCGTTCAATCGAATCTCTCGCCCCCTCCAGTGCTTCGATGGTGTCAGGGATCGTTTCATTGTAGCGCGCATAGGGAACGCTTTCGCCCCGTCCCGTGAAGCCGTCCTGCTCCAATTCCACGACCACGACTTCGGCCGATGACTTGCTACCGCGTGAAATGCGGAAACTGCCCGCACTCGGCCAGCTTTCGTGGAGGATGCGGAGCCTGGGCATGCGGCGCGCTTTTACTGCGGCTGGATATGGCCCGTCGCTTCGCCCAGCATGACGTAGATGCGGCCCGATTCAGAGGCAAGGCTTGCTTCGACGAGGGTTTCCCCCTGGGGTTGCGAGCTCATGGTATCGAGCAGGTGCTCGAACACGCGCACATATTCGTCGGCCCGGTCGCGCACGCGCCGGTCGGTGCCATACAGGCTTTTGAGAACCTGCGAAAGTTTGCCGCCACGGCCTTCGTAAAGCCTGTGCGTATAGACGTGCCGTTCGCCGCCTGCGTATTTCTGTTCGAGGTCGCGCGGCAGGTTTCCGTCGATCGATTCGACCAGATCGCGGGCCGCACCGTTGAGCTTGTCCACGAGACCTTCGACTTCGCGCGACAGGGCTGCCGGTCTGGTGCCAGGGGTGGGCCGCGCCGCAGCGGCGCGGTTCCGGGGTGGATCGGCCGGCTCGTTGCGCGGGGCGGGCCGGGCCTGTCCGCTTCCCGCAAAGGGTGCGGCGGCCCTTGCCATGTCGCGCGGGCGTGCGAGCACGGCACCTGGCCCCGAGACATCGAGGTTTCCGGTCTGGCGCTTCACCACATCGGCCAGTGCGTTCAGCGCGGCGATCTGGTCCGCCACGACGCGGCGCATCGCATCGGCGTTGCTGCGGGTTTCATCGGGAAGCTCGAGAATAGCGCGTTTGAGTTCGCTTCGCGCATGGTCGATGTCCTTCACCACCTGCTGGGCGGTGATGCGCATGTCCTGCGCTGTCTGCTGAAAGTCGCTGGCGGTCGCCGACAGCATCTCGCTCATCGACTGCATGGCGCGTTCGTGCTGTTCGCTCAGGATGCGGGATGCCTGGGCGATCTGGTCGCCCGACCCCGCTTCGAGCTTGCCGATTTCCTTCTCCAGATTTTTCGTGGCCGAGGTTGTCTGCTCGGCGATGATGCGGCCGATTTCCTTGGCGCGCGATTCCGATGTCGATAGCGACTCCTCGATCAGGTTCACATAGCTGGTCATCACCGCGTCGATGTCGTTGGCGCGCTTTCCGGCTTCGCCCACCAGCGCGTCGAGGGCGTCCTTGCGGCTCACCAGCACGCGCTCCACCTCGTCGTTGAACTTGTCGACCGAGCGTTCGACCAGCGCCGACACGTCGTCGAGGCGATCCGACATGCGGGTCCCGGTCATTTCCAACTTGCCGGTCAGATGCGTGGAAATGCCCTCGAGGCGCTCGTCGATCGCGGATGCCGCGGTCGAAAGCTGGTCGGCGAGATAGGTGTTGGCGGTTTCGATGTGCCGGGTGAATTTCTGATGCGCTTCATCGAGCCGCGTGGCGGTGGTGCCGGTCGCGGTATCGAGTTCGCGGAGCGCGGTGTCGATCCGGTCGACGAGGTGGCCGGTGTCCTTCTCCAGGCGCCCGGTGATCTCCATCCGCGTTTCGCCCAGGCCGTCGGAAAAGGCATCGCTGGCCTTGCCGAGATCGGTCAGTATCTGTGAACTCGCGGTATCGATCATCTCGGCGAATTTCGTTCCCGTTCCTTCGAGGCGGCCGGAAATGTCGCCGGTCACGCGTTCGAGCAGGGCGGAAGCCACATCGAAGCGCTGGCCCAGATCGCGCGCCGTGGTGTCGATGCGCGAGAACATGTTGAAGCCCGCATGGTCAAGCTGGGCCGTCACTTCGTTCGAAGTCTTCTCCAGCCGCTGGGCCATCAGGGCATTGGCTTCCGTCACCTGGCGCGTCACCTTGACCGCCGTTTCAGCGAAGGCGTTGGTCATGTCGGCGGCGGAGCCATCAAGCTGGTCGGTCATCATCCGGGTATTGGCGCTGAACAGCGACGACAGTTCGGTCGTGGTCTTGTCGAGCTGTTCGGAAATGACGCGCGTCGTAGAATCGAACAGGCCGGAGAGCTGCGATGTGGCCTGGCCAAGCTGCGCATCGAGGCGCGTGGCTGTCGTCTGCAGCAGCCCGCCCAGCGCCTGCGAAGATTGATCGAGCTGGCCGGACAGCGAGCGGGTGACCGTCGAGACGCGTTCCGTCACATCGCCCGCCGTCGCGTTGATGTGGTCGGTAATGCGGACTGCGGTCTGCTCGATCTGCCCGTTCATGGTGAGCGAGACCTGCTCAAGCCGTTCATAGAGCGTATTGGCGGTGGTTTCGAGCTCGCCCGACATTCCCGCCGTGGTGCTGTCGAGCCGGCTGTAGAGCTGGTGGGTCGTTTCCTCGAGGCGCGCGGTCATGTCGGTCGAGGACCGATCGAGCAGGCCATAGAGATCGTCGCGCGCCTTGCCCAGCTTTTGCACGAATTCGTCGGAGACGTTGATCAGCCGGTCGGTAACGAGGCCACCCGAATTCTCGATGTTCTGGGCCAGGGCGATACCGGAATCCTGCATCTGGCGGCCGACGATATCGGTGGTTTCGCGGAGATGGGCGGCAATCGTGCCGCTGGTGTTCACCAGAAGGTCGTTGAGCGAAACGCCGGTCGCCTGCATGTTGCCGGTCAGCCCACTGGCCGTGTGTTCAAGCCGCTGGGCTACGCCGTCGGTGGCATCGGTGATCTTGGATGTCACGGAAGTGACCGTCGCGTTCATGTGTCCGTAGAGGCGCTCGGCGGCCCCGTCGATCCGGCTTTCAAGATCGTCGGCGGAGCCAATGAGAAGCGCATTGAAGCGGTTCGCGGCGTCGCTCATCAGCGTCGTTGTTCCTTGCCCGGCGGCGTTCAACTGCCCGGCAATCGCGTGGGCCGCCGCTCCGATGACATTCTCGACGTGAATCGATGTTTCGCTGAAGCGCGACAGCGCGCTGGCGACGCTGGTGTCGAGATGACCGACCAGTTGACCCGAAACGTCGTTGATATGTCCGGTCAGAAGGGAGGAGGCGTCGCCCAGCGTGGTGTGGAACAAAGCCGCGGTCTGGTTGAGGTGCCGGGTCGCGGACTCATTCTGCTGATCGATGGCGGCGAGGATCTGCGTGGCCGTTTCGTTCACCTTGGAAATCGACAGGTCGCTGCGGTCGCCGATGGCGCCCAGCACGCGCGACGCCGTCTCGTCCACCCGGCCGGTCACGTAGTTGGCCTGTTCGTCGACGCGTCCAAACACCGTGTTGGCGGTGTCGTCGAGCCTTGCAATGATGCTTTCCGCCTTGCCCGCGATTTCCTCGAACAGCTTGGTCGTGGTTTCCTCGACCCTGCCGGCCAGACCCGAGCCCGTCACATCGAGCTGGCCCAGCAGATGCGAGGACGTCTGGTCGAGGCTGGCCAGGAACTGGCCGCCGGCCGCATTGAAATGCTCCGCCACCGAACTGACCGCCTGATCGACGCTGGCGGCAAGGTCGCCGGTCGAACGGTCGAGGAAGCCCAGAATGTCGGTGCGGGCCTGCGCCACCTTGTCGAGATAGTCGGCCGACACGGCCTGCAGTCCGTCGGTCACCAGAATGCGGCTCTGCTCGATCTGCTGGCCCACAGTCATGCCGGACCGCTCGATCAGCCCCGCCACTTCGTCGGTGGTGACTTTGAGATGATAGGACAGATTGCCGCCGGTGGTTTCGATGACTTCGGCCAGGTCCGACGTGGTCTGCCTGATCTGGTCGGTCGAAGCGACGGTGGCGCGCTCGATGTTGCGGCCGATTTCGGAACTGATGCCGGTCAACTGTTCGGTGCCGTGGCGCACCGCCTGCACGATATTGGCCTCGAGCCCCTCGACGCTCCGGCCGAAACTGGCGGATTCGTCGTTGAGGATGCCGGCGGCCTGCGAGAGACCTTCGATCTGGCCCTGCAGATGGCGGGAAAAGTCCTGCAACTCGCCGATGAGCGTGCCCGACATCCGTTCCATCTGGGTGGTCTGGCTGCCGATCTCCTCGCCCGCCGTGGCGGCGCGGCTTGCCACTTCGTCGATGCTCTGGGCGAGATTGGCGGTGGTGTCGCGCAGCCCGGTTTCGATCTTGGCCAGCGTGATCTGGGCGGTGCCGATGACGGCCTCCAGATTCTGCGTGTTGGTCTCCATCCGCGTGAGCAGCGGATTGGCATCGTTGTTGATGATCAGCCCCGCCTGGTGCAGTGCGGCGCGCTGGTTTTCGAGCCCGCTCACCAGGTTGCGGATGCGGTCCTCGTTGCCACCGAAAGCACGTTCGATGGCGGCGATTTCCTTGTGGACGATTTCCACGAGCACCGTGGCGCGCTGCACGGCATGCTCGACGCCGCCGACCAGAAGGTCGACCTCGGCGCGCACCGCCTGGGCGATGGTGGTCAGACCCTCGGTGGCGATGTCATGGGGGCGCACCAGCCGCATCGCCGATTGCATCAGCACTTCCGAGACCTGGCGCAGTTGCGAGGCCCGCCAGAGGAAATAGGCGGTGACCCAGACCAGCCCGATAGGCAGCACCAACAGCAGGACGGCCCGCATCGTGTCGGGCATGGCAGGTCCGTTCAAGGCGGCCGGACTGTTGAACAGGCTGCTGGAATACATGAAGAACCAGCCCGCGACCCAGGCCAGGGATATGGCGAAGGCGACATAATAGGGGCCGTAGGACGGCGGCCTGCGAAGCTTGGCCAGCATCATCGAGGTGCCGGGATCGTTTTCATTGGCGGGGCGCGCGCGCAGCGCGGCGGCGTCCGGGGTGCGGGTCTGGTCGCGGCGGGGCGGGGCATCCGGAATATCGGCTGCCGCAGCTCGCTTGTCGCGGCGCTTTGTCTCGTTGGTGTTGGCCATGCTTATTACCCCCGTAATCCCCGGTTCCGACCGAAGTGGCTTACAAAACCATCCTCATGGCCTTTCTGTGAACCTGTAGAAATTCACTTTCAGGGCCCGCACTCATACACGATAGACCATTGGGAGTCCCGCTTGAACCCGCGTGGGGGCAGCCCCGGCAATTAAGTTAAAATTTGGTTAAAATTTTACATACAATTGTAATCATTGAAGAAATACCCTGATAACCCCGTTGCTTTACGTTTTTGCAGTGCTGGAAAAGGTAGATTCCGGGTGCGGCGACGAAGAAGGTGTCAATTGAGCGTCCAGAACAATCATTATCCGGTGGCCCAGGACGGCCGCCCGATCCTCGACCGCGAACACCTGTCGCGCTACACGCTGGACAGCGAGGACCTGGAAAAGGAGATCGTCGGGCTCTTCCTGATGCAGTTGCCCTCGATCGTCGAATTGCTGAAAAAGGCCGCCGATGAAGCCGATTGGCGCATGGCCACGCATACGCTGAAAGGGTCGGCGCTGGCCATGGGGGCGGCCCGCATCGCCGATATCGCCAAACAGCTCGAATCAACCTCGCGGCCTACGGGGGACGATTCGAAGTCGGTCCTCATTGCCGTGCTCGACCGGGAAATCATCCTGTTCCGCCAGGAGGCCGAACTGCATTATCGGTGAAGCAGGCCGGGCAGTTGTGTTTTCTCCGACGATCCCCTAGATAGCCGTTCGAAAAAACGAACGCTTGATCGGTCGGTGAGATGGCGAAAATTACCTATATCCAGCACGATGGCACGGAACAGACGGTGGAGGGCCTGCCCGGCCTGTCGGTCATGGAAACCGCGGTCAAGGCCATGGTGCCGGGGATCGACGCCGATTGCGGCGGCGCCTGCGCCTGCGCCACCTGTCATGTCTATGTCGAGCCGGAATGGAAGGACAAGACGGGAACCCGCAGCACCATGGAAGAGGACATGCTGGATTTCGCCTTCGACGTCCGCGACACCAGCCGGCTGTCCTGCCAGATCAAGATCACCCCCGGCCTCGACGGCCTCCGGGTGCGCGTTCCCGAAAAGCAATTCTAGGCGGAGCAGACGCCATGTCCGAAGTCATAACCACCGATGCGGTCATCATTGGGGCGGGCCCCTGCGGGCTGTTCGCGGTGTTCGAACTGGGGCTCCTCGACATCAAATGCCAGGTGATCGACATTCTCGACCGTCCGGGCGGACAATGCGCCGAGCTCTATCCGGAAAAACCCATCTACGACATTCCCGCATTGCCGATCGTCACCGGGGGCGAGCTGACCGCCAAGCTGATGGAGCAGATCAAGCCGTTTCACGCAGGGTTCCATTTCAACCAGATGGTCACCGGCCTCACCAAGCACGGCGAGTGCGATTTCGAGTTGGAAACCGATGGCGGCCTGGTGTTCCGCGCCAAGGTGGTGGTGATCGCCGCCGGGGGCGGCACGTTCCAGCCGAAAAAACCACCCATTCCCGGGATCGATGCCTATGAAGGCACATCGGTGCATTATTCGATCAAGAAGATGGAGGCCCTGCGCGGCAAGGATATCCTGATCGTCGGCGGCGGGGATTCAGCCCTCGACTGGACGCTCAACCTGCAGCCGCTGGCCAAAAGCATGACACTGCTGCACCGCCGCGACGATTTCCGCGCCGCTCCCGACAGTGTCAAGAAGATGCGCGAACTGGTGGCGGCGGGAAAGATGGAATTCAGGCTGGGCCAGGTCACCGGCCTCAAGGGCGATGAGGGCGTGCTGTCGGCGGCATCCGTCAAGGGTCCGGACAATCATTACGACATCGCCTGCAACGCCATGCTGCCGTTCTTCGGCCTCACCATGAAACTCGGCCCCGTCGCCAACTGGGGGCTCAACCTCAATGAAAATCTCATCCCCGTCGACACGGCGAAATTCGAAAGCTCCGTACCCGGAATATTCGCCATCGGCGATATCAATACCTATCCGGGCAAACTCAAGCTCATTCTGTCGGGTTTCCACGAAGCAGCGCTGATGGCGCAACAGGCCTTCCACTACAAGAACCCGGGCGAACGCCTGCTGTTCCAGTACACGACGTCGAGTTCAAGCCTGCAGAAGAAGCTGGGCGTGGCATAATCCTTCATAACTCATCTTGCCCGGACATGGTCCGGGCATCTTCTTCGCCTGTGCTCATGACGATGACCGTGTCAAGCACGGTCATGATGAGGGTTTTTTACTCGACTTTCTTTCGCCTCAGCCTTCTCTTCTCAATGGCCAGCGTCTCCTTGCGGTTGGGCCGGCCCAACATCTTGCGGAAACCGTCGCGGCGCTCGTGTACCGAGGCGATGGCTAGTCCCATCGGCAGGCCCGCTTCCACCAGGATCGCTTCTCCAAGCTGCAGGCTGGATTCGATCGTCTCAGGCACCGCTTCCGTCGCCCCGGCGACATAGAGGCGCATCGCATGGCGTTCGTCGCGGGCCCTCGCGATGATCTTGAGATCGGCGCGTTCAGCCCTGGCCGTCCGCGTCACATCGTCGACCCGCACCGCATTGTCCATGGTGACGGCGAGTGCGGTGGCTTCGGCCAACCCACATTTCTTCAGGAACTCGGGATTGGCCGCATCGCCGTAATAGACCGGAAAGCCATTCTTTCGCTCGCGCGTCACCAGTTCGGCGTCGCGGTCGACGGCGATATACGGAATCTTGTGTTCGTCCAGCATCGAGCCGATCAGATGTCCGACGCGGCCAAAGCCAGCGATGATGACGCGGCTCTGGCGGTCTTCGGGAACCTGCACCGCCGCTTCCTCGGTGGGCGGTGCGGCGATCCGCGCCTGCCTTGCCAGGCTCGCGCCGATCTTGGCCAGCAGCGGAATGGTCATCATGGTCAGGGTGACGATGAGCAGCGCATCGCGATTGGCCTCGGGCCCCAGAAGTTTGAGCGTTGCCGCCGAGGCCAGGATGACAAAGGCGAATTCACCGCACGGACCCAGGAGGAAGGCCGATTCGATCGCGGCCCCCCGGCTCACGCCCAGCACGCGGGCAAAAAGAAAGATGATGGCACTTTTCATCGCCACCAGAAGCAGCGCCGCTCCGGCGATCCGCAACGGGTGGTCGAACAGGCCGTTGAGGTCGATGCCGAGCCCCACGAGCAGGAAGAACGCTCCGAGCAGCAGGCCCTTGAACGGCTCGATGATGGCTTCGATGGCCCGGCGGTATTCGGTTTCGGCCAGCATCAATCCGGCGATGAAGGCGCCCAGCGCCATCGACAGGCCCGCCAGCGACGCCGCCGCCCCCGTTCCGACCGCGATCAGCAACACGGCGGCCATGAACAGATCGGGGCTGTTGGCGCCGGCCACATGGCGCAGCAGCGGCCGCAGGCCGTAACGGCCGACGAGCACAATCAGGCCAATGGCAAGTGCGGCCTCGCCCAGGGCGTAGGCGATGTCGATGACGACGGGGCCGGTCGACTGGCGGCCTAGAATTGCCACCAGCAACAGGAGGGGGATGACGGCGATGTCCTGGAACAGCAGGATGGCGAAACTGGCGCGTCCCGCCTGCGAGCCCAGCCGTTTCTGCTCCGACAGCAGTTGCACCACGACGGCGGTCGACGACAGCGACAGCGCCGCGCCGAGGATCAGGGCGCTTTCAATGTCGAAACCGAAGCTCCAGGCGGCTCCGGTGATCGCCGCCAGGGTCACCACGACCTGCGAGGCGCCCAATCCGAAGACCAGGCGCCGCATGGTGAGGAGGCGCTCGTAGGACAGTTCAAGGCCGATCAGGAACAGCAGGAAGACCACGCCCAGTTCGGCCAGGCCGGAGATTTTCTCGGGGTCGGCGATGACGATTGCATCGAACAAGGGAACGCTCAGCGCAAGCCGGCCCAGGATTCCGGGGCTGAGCAGGACGCCTACGAAGAGGAATGCCAGGACACTGCTGATCCCCAAACGGAGGAAGACCGGAACGACGAGCCCGGCAGCCCCCAGGATGATGAGGAATTCCTTGTAGTTGGCAATGCCCTCACTGGCCATCGGGAACCCGCGACGGAAAGCGTCGCAGGCCGATATTCGCGCCCGTCATGCCTGCGGCCATGAACAGGACGAAAACGAAACTCTCGGCATGGCCGAAGATCAGGCTGGCGACGGCAGGGCCGGGGCAAAATCCGGTCAAGCCCCATCCCAGGCCGAACAGCATGGCACCGGCGACCAGCCGCGCATCGGGCTTGGTTACTTTCGGCAGGCTGAAGGCGGAAGCAAACAAGGGCTGCTTTCGCCGGAGGATCACCCGGTAGCCGGCAAAGGTCACGGCAAGGGCCGCAGCCATCACAAGGATGAGGGTTGGATCCCATCGCCCCGCTAAATCCATGAAATTGAGCACCTTCGCTGGGTTCACCATGCCCGACAACGTGACGCCCGCTCCAAACAGCAGGCCGGCCACGAAGATCGCAAGCTTCCCCATGCTACGTGCCCAGCATGTGGCGGGTGACGAACACCGTCGCCACCGCCACCGCCATGAAGGTGACCGTCGCAATCAGGCTGCGGAGCGAAAGCCTGGATAATCCACAGATACCATGCCCGCTGGTGCAGCCGCCACCCAGCACCGTGCCGGCGCCGACAATGAGCCCGCCCACCGCGGTCAGGCCAAAGCTGCCGGAAAACGTCAAATCCTGGGGATAGGCCAGTCCCATGACACCGGCGCCGATCAGGAGGCCTGCGACGAAGATCGCGCGCCAGGAAAACTCCGCGCCGGGGTTGAGCGTCAGCAAGCCGGCAAAAATCCCGCTCAGGCCGGCGATCCGGCCGTAGGCGCCCATCAGCGTCAAGGCCGACAGTCCGATGAGCAAACCGCCGATCAATCCCGCGATGGGCGTGAATTCCGTCATGCCGTCACCTTTTTGGCCGGCACCCGGCGGGCGGCGAAAACCTTGCCATGCGAGACTTTGTAGAGGTGGTCGGCGATCGCCGTCCAGGCCGGGCGGTGGGTGATGACGATGATGGTGAACTTGCCGCGCAGCGCCGCGATGTTGCCGACGATCTCGTTTTCGGTTTCGGGATCGAGCGCGCTTGTCACTTCATCGAGAATGAGCATTTGCGGCCGGGTGACCAAAGCGCGCGCCAGTGAAATCCGCTGGCGCTGTCCGCCCGACAATTTGCCGCCCATTTCGCCCACATCGGTATCAAGCCCTGCGGGAAGGTTGGCGATGAAGGCGGTGGCGCCCGCCTGCTCCAGTGCCGCCATCACATCCTTGTCGGAAATCGCGGGGTCGCTCAGCGTGATGTTGTCGCGCACGCTGGCATGGAACAGGCTCAGTTCCTGCGGCACATAGCCGATCATCCGGCGCCAGGCGCGCATGTCGATGTCGGCGATCGGTGTGTCACCGATGAAGATCTGTCCGCGCGAGGGAATGTTGAGGCCGATCAGCAGATCGATCAGGCTGGTTTTGCCGGAGCCCGTGGGCCGCTGAACACGGTGATGGCGCCCGCCGGAATGGTGAACGTGACATTCGACAGCACTGCGGTTTCGCCATGGGCGAAATCCACATGTTCATAGCGGCAGCCGCCGCCGATGTCGGGAGCCCGCGTACCGATATGCGCCTCCTTCTGCCGCTCGGCCAAGGTCACGAGTTCCATCGTGCGGAAATAGGCGCTTTCGAGCTGGGCGGCCTGCTGCATGAATTTGAGCAGTTTCGACACCACCGCCACGATCTGAAAGAAAATGACGCCGCTCACCAGCAGTTCGGGCAGGGGCGTGTGCCACAAGGTGTGCGCCACATAGGCGCCGCCGCCTACGAAGATGGCAACCACGGCGTCACCACCCTGGAGCAATCCGGCCCGGGACAGTTCCCGCGTCACCAGCGATCGCTTGAGCAGTTTGAGCGTGCGCGTCACATTCGTCAGCATCGCATCGTAGCGTTGCGACGACTTGAGCGGCTTTATATTGGCCAGCATGTCGACCATGAAAACGGTGAGCGCCGAGGTCCGTTTGGTCTGTTTTCCGCCCGCCTGGCGCGATATGCGGATGAGATGGCCGAGGACGAGGGCCACGATGGCGCTGGCGCCGGCGCCCAGTATTGCCAGCTTCCAGTTGAGAACGATCGCCACCGCCATGTAGGCTACGGCCTGGAGCAGGTAGGACACGACATTGGCCGCCAGCAGGTAGGCATCGCCCGCGCGGCCTGCGTCGTTGCTGATCGTGTTGGCGAACCGGCCGCCGCTCTGGTTGCTGTAGAAACTCCATTTGGCGTCGAAGATCGCGGCTACGAGGCGGCGCCTAAGGGCGATCGAAACGCGCGCCGCGGCGATGCCCGCGAACGACAGGGCGCCGAATGTCAGGAACGCCTTGAGGACCATGAAAGCCACAGCCAGGAACAACAAGCTGCCGAGCGTCGGGGCGATGCCGATCGACACCAGAAACGACGCGATCGCAGCACTGACACCCGAGCCAAACGCCGCCTGATCGCCCGACATGGCGGTGATGGCCGGCAGCATCGTCCCGATACTGGCGGCTTCGGCGAGCGAGGACAGCAGAAGGCAGAGGATGACGAACAGCGGACTGGCACCCTCCGCCTTGAACAGGATCGAGAAAATCGCTCGCATTGGTGAAGGCTGACACTGCGGTTGTTGGGTGGATGTCGAGCATTAAAGAGATTGCGGCGGCGACTCAAGCCGCGCGCTCCGGGGCCCACGCCCCAAGATCATTGAGCGGGCCTGTTTGCTGTACTATAAGCGGCCCGTGATGATTGGAGCAGGACTACACATGGCGTCAGCACAAGCTGCCCTTTCCGCCGTCCCCGCCGCCGCGGCACCGAGCGCGCTGGAGGTTGCGCGGCATATCGAGATGCTGGAGCAGAAAGTATTTCAGATCGAGACCAAATGGCCGCAGTTCCGGCGCCTGATCGATGACTGCCGGACACTTGCCACGGACCTGGCGCCCGGGTCCACCGTGGTGGCCCTGGAACGCACGCTGCAGTATGGCGGCATCAGCCTTTTCGCGCCGATCTTTCACGGCAGGAATTTCATCTCGGTCGATTGCAGCCCGCAGAAGGCCGGTGACCGCGGCGCCTATAATCGGGCCATGGTCGATGACGACCGCTGCATTGTCATTCCGGCCACGACGCGGGGAACCCCGGAAGCCACGGGGCAGGAGAGCGGCATCGCAGATCTGGTGATGGTGCCCAACCTCGTGCATCACATCGCCGACCAGCAGGGCTTTTTCGCCGAAATCGGGCGGCTTCTGAAGCCAGGCGGCAAGGGTTACATCTTCGAGCCTCTGGTGCGCGAACTTCATCAGTATCCTGACGATTACCTGCGCTACACCCCGGCCGGCTTCGAGCGCATGATCGCGGCGGCGGGACTGGCCTTCGACGGTTCGACGCATGAGGGCGGTCCCTTCACCGCCGCGGCCTATTGCTGGTCGCAGGCGCTGGAATACATCCCGGAGCCCCGGCGCAAGGAAATGGAAGACTGGTTCTACGGCACCGAATTGCCGAGGCTCAAGCAGTTCGACAAAGACTATCCGGTCAATCTCGTGCGCAAGCACACGTCCTTTCCCACCGCCTTCGGTGTTCATTTTCACAAGCCGGAATGAGCGCGCTTTCCGCGCTTGACGCACCGCGCGCCCTGGCGGTGATCCCCGCCCGTGGCGGCAGCAAGGGCCTGCCCGGAAAAAATCTCAAGAAAATCGGCGGGGAGACGCTCGTCGCCCGCGCCGTCGGAGTGGCGCTGGAGTCCGGGGTTTTCTCCCGCATCGTGGTGTCGACGGACGACATGGCGATCGCTGCCGAAGGCCGGAAGGCGGGCGCCGATGTGCCGTTCCTGCGCCCGGCGGCGCTGTCGTCCGACACGGCCAATGTGCTCGATGCCGTGCAGCACCTGTTGCCGGCTCTTTCGGCCGATGGTGAATTCGACCTCGTTGTTCTGCTGGAGCCCACGTCGCCGGCACGCACCCCTGCCATCGTGCGGGAGACGGTGTTGGCTGCTTGCGCCGAGGGCGCGGACGCCGCCTTCACCGTCAGTGAAGTGCCGCTGCGCTATCATGCGCGCAAGCAGTTCGAGCGCGATCAGAACCAGTTCGCCGTCCATGCGCAACCCTCCGGCAAAGCAGTCGTCAGTCGCCAGCAACTCGCACCCACATTCATCAGAAACGGCATGTGTTATGCGGTGAGGCGTTCCGCCCTGGCTGCCGGCCACGGCATTCTGGGCAGCCATGCGCGCCTTGTCATCGTGACAGGCCCGGTTATCAATATCGACGGGGCGGAGGATTTCGCTCTGGCCCGCCAGGTTCTGGAAGCCTGATGTCCTCCCGGCAGAACACGACGTGGCTGGCAGCGCCCACATCCGCGGCAGCTTGCACGATCATCGGCGAAGTGGCGCAGGCCCATGAGGGAAGTCTCGGCACGGCACATGCGTTCATCGATGCAATCGCAACGGCGGGTGCGGATGCGGTGAAGTTTCAAACCCATATCGCGTCGGCGGAAAGTACGAAGGCCGAGCCCTGGCGGAAGAAATTCAGCCCGCAGGACGAGACCCGCTACGATTACTGGAAGCGCATGGAGTTTACGCCCGGGCAATGGCAGGGCCTTCGCCAGCATGCCGATGAAAAAAACCTGATGTTCCTCAGTTCGCCCTTTTCCATGCAGGCGATGGACCTTCTCGATGGTGTCGGTGTCGCCGGGTGGAAGGTTGCATCGGGCGAAGTTTCCAATACCGCGATGCTCGAGCGCATGGCGCGGAGCGGGCTGCCAATGATGCTGTCGAGCGGCATGAGCGACATGGACGAACTCGACCGCGCCGTCGCGGTAATCGCCGGGCGGGTGCCGCTGGCGGTGCTGCAATGCGAATCGCGCTATCCATGCCCGCCGGAGAAAATCGGTCTCAACGTCATGGCGCAATTCGCCAGCCGCTATCCGGGCGCTGCCGCCGGGCTGTCGGATCATTCGGGTAAAATTTTTGCCGGGTTGGCGGCGGCGACATTGGGCGCGCAGGTGATCGAGGTTCATGCCACGCTCAGCCGCGACATGTTCGGGCCGGACGTCTCATCCTCGCTCACCATCGCGGAGCTTGGCCTGCTTGTCGAAGGCGTCCGCTTCATCGAGACGATGGTGTCATCACCCCTGGACAAAGCCGCGCTGGCCCACGACATCGCGCCGCTTCGCGCCATTTTCATGAAGAGCCTCGTGGCCGCCGATGAACTTACGGCCGGACATGTCTTGAGAGAAAGCGATCTCCTGCCCAAGAAACCTGGCGGAGGAATCGCCGCAGCCGAGCTGGCACGGCTGGTGGGACGAACGCTGCTGCGCGGCGTCAAGCGCGACGAGCAGATAAAATGGAGCGACATTTCGTGAAACGGAAGATTTGCTGCGTCATCACCGCGCGTCCAAGCTATGCCCGCATTCGCACCGCGCTCAAGGCGATCAAGGCGCATCCCGATCTCGAACTGCAGCTCGTCGTCGCCGCCTCGGCGCTGCTCGACCGCTACGGAAACGCGGCGCGCGTGATCGAGAGCGAGGGATTCCGGATCGATCGCCGCGTGTACATGATCGTCGAGGGTGAAAACCTCGCGACGACGGCGAAATCGACCGGCATCGGTCTGTCGGAGCTTTCATCCGTCTTCGACGATCTGAAGCCCGACGCCGTCATCACCATCGCCGACCGTTTCGAGACGATCGCCACGTCGATTGCCGCCGCTTTCATGAATATTCCGCTGGTTCATATCCAGGGCGGCGAAATCACCGGCTCGATAGACGAAAAGGTGCGCCACGCCAATACCAAGCTTGCCGACCTGCATCTGGTGGCAAGCGAGAAAGCAGCCGCGCGTGTCATCCGGATGGGCGAGCATCCGGGCAGCGTGCACGTCACCGGCTGCCCCTCGATCGATCTGGCGAAGGATGCGATCGCGCGCCCCCTCGACAAGCCCGACATCATCGAAGCCTATGGCGGCGTCGGTCACAGTTTCGATCTTTCCGGCGGCTATGTCGTGGTGCTGCAACATCCGGTGACGACGGAATACGCCGCCGCCCGCCGTCAGATCGAGGAGACATTGCACGCGGTCAAGGCGCTCGATGTGCCGGCCCTCTGGTTCTGGCCCAATGTGGACGCGGGCTCGGACGGCACGTCCAAGGGCATCCGGACATTCCGCGAGGAGCACAGCCTGCCGCGCGTGCATTTCTTCAAGAACCTGCCGCCCGAGGAGTTCATCCGCGTGGTCAATGCCAGCCAGTGCATCATCGGAAACTCTTCCGTGGCGATCCGCGAGTGCTCCTATCTGGGCGTTCCCGCCGTCAATATCGGTTCGCGCCAGATGGGCCGGGATCACGGCGCCAATGTCGTCAATGCGGCACACGACCAGCGCCAGATCGCGGGTGCGGTGCGCGAGCGGATATCGATGCCACGGCCGGAGCGCGAATATCTCTATGGCGACGGCGCGGCCGGTGAACGGATCGCCAACATTCTGGCGGCAACGCCGCTGACATTCGAGAAACGGCTTACGTTTTCCTGACGACCAGCGCCGCGAGATCGACCGACTTCGGCCCCAGCGGTTCTTCGTCCAGCCGAAAAATCGAAACGTCGGTACCCGCAACCACAGCATAGGCAAAGGCGCGCTGGAAATTGCGGCGCAGGAAGCGCGCATTGTTGATCCGCCCGTCAACCAGAATAGTGGCGCCCGGCAGCAACGTCGACTCCATTGTCAGGAGATCGGCGGCCATCACCGTCCGGTCGGGCGCGGCAAAGCTCAGTCCACGGACGTTTCCGGTGACGTGCGCTGGGTCCGGCCCGTCCAGATAGACGAAATCGGGCACGATATCGGGGAGCCGGTCATAGAAATGGCAGAGCTGGCCGTTCCATGTGCCGGCGCTCACGCCGCTGTGGCAGAATGTCACCCGGCCGCGAAGTTTCTCGGGAACGCGGCTTTGCGCCTTGGCAATCCAGGTTTCGCTGGCATCGACGCTGTGCAGATGAAACGGCGCGCGCGCCCGGAGTTTCGGCGGCTCCCGCAGATTGCGATACTCGCTCTCGTTCAATGCCAGGGCATGGGCCAATACCGCGGTCGAATAGCCAACACCGAATTCGAGCACGGTGCAGGCCATGGTCTTGCGGACAATGCGGTGCAGGCGAACCAGATCGTCCACATGGGGCGGAATGGCGCCGGCCTCATCGCCCGCCACCAACTGGTCGAGGCCTTCGTCGCGCCAATAGGACCGGGCGGATTCGGCATCGAGGCCGGCGGTCAATTCCTGCAGCATCTAAACACCCCTCAGCCGGAACACGTTGGCCCCTATCCGCTCCACCGCAATGGGCGAAGTGCGTCCCAGAATCCGCTGGAAGGCCGCGACCCTATGGCGGACCGTTGCAACGTCCATCGCGGGAAACTTGTGCGACTTATAAGCATCGCTTTCGCCGTGTTGTCCGAAACGGGTCATCACCATGCGATAGGCCCGGCGCGCATAAAAGCGCGACAGAACGCCCGTCTTCGAGGGCGCCGAGGGCTGGCGCGCCGCCAGAACGGCGCCGAATTCCGCGAAGGAGTCAAGGATGCGGTCAACCGCAAGCCGCCCCGTCAGCGAAGCAATGTGCTGCTCCGCGATGGCGCTCTGTTCCGGAGTGGGTCCCCCGGCACGGGGTTTGTCACCAGCCAGCCGGTTGCGGCATTCAGCGACCAGGGCCGCGACAGAACCGCACGCGACGCTCAGGCTGTTGGGCAGTTCAAGATCAAAAGCTGAACGTTGCGGCCGGTAGGCCAGCGCTGGCGTGCCGAGCACGCTCGCCTCGATGGCGCTGGTGCAGCCATTGTGGACGAGGGCTTGCGCCGCCATCAGCCACGGTGCCATGGAGCTCCGGTGGATGACCGTCACATTCGGCGCGCCACCGGCAGCCTGCTCCCACGCCGTCTTGTTCTCCGACGGGTGAGGGCGAATGACCAGCCGGTTTGGCGAGATCGCAGCGGCGAGATCCGGAACGAACGCCAGGAATTGTGCAAACAGCTTCCGCTTGTGGTCCATGAAGCCGGTCTTTACGGGCGCCGCTTTCGTTTCGTCCGCCGTCTTGCCCACGAGATTGCGCACGTGGCCCGGAATGAAATGATTGACCAGCGCGAAATTGCTGGAGAGCAGAATGAAGCGGCCGAATTCGTGGCGCAGCGCCTCGCATTCGTCGCGATTGAACTCGCGGATTTCGGGGCGCAGCATGTCGATCCGCGGATTGCCGGCTTCGACGATGGGTGCGCCGCCATAGGCCTTGTAGGATCGCCACACCTCGGCGTTGCTCTTTCCCCAGGCATAGAGCAACCGCGGGCGATTGAACGTTGTCGGATCGAGCCGCAGGTGAAAGGCCTCGTCGGGCAGGCGCACCAGCGCTTCCTCGTCGAGGGCAACAATGACATGACCCAGGCCTTCCAGCAGATCGAAAACGCGCTCCGAACCGCTGCGCGCCGCCTTGGAAAGATAGATGGCGCGCGGAAATGCCGGCAGCATCGCGTCGAGCGCGGTGTGGCTGCCGATGACGGCCGTATAGCCGCGCTCGATCGCCTTCACCGCCAGCAGAAGCTTGCCATCGAATTCGCGGTTGGTGGTTTCCACCGGCAGAAGCAAGGTGCGCGGCAGCCCCTCGGGCACCATGGATCAATCCCTCACGGCACGGGCATTACAGACAAGCCGGGCGCGGCTTCCTATAGCGTTTAGACCCCACAGGATCAATTACCGCTTGCCGCCGGCTGGCCGTCGCGTTTATGGGCACTCGCGTGGCGCAGCCGCCGCCTCACGGGCATCAGCAGCAGATGAAGGCCCCAGCGTTTGAGGTTGGAGGCCGCATGAAAGGCGTTGATGTGCAGGATATAGGGCAGTGGCTGCTTGCCGGGAAACAGCGGAATGTTGCGCGTGTTGTATTCAGGGCCAAAAATATAAAGCCGGGCATCGGATTTCCACAGGGCCTCGCGGAACGGAATTTGATCGCGGGTAAATCCACCGGCACGATAGATCTCCCCCCAGGACTTGAAAAGCGCGTCGACATTGGCGCATTTCCGGTAGAGCATCACGCCGCAGTTGATCTGCGGAAAAGCCTGGGGCAAATCGAGCTGGTATCGGCCGAGCCGCCGCGGCGAGGAACGGTAACGCACATGGGCGCCGGCGATCTCGAACCGTTCAAGCAGGCGAAACAGGTCGGACAAATCCGAGGTCACGCGGATGTCGGAATCGAGATAAAGCGTTTCGGCGAAGGGAGACAACCCTACATAATCATGTTTTCTGCGGCTGTCGGACCCGTCTATCGTGCCAACAAAATCGAACAGCGGATTGTCCATCGGCTGATCGGTATAAATGCCAATTCTGAGCCAGGGATTGGTGTCCTGCACCGATTGCGCCGCGTCGGCCGCGGCCGCTGTATAACGGGCGCCCGTGACCACAAACAAAACACCGCGATCTCCTGCCAAATGCGTATCGTCCTGCTTTCCGAAGATGCCGTAGCCACAACAAAACCAAGTGGAAAAGTCAACTGAAGCCTTTCACCACACAGAGTGTGACGCCGCTGGCCGCCGCACAGGAACTGTGCCTGGCCCTGCGCGGTGGCGCCGTCCGCTTCGCCCATTGGAAGAGCAACAGCCATCTGGCGGAAGCGCTGGCGGGACTGACCGACCTCGATATCCTGGTTGACGGCGCCGATAGAGTTTCCTTCGAGCAGGTCATGGCGGAGCACGGCGGACTTGCTGCCGTCAGTCCACCGTGGGGCCGCTATCCCGGCATCGAGGACTGGATGATTTTCGATTCTGCCAGCGGCGGGTTCCTGCATCTTCACGTTCATTACGAGATGCTCACCGGCCTCAAGCGCATCAAGCATCTGCGCCTGCCGTGGAAAGACATGCTGCTCGCCACCGTTCGCGACGATGCCGCCAGCGGCTGGCCCATTCCCTCGGCCGAGATGGAACTGCTTGTTCTCCTGGTGCGCCTGTGGGCGAAAATGCCATTTGTCCGGCGTCTTTCGGGTGGACGCATCCCCCGCCACATCGCCGAGGAACTGGATTGGCTGCGGGCCCAGACGGATTCCACAAGGCTTGCCGAACTGGGCGACCGGCTGGGGCTCAGCGCCGACTTCCGGCAGGCCTATAGGGGGGAGGCGGAGACGATCCGGCTGGGCCGCGCACTCAACGCGCAGCTTGCGGCGCATTTTCGCATGGGCTGGGGGCAAGCCATCCTCCGTGCCGGACTGCTCAACCTCAGGCTGGGTCTCACGCGGCTCTGGCTGCGCCTCGCCGGCCCCATCCGTTACCGCAAGACATTGCGCGGGCCGGGGCTTCTGGTGGCGCTGGTGGGCAGCGACGGGGCCGGCAAGTCAACCCTTGCAACCGATCTGGAACGCTGGCTGCGCTCCAAATTCGACGTGCATCTGCTGTATATGGGCTCGGGCGATGGACGTGGTGGCGTCGTCAACGCCACGAAGCGCAGGATTTCGGGCTTGTGGAAGAAGCAACGGCCCGGCGCCAAGCGAATGGAAAAGGCAGTAGCTTCGGCAACTTTCCTCGAAAAACTTTACCGGTTGCTCGATCTTCTGCTGCTCCGCCGCAAGTTGCGGTATTTGCGCCTTGGGCGAAACCTGGCGCGGCGCGGCAGCATCATCCTGACCGACCGCTATCCGCAGATGCAGTTCAACGCAATCAGCGATGGACCACGCCAGCAGGAAGGTCGCGGATTTCCGTTCGCGGCGCGGGCCGAAATGAAACTGCATCGCGCCGCAGCCGCCCTCGGCCCCGATCTCGTCATCCGGCTCGCGATCGATCCCCAAACCGCGCATCGGCGCAAGCCCGATCACGATCCTGAAACGCTGGCGCGCAAATGCGCCATCGTCGACCAGCTCATGTTCGCTGAAAGCAAAATGATAACCATCGATGCCCGCCGGGCCTATCGGGATGTCCTGCTTGAGGCAAAAACCGCCATCTGGTCCGAACTTGCGAGAGCGCCAAGGCGATGATCGTCGAACTGGTGGGCTTGCCGGGAGCGGGAAAGACGACCATCCGCGGCCTGGTCTCGGTGCCGCACGGGGTGAAAGGCTCCGTCCCCCTGAGCGGATTGCGTCCCACCCCGGAACTGCTGCGGGCCGCCTGGCACATCGCGGTCCTGTGTGCATCAACCCGTCCCTTCGCGTTCGGCCGGCTCAAGAGGGGCTTTAACCTCACCGTGTTTCTCCGGCACTATCAGGATCACGGTCAAACCATTCTGCTGGACCAGGGTATGGTGCAGAAACTGTGGTCCATCCTCATCGATGCCCGGTCCTACCCAAGAAGCCGTCTCGATCATGTGATGCGCGCATTGCGGCCATTTGCCCCCGATCACATCGTTTGGATTGTCACTCCGCCGGATATCTCAGCAGGGCGCATTACGGGTCGGCGTCATGGCAATAGCAGGATGGATGGACTTCCTCTCGATCAGTCAGTGCCGCAACTAACCGTTACGGCCGAGGTCCTGGACATGCTTGTCAATGAATATCAAACGCAGACCGGCACCCCTGTCACTAAACTCCAAGGGGAAGTGCCGCCCACGTTAAACGCAGCACGAATCAATGGGTTGTTCGGGCATGGGGGGAATAAAACACAAGTTTCAACACGCGGATTGACGTTGTATATTGATTTTACATTTCTGTTGAATAAGAGAACGATAATCCGATTTGCCCATCTTGCAATTTCAGGAGCATTTGTGAAAACACTGCGAAAGACTTTCAGGCGCTACAAGCGTCAGGTCATAAGTTCCTTGAGCCAGAAGGTGCAGGAACAGGCCAAGGTGAGCGCCAAAGACAGAACGGCGGCCATTGAACTGGGCATAGTGGGCACCACATCCCGGGATTGGGCGATGACGAACCGCGGAAGCCGGATTACCTTCGTTCGTAGTAAACTACTTTCTCCAGGGGGACGGGTGTTTACCATGGGGAGTTGCTTTGCGGTTGAAATCCGCAAAGCACTGCTGTCACGTGGATACGATACCTATCCTAAATATTCCGACATTCCCTTCGATCTTAAGAGTCAGCGTCTCGCCAATTTGCCTGAGCGCGATAACGTCAATCACTATAATACTTTTGTGATACGGCAGGAATTCGAGATGGCCTTCGGTAAAGGCCGGTACGGGTTAAGGGATTTCATTGAGGCTCCCACTACGCGCCACCTCACGGAAACAGGGCAGGCGCTGAGCTGGAAGGATCCTTATCGAAAGGGACTGCTCGCTTCCAGCAGCCAGTCTATTGAAGAACTCAGCAACAAGGTCAGCGACTGCATTCGGCACGCTATCGAGGCGGCGGATGTTTACATTATCACACTCGGCCTGACCGAGGTTTGGAAGAACAACGTCAACGGGCTTTATCTGAATCAGTCGCCGCGCGACGCGGATGATCGTTTTAGCTTTGTTGAAAGCACCTACGAGCAGAACTACGAGAACATCCATCGCGTCGCCGCGATGCTCGCCGAACATTATCCTGAAAAGAAAGTCGTATTCACGGTGTCACCAGTGCCGCTGGCAAAGACGTTTACCAAAAACGATATTGTGGTCGCCAATACTGAAAGCAAATCGATTCTCCGCGCCGTGGCCGCCCAGGTTTCCAAGCAAATGCCCAACGTCGTCTACTGGCCGTCCTACGAAATCGCCCTGGCTCGCGACCTTTTTGAAAATGACGGGCGGCATGTACGCGTGGAAGGCATTGACATCATCGTCGATCAATTCCTCAAGGTCCACACCTAAACGCGTTACTTAGCGCCAAGCGCGAAAGCGCGGGCGGGGTCGGCGGCATAAAGCTTTTCGATGAGCGTCTGGCGC
>JANLYR010000242.1:0-1720 GCA_031365765.1 Hyphomicrobiales bacterium | reverse complement strand
CGTTCATGCAGGCATATACCGGAACGTCCTGGGGCGTACTCGGACTACCACCACTCCGCTTCCCGATCACCTGATCAATATATGTCAGGTGCATGGCGGTGGTACCCCAGGTGCCGCAAATCATGCCGTCAACATCGCCTTTGTGCAGCAGCATGGCGCCGATCAGCGTCAGTCTGCGCCGCATCTCGATCTTGGCCATTTGAGCGGTTGTTCCCTGCCGTTCCGTCATCCGGTGGTAGGTCTGCCAGAAATCGCGGTACCGGTCGTCGTGCTCGACGTTGACGATGTCATAGTCCAGCCCTTCGCGCAAGCGCAACCCAAACTTTTCGATGCGACGGGCCATCACCAGCGGTCGCCCGATGAGCGTGGGCCGTGCCAGACCTTCGTCGACGACGATCTGGCAGGCGCGCAGCACGCGCTCTTCCTCGCCCTCGCAATACGCCACGCGTTTATGCGTCGACGCCTTGGCGACCGCAAAAATCGGCCGCATGGTGGTGCCCGAGGCATACACGAAGCTCTGCAAGCGCTGGCGGTACGCGTCCATATCCACGATGGGACGCAGAGCCACGCCGCTGTCGGCAGCAGCCTTGGCAACCGCGGGTGCAATCTTCATCATCAGGCGCGGGTCAAACGGCTTGGGTATCAGGTACTCAGGCCCGAACGCGAGTTGTTGTCCCACATACGCTGCGGCCACTACCTCGCTTTGCTCGGCTTGTGCCAGTTCGGCAATGGCGTACACCGCCGCAATTTCCATCTCCTGTGTGATGGTAGATGCGCCCGCATCGAGCGCCCCGCGAAAGATATAAGGAAAACACAGGACGTTATTGACCTGGTTTGGATAGTCCGTGCGTCCCGTCGCCATGATGGCGTCGTCCCGCACGGCCCACACCTCTTCGGGAAGAATTTCCGGGGTCGGGTTTGCCAGGGCAAATATCAGCGGCCTGGCCGCCATCGCCCTGACCATGTCCGGCTTCAACACCCCGCCAGCTGAAAGTCCAAGAAAAATGTCCGCGCCTGTTATGACTTCTGCCAGCGTGCGCGCTGTTGTCGGTTGGGCGAAAACCGCCTTGTCCTCGTCCATCAACTCGGTTCGGCCTTGATAGACGACGCCGGCAAGGTCAGTGACAAAAATGTTCTCGCGGGGGATGCCGATCTTCACCAGCAGGCCCAGACAGGCCAACGCCGCCGCGCCCGCCCCGGATGTCACCAGCTTGACCTTTTTCGGGTCCTTGCCGACGACTTTCAATCCATTGATCATGGCGGCCCCGACCACAATGGCCGTACCGTGCTGGTCGTCATGGAATACCGGGATGTTCATTTTCGCCCGCAGCGCTTGCTCGATGATGAAGCATTCAGGCGCCTTGATGTCCTCGAGGTTGATCCCGCCGAAGCTCGGCTCCATCAATTCGACCGCGTCGATGAAGCGGTCGACGTCCTCGGTGGCGAGTTCGATATCGATCGAATCGACGTCGGCGAAGCGCTTGAACAGCACCGCCTTGCCCTCCATCACCGGCTTCGACGCCAGCGCGCCAAGATTGCCCAGCCCGAGGATCGCGGTGCCGTTGGAGATCACCGCGACGAGGTTGCCCTTGATCGTATAGTCGTACGCCGCATCGGGATCGGCGGCGATGGCGCGCACGGGGGCCGCTACACCGGGGCTGTAGGCGAGACTGAGGTCACGCTGCGTCGCCATCGGCTTCGACGCGATGATCTCGAGCTT
>JANLYR010000401.1:0-7648 GCA_031365765.1 Hyphomicrobiales bacterium | reverse complement strand
CAGCAGTTCGTCCCAGTGCGTGGTGTAACGCGGCGACCGTTTGCCAAACCGCGTGCGCCAATTCCCTGTTGTCGGAAACAACCCATACCGCACGGCATCTCGTCCATACTTCCGATTTAAGCGGTCTACCACCTGCATCAGCACTTGCGTCCGTTCAAATTGCTCGGCTTCCCATAATCGGCGCGACAGACTCGCCACCGGCGTCAAATCGCTCAACGTGATCCCGGCGCGCTTGTAGCGTAAGCCTGACACAAAGATTACTTGCAAGGCGCGTAAGGCTTCCGCCTGGATTTCCGGCGTCGTATCGGTCTGTGGTGACAACGCCCAACTCTTCGCGCCACTGTAAGGCTTTTCGGTGCTGAAACGATTGGTTTCGAGAAAGACGGTCAGTGCACCGGCTGCCAGTCTCTGTCGCCGTAACTTCTCCTCTCCCCTTGCACAATAAAATGCCATCGCTGCCCGCAACTCTGTCCATTCCCCCACTGGCGCGCCAAACGAACGGCTCACCGTAATCATCTTCTTCGCCGGCGTCACCAGTTCCAGCGGCCAGCACGTCGTGCCGCGCAGTTCCTGGACGGTGCGCAGACCAACTACGGTCAAATGCTGGCGTACCCAATCGTCGGGCGCATCCCGTAATTCCAATGCTGTGAAGATGTCGTGCTATTGGAGAAATTCGTTGTAGCGCGGGCCAATCCCCCAGACTTCCCCGACCGGCGTGACACTGAGCGCATAATCCTGATGTTTGGATTGGGTGAGATCGAGGACGCCACCGGCTTTCTGCGAACGCTTGGCGTGAAAGGCGGCGACCTTACTTAACGTCTTGGTTTCCGCAATGCCGACCGATACAGGGATGCCTAAATACCGATAAACCCGCTCTCGAATGGCGCGGCCTTGTGTGTCGAGTGACTCGCTCCGCGTGGCTTGCAAGGAGAGGAACGCTTCGTCAATCGAGTAGCATTCCACCTGATCCGAGAAATCCTGCAACACTCCCATCATCCGGGCTGAGAGATCGCCATAGAGCACATAGTTGCTCGACAACACCGCCACGTCGTGCGTGTGGATCACATCCTGCACCTGGAAGATCGGCGCGCGCATCTTGAGACCCAGATGTTTGGCCTCGTTGCTGCGCGCAATGATACAGCCATCGTTGTTGCTCAACACGACCACCGGCTGGTGCGTCAGCGTCAGATCGAAGACACATTCACACGAAGCGTAAAAGTTGTTCGCATCAATGATGCCGATCGCATGCATCGCCTTAATGTTTGCTGATTGACCACAGCACTTTGGCCCAGACTTCCCAGTCCGTGTCTTCGGTGATTTCGATGTCGGGGTATTTGGGATTGGTGAAACACAAACGCGGTCGGCCTGCCTCGTAGCGCAGGCGTTTGACGCAGAACTCTTCATAGAGGCGGGCGACGACCACATCGCCGTCGCGCCACAGTTCCGTCTCGATCTACGACCAGCAAATCGCTGTGAAAGATTCTTGCGCCTTCCATTGAATAGCCAATGACGCGAATGAAGAAAGTTGCCAGCGGACGGCGAATGAGATGGGTGTTGAGGTCGAGTCGCCCTTCGAGGTAATCCTTTGCCGGCGAAGGAAACCCGGCAGCGACTGGCGTTTGAGAGACAGGCCGCGCCAAAGCTGTCGCAGGGCTGGCTGGATAGATCGCACTCACGTTCGCAGCGAAACGCGGGCGTGGGTTCGGGTGATTCACCTTAAATCATGCTCCTGAATTTTAGAGTACGGGGCAGTTGTTGCGTGCGTGAAAGACTGTATCACACGAAAATAATCACATAGCGAAAAGCAGGTGAGTAATGAAATCAGAAGAGAGTTACAACGTGTCGTCGCCGATGAGGGCGACCGCTCGTTCGCGCGGCAGATATTTCCAACCGGGCTGGCTGAATGTGCTGGTGCGAGCCAGATTGTCGGAACGATTGATGACAACAATTATTCCTGACTGCCAGGCGAGATGTACCACATTGCTCGTTCACAGGGTGGGAGCAAATCCTGGATAATTAGGCTTGAAATCTTCCATTCCTACGGTTTGATAAGATTTTTACTTTCCAAATGAGTTAAGGCGATAACATCAAACTCTGTAAATGAAGCAGTTTTGAACTTCACTGATAATTTTGATCGGCGAAGTGGCTTGCTAACCAGGAATTATTTAGGATTTGGTCACGGCTTGGTCAATTTCTCATTTCTACAGTGTATTGTCGCCTGTAAGGGGTTCCCTTGCCACCTGTGAAAATCATACGCTAAGCCATACAATTTTGTATGGTGCATTTATCCCCTTTATTTATAGGCTTCTGATGCAAGACCTTTCCGTTTTTTAGCGAAACGAAAACCTACTTTTGCAGTCTCGCTCCAGTCTTTGGCGACCGTAAGGTGGGCGTAAAAGCTGCGCAAATTACTATCTTAAGGCCGCTTTACGCTAAGCATACATTTTTGTCGGTCTAACAGTATGATTTTTCCGAAATGGCAAGGTAACGCCTGTAAGCACGACAACCTCTCCCCGTGACAAGTATTTCCAACTAGGCTGGGTGAACGAGTGTGTACGTCGGTTGTAGGTAAACCGCACGAGGCTGAATTCGACAGGTGGCAGATCAGTTGGGTCGGTCGCTTTACGTGGGTAATTCTCAATCCACGTCATCTGCTCCGGGTTCAGACCAAATGTTTCGCAGATCATCCTCGCCAGATTCTCCGCACAATTCGTGATGGAAGTTCCTGTGCCATCGGGATACGCCACTGGATCATCCACATCCGTCGCCACGACGACCGCGCGATCCCCTTCTTCGTAGATGCGAATGCGACAGACCGACTCCCATTTGCAATTCGCTCCGCGCTCACCAAAGCTTTCCCAGAAACACGTTCGATCTATCGTTTTCTTCATTGCATTTTCAGATTTTTGCCTGTCTGAATTTCTATTTCTGCGTAATGCCAGCCGACTTTTTAGGACAGGGCAAACGCTCTGGTAAATCCAGTCTGTCGTCTACCAGCACTTCCAGATAGACATTCGCCAAGCGTGCATACTCGAGCAGTTCAATCAACGTTGGTTCGCGTGCGCCTGACTCATTCTTGGAAATCACTTGATACGACAATTCTCCGGCCAACCCCATTTGGCTGAGCATTTCGGTTTGGGAAAGTCCCAGCCGTTCACGTAATTGCTCCAACTTCCTGGCTAAGAATTTCGGTCTGGCCCGCGCCTGCAACCCCATTAGAAACATCCTCCTAATAGGGTGACAGAGAATTCATTCCGCTTGCGTCTATTCCAAAATGGGAACAGACTAGCGAACCCGTTGAGTAATGCCGTGAGCCGATTGTGAAATGTCGGCGTGGCACTAATCATTGTTACTCGTGCCGTACCTGTTGTCGCATAACTATTTTCAAAGAGTCTCCGTAGGATACCAAAGTTCTACCACATCGTCATTGTCTCTGATGACTTCACAGCAGGAATACTTTTCTTATGTACCCGTTAGACCACAGCCTTGATCCACAACGCACGCGCTTTTTCACCCTGCTCGCGCACGACCGCCGCACTCCCGTTCTGGTCGAACCAAACGAATTGGACGATGGGCTGATCTATTTGCATTTCCTGTCACTGCCCGCTGCACACTGGAAGGACTACACGCTTGAATTTGCCAATTTGCAGCAGCTTGCCAAATCGCTTTGTGCGCCAGAGACCTTGGATTTTTTATGTGCGCGCATTGATGAGGTCTGGCATTGGCAGCAACAGCTTCTCCTACTTTTGCGCTCGATCTCCTACACGGAATATACCGAACATATGATCGGGCCTGAACCTTTGGCGGATCAGGCGTTGACGGCCTCCTTGATGAAATTTTCCGGGCGTCATTCGATGTTCACCCCGGAACTTGTGCATTTATTCCTGGGACTATGTGCTGACGAGACTTCCCGACATTGGCTCGGTGATGTTTTGCACGCGCACGCCCAACGCGAACTGCACCGCATTGTCCAAGCCAGGTTCCTGTCCGATGCGTTGTTTTGGCTGGGAAGCAGCTTAACTCCTTTGGCGCAGGCTATCGCCCGCTTTGAGCAAAAAGAATTGCTCGTACAGGAAGCGGAGCCGCCCCTTGTCCGACTGCGTTTCCTGCCATCGCTGCCAGTGGTACAGCAACAGGAAACAACCAAACCGCGCTAGGAATCTACGCTCCTTATGCTGTGGCTACCTTCTCAACAGGACGAGACGCACAGTTAGGGAGAAGCAGCAAACATCACACAGCAAGGCCATAGATTCCCGTGGCACTTGCATCAGGAAACAGGGGATCACTCATGATGTGCTACGAACAGCCAATCCCAGCCCCACGGTGATTTTTTCGCATGAGCAATTGTCCGCAGTGTCAGTCTGAGCAAACTTCTTCCTATCGCATGTTGTGGATGTCGGGCACGGCCTCCGGCAGTGTCTCCGGGATGGGCGTGACAACCGGTGGGCAAGTCGGCGTCTTTGGTGGCAGCAGTTCTCAGCAAACCTATTTGGCACAAAGTGTCGCCCCGCCTTCAACACCATCCTTCCGAGGAGGGGTGTTTGGCTGTCTTGTCCCCTTTGTCGTTTTCCTGTTTGCGACCACGATCTTGAGATTGGTGTTCGCCTACTTACGTTCTACCGCGCCGGGCTTGAGGCAAATGATTGCGCCCTCCAACGCGGCGGGCTTCGGCATTGGCATCCTCTGTATTTTTGGTTCGTTGCTGCTGCGCGTGTTGTATTTGCAATGGCGCAAGCAGCGGCTGGCCCCGGTCTGGCAGACCTGGGAACGATCCTGACTGTGTCTGAAATGTGGAGCGCGGTGGGTCGTTTGAGGAGTTGCCTAGTGGGCTGACCGCGTGAGCTTTAGCTGTCCCCATCTGTTTTCCTTTCCGGCCTCCCTTTTACCAAGCGAGGCTCAACTCAACAAGCCATCGGTGCGGCGCACAAGGAGGGCCGGAAAGGAGGGACTGGCACAGATCATCTCACCGCGAGGGCATCGTTTGCCTTTGTCATCTTCCCCTTATGCTTACCCTCTTTTAGAAGTATTACCCTTTTTCAGGAGTTCCCTACCCTGGTAGAAAGATCGCGTCAATCCTCCCACGATCCACCAGCTTTCCACCGCCGAGGAAACGGCTGGTCGGCCTGAAGTGCGGCCATCGGTGGCCATAGAAACTCGCGTAGGAACTCAATAATCTCCGGCAGTGCGCGTTCGCCCGCTTTCAGTTTCCCACGTCTGACAAATGCCTGCCATTGTGTTTGCTTGAGTGGAGACTCGGTAAATTCCGCCGTAAACACCAGCGGCTCTTCCTGGGGCAAGGGTGTGCGACGGCGGGCAAAGGTATCGCGCAAGGCTCGTTGTAATTCCGGCCCATCAAAGTCGTAAGTTCGGGCTAAGACCCAGAGATCATAAAAGTCCTTACAGCGTGTGTTGCGCATTCCCAGTTCCACCATTGCATTGAACTTTTCGGCGATCACTGTTTCGCGCCGATAGGCTCTCCGGCGCGGCGCAGGTAAATCCAGGCTCGCAGGATATTCGATCCATTCCGGCTCCGGCGTAATGGCATCCCAAAGCCAATATCTATCTGCAATGGGATAACAGCATTGCCCAAATTCGCCCGCAGCTTCACGCGCACGCCGTCATAGATGTTGTCTTCACGGATTGCGGCACCCTTTACGCTTTCCGGCAAAAATTCCAAGCCATCCTCGGTCACTTCTACCACGCAGATTTGGCGAAAACTTCTTCCAGTTCGCGCACGGATGAACCGCCAAATCCCAGCAAATCCAAATCCTGCGTCGGGCGGTGCGGGTCATCACTCCATAAGGCAAAAAGCATCGCGCCTTTCAAAATAAAGCGGTCTTGATGTTCCGACTGGCTCAAGCGATACATCCAGCGCTCCAACGCAAACCGCATCAAGTAAGTTTGAAATTCTTCGTTCTGCTGGCGGGCGCAGTGCAAGAGACGATCTCGAATGGAGTGCGCGAGGTTCTGCGGTTTGCGCGTCATTGCATCGCCTCCATGTATGGGTAGATTACATTTTTGACCCGACAGATTTCCGCATAATGCCACAGGTCTTTTTCGGGCAACCGTTGTTTGAAATACTCGCGTAACGCTTCCAGCGCCACATCAATGCCAATCTTGTGGCGGAACTTGAAACAATCCGCCACTGTTTTCGCCGCGCTATAAATTTTACAGGCACGCCTTCAAGGAGATGTTCTTCGACGCCTTCAGTAAGCGCCGCGCCGGTGAAGTAATGAATCCGTAAGGGAACATCATTGACGGTCGGTTTCCAGGCTTTGTTATCAATCGCCATCCATACCTCAAAAGGCGCTTGTGTTGTCAGATCGTGATAGCGCAACGCCGACAACAAACACACAACGCCTCCAGTCACCAGCAGTGCCGCTTGCAGCAGCGAAAAGTTCTTTGTTACGTCGGCATCCCTGGCACGATTCGGCAGCAACCAGGCGTTGAATGTCATTTCCGGTAATGCCCTGTGGGGCAAGGTTGCGCAACCGCACTATCTGTCGCTTGGCAATAACGCGCAATGCACGCTCAGGTCGAACTCTCCCTTTGACACGATCTCTCATAAAAATCTCGGTACTTTTCGATAAACACCTGGACTTTATTCAAGAGCAGACTTGACGTCAATGGTAAAATCCGTTGTCTACTCCGCTCCGGGCAGATCAACATAGAAGCCCAGGGCATCAGGCAGCGAGTTGTTGCTGACGGAATTTCTACACTTCTTCCACTCATCTCGTAATACCCCTGAACAAATTCGTTCATACCCCTGAACATATCTGTTCAGGGGTATGAACCAGTCACATATTTCTGACATTCGGATAATAGCGGTTGCTAATTTGACTTGATGGTGGGTTCGAGGTGGAGACGGAAAATTGTCCCCTTCCTGGTAGCGGTATTGAAGGTCTCGACTTTTTCGATAAATCCTATCGCTTCGAGTTGACCGACCAGTTTGAAAATATAGCGTTCTGTAAAACCTGTTTCCTGGGCAAGTTTACCAACTGAATAAAAACAATCGGGATTCCCTACTCCGAGGGATAAATCATAAATCGCTTCGCAAACGATCATCCGGGCTTTGCCTAATAATCGTTCGTACTTTCGCTTGAAATAGTCAAAATCTTGCCCGCGCACAATTTTTGATTGGTGCGGTTTGGCGAGTTCCGTTACGGTGCTTACTGCTTGCTTTTTAGGATGTTTTTTATTTTGTGGTGTTGGCTTACTCTGTGGCTCTACAATCCTGAGCGGGGTAATTTCTGATTGCTGAAGGATACCAGGTACTTCAGGAGCGTCCGTTGGTTGAATTGAAAGCAGAAGTTCACGAACCGGATTATCGTCAACAACTCGAGCTTCTCGCGGTGGGAGTTCAAACTTCCGCTTCCCTGCCACACGCGTTGCCTTCTTTTCCTTTGGGATCGCCATTTATCAATTTTCCCCTGATGCCAATCTTAATTTGCTTTTGGATTGCCGCATCCCCAATCGCTCAATCATCTCCTCAACAAACTCCTTATATTGTTGCCCGCCTCGAGTATTGGGTGCATAAAGCTGGATAGGCTTATGAAACGCTGGGGCTTCTTCTAATTTCACCGTTCGATGAATGATCGTATCAAAAACCTTGTCCGTGTACCGATCTTGTAGCTGACGACAGGTCTCG
>JANLYR010000400.1:0-9614 GCA_031365765.1 Hyphomicrobiales bacterium | reverse complement strand
CGTGGCACAGGCAGAGGGGACGCCGAAGGCGAACCAGTTCTGGTGGCCAGATCAGCTCGATCTCACGACCCTCCGGCAGAATTCAGCCGAGTCGAACCCCCTCGGAGCCGACTTCGATTACGCGAAGGCCTTCGCGACGCTCGACCTCGCGGCGGTGAAGGCCGACCTCAAGAAGACCCTGACGACCTCGCAAGAATGGTGGCCAGCCGACTATGAGTCCCCTTCTTCTCCCCGCTGACGCGGGGCGAAGACATAGCGCGACAGACGCCCGCGTACAAATAGAGAACATGTCCTCGACTCCGCGAACGGACCGGGTTACACTCGCGTCTCTCTTGACCGGACCCATGCCATGGATCACTTCACGCAGCCCCCGATAGGCCCCATCGCCCGCGACATCTGGGACATGAAGTACCGGTTCAAGGCGATGGACGGCACACCCGTCGATCAGACGATAGAAGACACCTGGTGGCGGGTGGCGCGCGCCGTGGCCGAGGCCGAACCGGAAGCGGAACGCGAAATCTGGGCCGAGCGGTTTCACGCCATCCTGTCGGGCTACCGCTTTCTCCCCGCCGGACGCATCCTGGCCGGTGCCGGCACCGGCCGCACCGTGACGCTGTTCAACTGCTTCGTCATGGGCACCATTCCGGACGCGATGGACGGCATTTTCGAAAATCTGAAAGAGGCCGCCCTCACCATGCAGCAGGGCGGCGGCATCGGGCATGATTTCTCGACGCTCCGGCCCAAGGGCGCCCCGGTCAAGGGCGTGGGTGCGGACGCCTCGGGGCCCTTGAGCTTCATGGATGTGTGGGACGGCATGTGCCGCACCATCATGTCGGCGGGGTCGAGGCGGGGCGCCATGATGGGCACCATGGCCTGCGACCATCCCGATATCGAGGACTTCATAACCGCCAAGCGCGACGCGGCACGGCTGCGCAACTTCAACCTGTCGGTGCTGGTGACCGATGCCCTCATGCGCGCCGTGCGGGCGGATGCGGACTGGCCGCTGGTGTTTGAAGGAAAAACCTATCGCACCGTCGAGGCGCGCGGCCTCTGGGAGCGGATCATGCGCTCGACCTACGACTATGCCGAGCCCGGCGTTATCTTCATCGACCGCGTCAACGCCGAAAACAATCTCTCCTATTGCGAGACGATCCACAGCACCAATCCTTGCGGCGAACAGCCGCTGCCGCCTTACGGCGCCTGCCTCCTGGGCTCGATCAACCTGACGCGTTTCGTCATCGATCCGTTCACGGAGGAAGCCCGTCTCGATGAAGACGAGTTGCGGAGCGTGACGGCGGCGGCTGTCCGTTTCATGGACGATGTGATCGAGGTCTCCAACTATCCGCTGCCACAACAGGAGCGCGAGGCCAGGGCCAAACGCCGCATCGGCCTCGGCATGACCGGTCTGGCGGACGCGCTGGCGATGTGCGGCGCTGTCTATGGCACTGAACCCGCAGCGGCGATGGCTGGCGCCTGGATGGCCGCGATCGAGCACCAGGCCTATTCCACCAGCATCGATCTGGCGGTGGAGAAAGGCGCGTTTCCGCTGTTCGACGCGGAGCGGTTCGGGCGCACCGGCCACGCCGCGCGGCTTCCGCAGGATTTGCGTGAGCGGATTGCCAAGCATGGAATCCGCAACGGTCTTTTGACGTCCATTGCGCCCACCGGAACCATCTCGCTCATCGCCGGCAATGTCTCAAGCGGCATCGAGCCCATTTTTTCGATTGCCTACGAGCGCAAGATCCTGCTTCCGGACGGCACCCGGCGCAGCGAAAAGGTGAGCGACTATGCAGCCGAGCTGTGGTGGTCGCTGCATGGCAATGATGCACCGCTGCCGCACGCTTTCGTCACCATGGGCGATCTCACCCCACAGGCCCATCTCGTGATGCAGGCGGCGGTGCAGGCCCATGTCGACAGTTCGATCTCGAAGACCATCAATGTGCCGGCCTCCCTTCCCTTTGACGATTTCCGCGCCGTGTATGACGATGCCTACGACCTGGGCCTCAAGGGTTGCACCACGTTCAGGCCCAATGGTGTCACGGGTTCGGTGCTGACCGCCGCGCCGCCCGAATCCCGCGACATCGCCCTCACGAAGCAGCCCCTGGCGCGTCACGCCGAATTGCCCGGTTTCACCTACAAGCTCAAATGGCCCGACAGCGATCACGCCATCTACATCACCGTCAATGACATCGTCGAAGACGGCCAGCGCCGGCCGTTCGAGATTTTCATCAATTCGAAGAACATGGAGCATTATGCCTGGACGGTGGCGCTGACGCGCATGATCTCGGCGGTGTTCCGGCGCGGCGGCGATGTGGGTTTCGTGGTCGAGGAACTGAAGGCGGTGTTCGATCCACGCGGCGGCCAGTGGCTGGAGGGCCGCTATGTGCCGAGCCTGCTGGCGGCGATCGGTGGCATCATCGAGCGCCACATGGTGCAGATCGGGTTTCTCGAAGGCGGTGCCGCCGATCTGGCGGCGGGAGTGGGGCGGCGCAGCGCCTGCCCCCGTTGCGGCGAGCAGGCGTTGGCGTTTCAGGAAGGCTGCGCCACCTGCCTCTCCTGCGGATATTCGAAATGCAGTTGACGATTAACTCTTGACGGCGCGGTGTTTTCGTTCTACTTTTGTTCTTATGCTGATTCATGGCTTCCCACCCGCCGCGCGACTGAACGAAGAAGGCCGCGACCGGTTCTGGTACTGGCGCGGCGCCTCGGGCCGAAGCTACATCCACTCGATCTATGCGAGCGAGGACTGCCCGCCCCTTCCGGGTGCGGTCTATATCGCCGTCAAACGGTTGGGGCCGATGCGGATCGCGGTCGCCGCCGGCCGGTTTCCGGCCTGCTTCGAGAAAACATCCGGGGCTCGCGGCCGGGGGCTCGCCTCGATGGCGGATGAGATCCATGTTCATCTGCTGGCCCGCGACGAGGCCGGCGCCGAAGGCATCAGGCGCGATCTCGATGCCGCCCTCACACCGCAGCCGTATCAGTCGGCCGCCGCCTGAAGGCCGACCTCCTGCGCCAGCGCCTCGAGGTTCCGGTCATGGATGCCCATGGCGCGAAGATGAGCGATGGTGTGGCGGAGATAGTCCCGGCAATTGCCTGAACTGCCTTCGCCCTGGCGGATCAGTGTGAGAATCGATTGATGGTCAAGCCGCCCGGCATACTGCCGATGCCCACGGTCTGCCACATAGGTCACGGCCTTTACCGTCACGCCGCTTGCGGGAAGCCTGACATTGATTTCGGCTTCGCGATAGACCAGCGTCACCTGCTCGCGGCCCCGGAGATAGGCCAGCGTCTCCTGCCAGTTTGCCCCGGTTACCCGAAACGCCATGCCATGGCACGATCCACCGCGATCGAGGCCCAACACCAGGCCCGGACAATCGGGCGTCCCCCGATGTACGAAGGAATAGACGCACAGGCTGCGATGATAGCCGCGAACCAGGGCAGGTTCGCTCGCGATGAAGTCGAAGCCGGGCCGCCACATCAGCGAACCGTAGCCAAACACCCAGAACTGCGCCAAGCTGTCCATTGCCTTTCTATAGTCAAAGGATTGTTCGAAACCTATGCGTTCCTCGCGGCCCTGGCGCATGTTCGGACCCCTGGCGCTCGTCCTCCTTCTCTTCGGCGGATGGTCGGTTTTCTGGCTGTTCGCCTCCACCGCCGCGCGCGCAACGTTTGCAACCGAGCGTCATCGCCTGGAGGCGCAAGGCTTCCGGCTGGACTGCGCCAAGGAAGCATGGGGCGGTTATCCGTTCCGCTTCGAATTCACCTGCGCCGCGCCACGGTTCAGCACACCGCGAGCCACCGTCACGGCACAGCACCTCGAGGCGGTGGTCCAGGCCTACAATCCCCGCCACGCGATTGTCCTCATCGACGGACCGGCCATGGTGGAGGGCTCTTCCCGGTCCCTGGCACTTCAGCATGGCCGCGCTCTTATCAGCTTCATCGTCGAAGGCCGGAAACTGTCCCGCTTTTCAGCCGAAATTCCAACCCTTGTGGCCAAGGACCTGGGCTCCGCCGCCAGAGTGCTTCTTCATGGCCGCGCCACGAAGGAAGGATTGTGGGAGTTTGCACTCGCGGCCGAAGGGGCGGAGCTTGCCCTTCCCGGCCAGCCCCGGCTCGAGATCGATGCCGCCGATGCGAGGCTGTCGGGCGGAAGCGACAGCAGCCTCGACATCGCTTCCGTCTCGCTCAGCCAAGGCAAGGTCAAGCTTTGGGGCAAGGGCGGAATGGGGCTCGATGAACAAAACCGGCCCGCCGGAAAAATCGAGCTAACGACAAACGATCTCGACGGTTTGCTGAAGGTCGCCGCTCCTTTCTTTTTGATGACCGGCAAGGACCGCGCGGCACTTCGGCTCTTCCTTTCGCTTTTCGGCAAGGAGATCAGGGCCGACATGATTTTCCAGGACGGCGAATTTTATTGGGGACCGGTGCGCCTGGGCGAGCTTACCCCATTATTCTAATTAGGAAATTTACACTCTCCAGTGACCAAACAATGACTTTTCTTTCGCCGACCGGTGTGTTATCGGGCGCTGCGGAGCCTCAGGGCATGTCCCTGTGCAACGGCCCACGGGCCGATGTTCCGCGAGCTCTCGGAGAATGTGTTTGATCCTCTACACCTGTGCCAACGACCTGATGATCGATTTTGCGAGGATCACGCTTGTTGCCGCCAGACAGAACCTGCCCGACGCCGAGCTGCGCATCATCCCCTTCGACGAGAACATCGCACAGACCCGCCTTCTTGCCGCCAGCCTCGGTGCGAGGATCGTCGACCCCGATCCCTTTTGGGATGGGATCGGCAAACATCTTTATGGCGAGACCGAGTACCGCCCGGGCATTCCGTCATTCCGCTACTTTCGCAAGCTCAATGTCTTCAATGGTGAGCCCGAACGCTTCCTGTTCTTCGATGCGAATATGGCCATCCTGTCCAATCTGAAGGAATTGTTCCAGGCCTACCGGCCGCAGCGCTCGAGTGTGGTGTTCAGCCATTTCGCCCTGCCGCGTCAATTCAAGGTATGGGCGGGACCCACCTTGCGAACGCTCAATCCGCCGATGCGCGATGGGTATGGCTGTTCCGGCATCATGGGCAAGGGTGACTCGATCGCGCGCGCGGACGCCGCGATATTCCTGCGCAACCGCAACTGGAACAGGCTGTTCGCCAAGGCGCCCGAGCAGGCCTTTGTATCGGCGCTGTCGGCCCTGATCGGCGCCAACTGGATGGTCTTTTCACAACTGCTGGGCGCGGGCCCACGCAACATCATCACATCCGCCCTGCCGCGCGAACAAGGCCCTGACGGGCGCATTTATTTCACCGAAGGCGGGCTCAAGGGAAAAGTCTCGCATTTCTGCAAATGGACCCATCAGTCGCTGCGCGAGGACGCGCAGAACCTCGAACTCTATCAAAACCTCAAGGCGCGGGCCGACGATTTCCTGCGCCCCACGAGCAAAATTTCACTCCAAGGACCAGATCACCGCAATGCCTGAAGCTTCCAATTCCCCCAAGCTCGATCTGTCGGACTATTTCCATTACGGCCAGTGGCGCGGCGCCGCGGAAACCATCTCCGGCAGGGGATCGACGCTCGCCTATACCGAACCCTTGCGCGAAAGCCTGCCGCAACTCTTCCGTGCTCTGAACGTCACGCGGCTGCTCGATGCGCCCTGCGGTGACTTCAACTGGATGAAGACGCTCGATCTCGGTGATATCCACTACACCGGCATGGACATCGTTGAGCAGATCGTCATCGAGAACAAGGAAAAATATTCAGGCGCGAAGATCGCGTTCCGCACCGGCGACATCACGAGGGACGCGCTGCCCCCGGCCGACCTCATCATGGTGCGGGATTGCCTTTTTCACCTGCCATTCGCCAGCATCGCGGATTTCTTCGAGAACTATCTGCGCGCGGGGATCAGATACCTGCTGCTGACCAACAATGCCAATCCCCAGAACGTCGATCTGGCCATTCCCGGTCAATACCGCCCTGTCAATTTCCTCAAGCCTCCGTTCGGATTTCCCGAACCCGATTCAAGCCGCAAGCTTCGCGACTACCCCGACGGCCAGCGCGAACGCTACATGTATCTGTGGACGCGCGACGAAATCGAAACAGCGCTGACGCCGCGGGCACTCAGCCAATTGCGGACGTCATCCGCCGAGGTGACCAAACCGGGCGGCGATCAGGTCGGGCAAGCGGTGCAGGTGAACCAGCATCTGCTCAAATATATCGACGCATCCGACCATCCCGAAACACTGTCGAAGGTTATCGCCACCAGCTACGACAAGCTCGGTTTCTTCACCAAACACGCGCCGCGTGCCTTTGAATATCCCTGGATTGTCGAGCATATTCCCGTTGCCTCCCGCATGGTGATCGACTTGGGCGCCGGCTTGTCTCCCGTTCCATTCCTATTGGCGGAGCGTGGCGCCGAGGTCCTGACCGTCGACTACAGCGACACCAAGAGGACCGTGGCCGACCGCTCGCGATGGAACGAATGGGGATTTCTGGATTACGGCACCATCGACCCCAGGATCACGTCCCGGAACGAGGATTTCTCCACCTTGTCGCTGCCTGGCGGAACTGCCGACACAATCTATTCCATCAGCGTGATCGAACATATGCCGGCCGCCATCAGGCGCGGCATGGCCGCCACGGCAGGACGCCTGTTGCGCGCCGGCGGCAGCCTGGTGCTGACGCTCGATCTTGTTCCGCGCACCCACAATTTATGGAACAGGGATCGCGGACAGGTCGTCGAAAGCCCGCAGATTCACGGCACCCTGAACGACTTCCTGCATGAACTCGCTACCGCGGGACTGGCCCTCGAATCGCTGGTCATCAAGCGGGCTTTGCCAGGATCGGCCACCGATATCGCCTGCCTGGTGGCCCGCAAGGTCTAGCCGCTTCGGCCAGCGCTTTCGACCGCCATCGCGGGCTCTTTCCAGCGGCTGCCGGGGTCAAGCCCCATTGCCGCGAGGCCGCTGCGCTCGGCCTCGACATAGTCGGCGAACAGTTCGGGGAAATAATCCGGCATCTTGACGGGCGGTGATTCAGCCACCCGGCGCGACAGCAATTCCTTGGTGAAATGGAACGGCGGCACATCGAGGAATTCCTCGAGTTCGCGGAGCCACGCCAGATTGTCTTCGTGGATATCTTCGTAGAACGAAATCTTGAGCTGGGCAGGCGTCAGATGATCTTGCAGGCGCATGACCGCTTGCGTGTACTCGCCGTTTCTCCACAGGAAAGGCTGGCGGGCAAAGTCCTGATAGTCGCGCGCCGACCAATCTTTCAGCACGGACAGTTTTCCGGTGAAATGCAGGTGAAAGCGGATATGCGACCACAGCCGCGCGATCGGATCGCGCATGATGTAGATAACCTTGACGTTCCGCGCCATGGATTTCACATGGTTCCAGCCCGCTGCATCCAGATGGCAGTAGAGATTGCTGAAGTCAGCGCAGTATTTCTGGTTGCCCCGGAAGCTGAACAGGTTTGCATACCAGCTGTCGTCGATGGGATTCGCCAGATAGTTTCCATACCACAGCAGTTTGTGGCGGACCGCCGCGGCGTTGGCTTTTTCAGGCTCCATGCGATTGACGAACTGCTTCAGTCGGGCAAGCCGCGTGCGGTCGTCCAGCCTGATCTGCGCGGTGTGCAGATGGGCGAAATAGTGGATTTCCTTCTCGTAGGAAAAGTAGATCGAGGGATGGCGCTCAAGCACGCCGTACAGCCATGTCGTGCCGCATTTCATGGCCCCGGCACCCAGGAAGAGATTTTCAATAAGCACGAGTCATTCCTCGTTCAGCCGGACGGATGGCCGCTTCAACTGTAATAGCCGGAAAATACGTCCCGGCTCTCATTATAAAGGTCGTAATCGGCCGGATTGAGTTTTTTTATCAGTGCGAGCGTGTCTCCGTCCAGCGCTTCTTCGCGGCTGTAACTGCCGACATTTTCGCTGGCCAATGACAGCGGCTGGCCTTCCAGGAACTTCTCGGAAAACACCCGCACGAACTGGTCGAACGAATCCTGGAAGCCGATAAGGCTGAACTGCCTGGGGCGTTTACCACACAGGAGCGAGGAGAAAATATCCTGGAACCAGGGATGCGAAACGAATTCGACAAACGTCATGGGGCTGACCATCTGGATCAGCAGATTGGTGCCCGGCCTCGTCCTAATATAATGGTAATAGGAATGCAGCATGGCCGCGGGATCGCGCAGCACCGTCACATAATGCGTCGAAGCGGGATTCATGAAGCCATATTTTGTCAGGTAAAAATGACCGTGGATGATGGTGCAGCGCCGGTGGAAGCCCGACCCGAACATCACCTTAACCTCGGTTTCCCGCTTGGCCCGGTGCATCTCGGCGCCCGCCGAGCGATCGACGATCCGGTCGCCGTAGTCGAAATGGACCTTGCTCAGCACATGCTCCCGCAGCATGGCCTTGAAGGATGTGCCCGCGGTCTTGGGCAGATGGGACGAAATGATCATGCTTTCTCCATGCCGGGAAATGCCGGCGGTCAGGCGACCCGCGATACGCCCACATCGCCGCCGAGCAGCTCTTTCAGCATGTCCGACAGTTCGCGGGACTGATCGTCATTTGTCACGATTTGGGCCTTTCTCGGGTTTTCGTAACCGAGCCTGAGGGGTTCGTCCAGCATCCGCTTCAGGGCCAGTGTCAAACCCGTAGGATCGGTGCTCATTGGAATGACCGTGGAATTTACCCCGGGGGCGCAATCCTCGGCCACGCCGCCCGCGTCGCTGGCGATCACCCACACGTCGCGAATCAGGGCCTCGCGCACGGTGAGACCGAAGCTCTCCTTCCACAGCGAAGGAAAAAGCAGGACATCGATCGAGCCGAAGAAATCGTCGATCGTCTTGACCGTATAGCCTGGATGAAAGCGCAGCCTGCCGGGCACCGTCCAGTCGATTTCGTGGCGCCAGGTGCGGCCAACGTTCTGGGCCGCATCGACGATCACCAGTTCGTAGTCGGTGCGGTCGAGGGCACGGAACGCTTCGAGAATCTGCTTCGAACCCTTGTTCGGTCCGGGGCCGCCGACAAAGCCGAAGCGCAGTTCCGGGCGGCCGGTGCGGCGATAGTCCTTGCCCGGCGGTAAAACGCCGTTCTTGTTGGTGCGGCAGCGGAGTGCCGGCATTCCATTGGCAACTCCCAGATCGCGGAAATAGTCGCTGGGAAACAGGATAAGCCGCGCCTTCAGCAGTTCCTGGAACAGAAGATCCCGGCGCGACACGGTCATGCGGACATCCGGGATGCAGAAGCCGCACACCGTGTAGTTGACCTTGACCTGATGGCAATAGGAGCCGTTCTCCATCACCATGAACTGGCGCTCGCACCACCACCATGCGTCGTGGACGGTAACCGCGAACGGGATGTTGCGGCTGTCCAGATGACGGAAAAACGTGGCCCCCATGTTCTGCACGCAATGCACATGGGCCACCTGCGGGTCGAAGGCGGTGACGATGCGCTCGAACGCTTCATCGAAGCGCGGATTGGCAAAACGCTCGCGATAGGTGAGGTCGGGAGGCAGGCAGACGGCCACGACATCGACGCCGTTTACGCGGTAGCGCTTGCTGGTATAGGCGGCGATTGTGTGATCCTGGAATGTGGTGACCACCAGC
>JANLYR010000199.1:0-4982 GCA_031365765.1 Hyphomicrobiales bacterium | reverse complement strand
GTGGTCAATTTTCCACCGCGCCAGATCGGCAAATTCATGTCGGAAGTCTTGACGCTGGGATTTCCCGGCGAGGATGGTGAAGTGGTTTTGGTGACCGCCGAACGGGCTGTACCGAACGGCGGCCGGCTTTTCTGATCAGTTCTGAACCGGAGCGGAGAAGGCGCCTTTCAGTTCCTGCGCGGCAAAGTCCTGGGCCGCGGCGGCATCCTTGACCACGGCGTCCATGCCGAAGAATTCATGGGTGACGCCATCATATTTCTTGATGTTCACCTTGACGCCGGCCGCAGTGAGCCGTTCCGCCAGCATCTCGCCGTCCGACAGAAGCGGATCGATTTCGGCGTTGATGATCGTCGTCGGCGGCAGACCTTCAAGCTTGGCCGCCTTCACCAGATCGAGGCGCGGATCGCTGAGATCGGAGGTCTTTCCGGCTTCATGCTTGAAAAACCACTTCATGCCTGCCTTGCCGAGCGGAATTGCGTTTTTGTTCGCCTTGTATGACGGCGTGTGGAGATTGGTGCCGGCGACCGGATAGACGGCGACGATGTGAAGCGGCATCTGCAGTTTCTGGTCACGCGCGCCCATGGCGACGCCGATGGCCATGTTGCCACCCGCACTTTCGCCTACGATCGCAACGCGCTTGGCATCGCCATTCCAGCTGCCGGCTTTTTCGAGAACCCATTTGTAAGCGGCGAGCGTATCATCGTGCGAGGCGGGGAACTTGTATTCCGGAGCCTGACGATAGTGCACCGAAACGACGATGGCGTTGGCTTTTTTCGCCAGCGCGCGGGGCGATGCATCGTAAACATCGAGATTGGCGATAACCCAGCCGCCACCGTGAATGTAGAGAATGACCGGCAGGCCCGGGGCGGCACCCTCCGGCTTGTAGATGCGGGCTGCAATCTGGTCGCCCGCAGCGCCGGGATAGGTCACATCCTGGGTCACGACGCCAGACTGCTTCTTCATCATTTCTGGATCTTTGCCCTGCTCCTTCAACAGCGCCGCAACAGCGTCCGCCGGTGTTGGCTGCTTGCGGGCTTCCTCGGGCGTGAGCGTGTCGAGCGGCTTTGGTCCGAGTTCCATGAACTTCTGTAGAACGGCGCGCATATCGGCATCGGCCCGTTCCATCGTGCCGCTATCTTTCGACTTGGCGACGGCGGAGGATACCGGCACGAACGCCAGCAGCGAGGCACCAAGCAATAAAGCAAACGTGCGGGACATGAAATTCTCCAATAAATTTGGGGGATTGCCGATGGTGCTCTAACGCCCGGATGGTGATCCGGTTCCCTCAGCACCGCGTAATCACACCGGAATGACGATCTCGGCACGGAGGCCGCCCATTGGACTGTCGCCCAGGCGAACGTCGCCGCCGTGGTCGCGGGCGATATCGAGGGCGATGGCCAATCCGAGACCGGTGCCGGTTTCATCGAGATTGCGGGCGTTGTCGAGGCGTACAAAGGGGCGGAAGGCGTCGCTCCGGCGCTCGGGCGCGATGCCCGGACCATCGTCATCCACCGTCACCGTCAGCAGATGATTTTCGATCGAGGCTTTGACCGCCACGTGCTTTGCATAGCGCACCGCGTTGCCGATGACATTGGCCAACAGACGGCCGAAGGCGTTGGGCTTGATCCGAGCGCGCAGACCATCCGGAACCCCGAGCGTCAGGTTTTCCGACTTTCGCACCACGCCGTGAAACAGGGGGCTGAGATCGGTATCCGCCGCGACCTCGCCGCCCGCGCCCTTGACGAAAGCCATATAGGCTTCAAGCATGCGCTGCATTTCGGCCACGTCCTCCTTCAGGGGGCGAACCTTGGGACCATCGCCCAGCACCGCAAGCTCAAGACGGAAACGGGTGAGAATGGTGCGAAGATCGTGGCTGACGCCGGCCAGCATGGCGGTGCGCTGTTCGACGTGCTTGCCGATCCGGTCCTTCATATCGAGGAAGGCCTCGCCGGCGCGGCGAACCTCGGCGGCACCGCGCGGCCGGTAGTCGCCGGTATCGCGGCCGAGGCCGAAACTCTGCGCGGCATTAGCGAGTTCGACGATAGGGGTGATCTGCTTGCGGAGAAATACGACGGCGATGCCCGCCAGCACCAGCGAAGACAGCAGCATCCACAACAGCAGCGCATCGGTATGCGCGGCGTAGGTGCGATCGTCATCCGTCCGTATGCGGAAGATGAGACCCGGTTCCACTTCGACCCGGATATCGACGATGCCGCCCTTCCCGCTGCTGTCGATCCAGAAGGGCCGGCCGGTTTCGCGCGTCAGATAGCGCGTGAGTTTCTCATCGACCAGCGAGTACAGGGCGCGCGTCACCGGCGGCGGCAACTTTTCGCCGCGCACGATGTCGAGACCGAGATCGAGCCGCTTGTTCGCCACCTGCTCGATATTGGCAAGTGCCGCATCGCTCTTGTCCGTCCGGTTATAGAGATCGGCGACGAGCCCGATTTCGCGGGCGAGCGAATGGGCCAGAACCTTAGTCACATTGTCCCAATGACGATCGAGGATGACGCCGGCCATGATGGTCTGCAGGAGCACGATGGGGGCAATCACGATGATGAGCGAGCGCTGGTAAAGCCCGCGCGGCAGATGGCGCTCGAGAAAGCGGTTGAAGCGATGATAGAGGTTGCCGCTGTCGGGCATGGCTTCGCTCACTCGGCGACCAGCGCGTAGCCGGAACCGCGCACCGTCTGCAGGAAGATGGGGCTCGATGGATCGCTCTCGATCTTCTGGCGCAGGCGATTGATCTGGACATCGACGCTCCTGGCGCTCTCCTCCGATCCGGGCTGGGCCAGATCGGCGCGCGGCACGGGATTTCCGGCGTGCTCCGCCAGGAGGCGCAGCAATTCCTTCTCGCGCGCGGTGAGCCGCACCAGTTCGCCTTCACGGCGCAGTTCGCCCTTGGTCAAATTGAAGCTGAATGCGCCGAAGCGAATTTCGCCGGCGGGTATTGTCGCGGTTGCGGCACGGCGCAACAGGTTGCGGATGCGGAGCACCAGTTCGCGGGGCTCGAAAGGCTTGGACAGGTAATCGTCTCCCCCCGAGCCCAGACCTTCGATCCGATCCTCGATTTCGGCCAGGGCCGAGAGCATGAGAACCGGGATTTTCGCGTTGGCCGCGCGCAACGCAGTCGTGAGCTGATTGCCGTTTTCGCCGGGCATCATGATGTCGAGGATCATCAGATCAAAGATCATTCCCTCCATGCGGCGTCGCGCTTCGCCGGCATTGGCCGCAACGGTGACGCGAAAACCGTTTTCGCCCAAGTAGGATTGGAGCAACTGGCGCAGGCGCCGGTCGTCGTCCACCACGAGAATGTGGGGACGATCAGCCACGCCGCCCCTGCTGGTCATGGATCATCGAGGCTTTTTTAATCCAGTCCTGCACGCTGACCCGATTTTCGGGGCTGACCAGATTTATGAGCACTTTGCGATAGTGGCCGCCGGCGTCGGCGCCGGACAGCTCAAGCGCGCGGCGAATGCGGGCCATCTGCGGCGCCATCAGAGCGATGCGCAGTTTTTCGCCGCGCGCGGTAAGATGGAGCAGGCGCTGGCGGCGGTCGCTGTCGCCCTCTTTCTGGTAGATGTAATCCTGGTCGATCAGATCCTTCAGCACGCGGCCCAGGCTCTGTTTCGTAATGCGCAGGATATCGAGAAGGCGGGCCACCGTCATGCCGGGATCGCGGCCGACGAAATGAACGACGCGGTGATGAGCACGGCCGAAATCCAGGCCTTCCAGCACTTCATCGGGATCCGACACGAAATCGCGATAGGCGAAAAACAACAGTTCGATCAGGGCCAGGGTGTCCTTATCGTCCGGGACAGAAATTATGTCAGCCATATTGACATATTATTCCAGTTTGGTTAGCGTCATATAACCACGTTAAGGGAGGCATGCCATGTCCATCGTTCCTTTCGACAGCCGCGACGGCGTCATCTGGATGAACGGCGATTTCGTCGAATGGAAAGATGCAAAGGTGCATGTGCTGACGCATGGGCTGCATTACGCCTCCGGCGTGTTCGAGGGCGAGCGCGCTTATGGGGGTGAGGTGTTCAAGCTCAATGCCCATACGGAGCGGCTGTTCGCTTCAGCGGAAATGCTCGACATGAAGATTCCCTTCACCGTGGAGGAAATCAACGCGGCGACGCGCGAGACCCTGAAGCGGCAGGGATTTGTTGACGCCTATGTGCGCCCGATCGCCTGGCGCGGCTCCGAGATGATGGGGGTTTCGGCGCAAAGCGCCAGGATCAATGTGGCGATTGCGGTGTGGCAGTGGCCCGCCTATTTCGATCCGGCACTGCTCGACAAGGGGATCAGGCTCGACCTGGCGAAATGGCGCAGGCCCGATCCCGCAACCGCGCCGGCCAAGGCCAAGGCCGTCGGGCTCTACATGATCTGTACACTGTCGAAACAAGAGGCGGAGCGCAAAGGCTACGCCGACGCAATGATGCTCGACTGGCGGGGCCAGGTGGCCGAATGCACCGGCGCCAACATTTTCTTTGTGAAGGACGGGGAACTCCACACGCCTGCGGCGGATTGCTTCCTCGATGGCATCACCAGGCGCACGGTGATGGACCTGGCGCGCCGGCGGCAGATCAAGGTGACGGAGCGCGTCATCATGCCCGATGAGCTCAGCGGATTCGAAAGCTGCTTCATCGTGGGAACCGCGGCCGAGGTGACGCCGGTGGGCGAGATCGGGCCGCACAGGTTTGTGGTGAGCGACGTGGTGCGGACGCTCAGGGCCGACTATCTGAGCGAAGTGCAGCCGACGAAGAAGGCGGCTTGACAAACACCCCTCGTCCGCCGTGGTTGGAGAGGGAGTGGCTAACCAGCGAAAGGTGGTGGGAAGGTAAGTGCCCCTTAGGAGCATTAAGAAAGTTCGTTGAAGTTAGGATGACAACCTAACACGAACAGGCCAGCCAGGCGCCAACGTTGCGTCTACAGACAGATACTCTTACAAAGATGGGGTTCATCATGGATATTTGGTG
>JANLYR010000398.1:0-9630 GCA_031365765.1 Hyphomicrobiales bacterium | reverse complement strand
GCATATTCCTCGCGGGATTCAACGCCGCCGGCGAGCTTGGCTCCCAAGGCCAAATCCTTCAGTGTCACTTCGCCCTTGGCTTTTTCATCACCACCCTGAATCACAACAAGGGGGCTACCGCGTTTGTCGGCATATTTCATCTGGGCCTTCATGCCGGAGGTGCCCACATACATTTCAGCGCGGATATTGGCAGCGCGCAATTGCTGCACGATTTTCTGGTAGTCGCTGAGGGCGTTCTTATCCATGACAAGCACAACCACTGGAGCAAGTGTTTCCGGACCTTCTGTCTTGCCCAAAAGTGTCAGAGCAGAATAAAGCCGCGACACGCCGATGGAAAAACCGCTGGCCGGAACCTTCTGCCCGGTGAAGCGCGCCACGAGATCGTCATAACGCCCGCCACCGCCCACCGCGCCGAAACGCACGGGGCGGCCGTCGTCGTCTTTTGTCTCCATCAGGAGTTCGCATTCGAAGACGGGGCCGGTGTAGTATTCGAGGCCGCGGACGACAGAGGGGTCGATGCGAATGCGATCATCCAGGAACCCGGATGCCTTGAAGATCGCGAACATATCTTCAAGCTCTGAACGCCCTTCCTGTCCGATCTTCGAGTCCTTTAGGCGAAGATCAATCGACGCAATAGTTTCATTTAAATTTTTCGTCGAATCAAGAAGTTCGCGGATTGTATCAATGCCCGCAGGCGTGAGATTGGCGCCCGGCGTGAAATCACCAGATTCATCTTTACGCCCTTCACCCAGCAGTTGAACAACTCCCTCGATGCGGAGACGATCAAGCTTGTCTATCGCGCGCAACACCCGCAATTTGCGATCAGCGTTCTCAGGTCCGCCGACGCCAATTGACTCCATCGTGCCGTCAAGAATTTTGCGATTGAAGACCTTCACCACATATTGCCCGCGCGGAATCCCCAGCGCCTCCATCGTATCCGCCGCCATCATGCATACTTCCGCGTCTGCGGCGGGGCTGGCGCTTCCTACTGTGTCGGCGTCAAATTGCATGAATTGGCGATAGCGGCCGGGGCCGGGTTTTTCGTTGCGGAAAACCCAGCCCTGGCGGTAGCTGCGGAAGGGGGTCGGCAGTTTCTGCTGGTTCTCGGCGTAGTAACGCGCCAAGGGCGCCGTCAGGTCATAGCGCAGGCTCAGCCACTGCTCGTCGTCGTCCTGGAAGGAAAAGACGCCGGCGTTGGGGCGGTCCTGGTCGGGGAGGAATTTTCCAAGCGCGTCGGTGTATTCGACGAAGGGCTGCTCGACCGGCTCGAAGCCGTAGCTTTCATACACGCCCTCGATCACCCGCAGCATGCGCTTCAGTCCGCGGATTTCATCGGCACCGATGTCGCGGAAACCTTTCGCCGCGCGCGCCTTAGGGCGGTTGATTTTGTCGGAAGCCATGGCAATTCCACACTGTTCTCCATGGCTGGGCCTGACCCGGCCACCCACACTGGGTCACCTGCTCAAGGCCGGTGATGGAGAGTTTTTTACATATACAGTTTAGTGATCCCGCACCACGACCTGGTTCTGCTCGCCCAGGCCATCGATTCCGATCCGCATTTTGTCGCCGGGTTTAAGGAAGCGTTGCGGCTTCATGCCCATGCCGACGCCGGGCGGCGTTCCGGTGGTGATGATGTCGCCCGGCATCAAGGTGAAGAACTGCGACAGATAGGCGACGACGAAGGCCACGCCATAAACCATGGTCGCGGTCGAGCCGTCCTGCACGCGCTTGCCGTTGAGCTCGAGCCAGAGATGGAGCTTCTGCGGATCTTTCACTTCGTCCGCCGTGACAAGCCAGGGACCAACAGGACCAAAGGTATCGTAGGATTTTCCCTTGGTCCACTGGCCGGACCGCTCCGCCTGGAATTCGCGCTCGGAGAGATCGTTGATGGTGCAATAACCCGCGACATGCGCCAGCGCATCGCGCTTCGCGATGTTCTTGGCCCGCGTGCCGATAATGACGCCAAGTTCGACTTCCCAATCCGATTTCTTCGACTTGGGCGGCAGCGTCACGTCATCGTTGGGGCCGGAAAGACAGCTTACCTGTTTCGTGAACACCACGGGCTCGGGCGGCACGGGGAGATTGGATTCGGCGGCGTGGTCGGAATAGTTGAGCCCGATTGCGATGAATTTCTGCGGATTGGCAACACAGGCGCCAATGCGGGGAGTGCCCCTCACCAGTTTGAGTGTCTCGGGCTTGATCTTGGCAAGCCGCGCCAGGCCTTTGGGCGAAATTGTTTCACCGCTCACGTCGGCGATAACGCCGGAGAGATCGCGGATATTTCCATCCATGTCGAGAAGGCCTGGCTTTTCCTTGCCTTTCGGTCCGTAGCGCAGCAGTTTCATTCGGTGTCCCCTGTCAGTGCCGACTCGTGCCAGCGCGGTTTGTAGTCTTTCGCCAAAATGGCGGTGATCGCTGGCGGAGTCAAAATTCTTCCGCGCCGCCCTGTTCCCCGTGGAATTTTAGCCGTGTAGCCCATAAAGGACCAATGGAGAAGTGCCGGTCCTTTCACCGCATAGGCCTCGCCGCCGATATCGACCATCACGCCATCGGGCAAATCTTCTATCCCACTCTCCTCCGTGTGACGTGAAATCCGCTGGCCGTGCAACTGGCGATCGAACGCATCCACTTTTTGGTCCCCCAGGAAGGCCTTGGCATCCATACGGCGGCAGAAAAAGCAGGGCCGGTGGCCGGCTGCCAGTGCGGTCACCTCGTCAAGGAAGAAAAGCGCGGTATAGCCTCGTCCCATCGGTTCGTGGTGAAAATCTTTGTACGAAAGTGCGCAGCAGATCCAGTGATGGCTGCCCCAGCGCCGGTTGCCCAAACTTCGGTCCTCACGGTGAAACCTTCCTCCACGATTGCCCATGAGGGTTCCGCGCTCGGGTGTAGCGACAATCCGGCCCCACGGATCGACGCGGTTCTGGAATGGCACCTTAAGCTATTTCGTTTTCAGGTAAGCGATCAGGTCGGCCCGATCCTCGGGCGTCTTGAGGCCTGGAAACGACATCTTGCCTTTGGGTGCCATGTCCTTGGGATTTGTCAGATACCTGTCGAGGGTTGCCTCATCCCAAACCGTCCCGGATTCGCCCAGCGCAATCAGATCGGCGGAATAATTGTAGTCCGCGATGCTTGCCGCCTTGCGCCCCACAATGCCAACCAGGTAAGGCCCGGTTTTGTTGCTGGCCTCGTCGGCTGTATGACAGGCCCTGCATTTGTTGAAAATCTTGTCGCCCTTGGCCGCATCGCCATCGGCGAATGCAGGGCTCATCGCCATGCCGAACAAACAAAATGCGGACACGAAGGCCTTCACGGAAACACTCCGGGGATATTGCGGGTTGTAAAGCGGCTTCAAAGGACAGTATCTAACGCCCAGTCTTCATTGCAAGCCCGTGTTTCGACCAAGGTGCGACATTATGCTCACCATGCCACTGCCGGACGAGGCGGCAATCGCCAAGCGCCTCGACATCGCGGCGGCTTTGCGGCGAATTGTGCCGGGCGAGGGCGTGATCGAGGCGCCGGTCGAGATGCGGGCCTATGAGACCGACGGTCTGACCGCCTATCGCCAGATGCCGCTCGTGGTTGTCTTGCCGGAAACCGTGGAGCAGGTCAGCGCCATCCTGAAATTTGCCCATGACAACGCCATCAAGGTTGTTCCGCGAGGAGCCGGCACATCACTGTCGGGCGGCGCCTTGCCACTTGCCGACGGTATCCTTTTGGGGCTCGGCAAATTCAAACGTATCCTCGACATCGACTATGACAACCGCTGTGTCACCGTACAACCTGGCGTCACCAATCTGGCCATTACCAAGGCGGTCGAAAGCCGGGGGTTTTATTACGCGCCAGACCCGTCGTCGCAGATCGCCTGCTCCATCGGCGGCAATGTGGCGGAGAACTCGGGCGGGGTGCATTGCCTCAAATACGGCCTCACTACCAACAATCTGCTGGGCATTGAGGTCGTACTCATCGGCGGCGAGGTGGTGCGTCTGGGCGGCAAGCATTTCGACAGCGAGGGCTATGACCTCATGGGCCTGATGACCGGGTCGGAAGGTTTGCTCGGCGTTGTCACCGAGGTCACCGTCCGCATCCTGCAGAAGCCCGAAACGGCGCGCGCTCTTCTCGTCGGATTTCCTTCAAGCCAGGATGGCGGGCAATGCGTGGCCGATATTATCTCCGCTGGCATCATTCCGGGCGGCATGGAGATGATGGATCGCCCCGCCATCCACGCGGTCGAAGAATTCGTGCATGCCGGCTATCCACTCGATGTCGAGGCGCTGCTGATTATCGAACTCGACGGACCGCAGGCGGAAGTCGACCTGCTCATCACGCGCGTCTCGGAAATTGCCAGGCGCAACAAATCGACAGTGACCCGGGTCTCCAGCTCCGAAGAGGAGCGGTTGCTGTTTTGGTCGGGGCGCAAGGCGGCTTTTCCGGCGGTGGGGCGGATCGCACCCGACTATCTGTGCATGGATGGAACAATTCCCCGCAAACGCCTGCCGGATGTCCTGAACGGCATCACGGACCTTTCTATAAAACATGGACTGGCGGTAGCCAATGTGTTCCATGCCGGCGACGGAAACCTTCATCCGCTCATCCTGTTCGATGCCAACGAGCCGGGCCAACTGGACCGGGCCGAGGCCTTCGGGGCCGACATACTCCGGCTGTGCGTCAAGGTGGGTGGCGTTCTAACCGGCGAGCACGGGGTTGGCATCGAAAAGCGCGACCTGATGCCGGAAATGTTCACGAAAGCCGATCTTGACCAGCAGCAGCGTGTCAAATGCGCCTTCGACGCCCAGGGCCTGCTCAATCCCGGCAAGGTGTTTCCCACTCTTCATCGCTGCGCCGAACTGGGCCGCATGCATGTCAAGGCGGGTGCGCTTCCCTTCGCTGATTTACCGAGATTCTGATGGCCGAAGTGGTGCGGCCAGCGAGCCTGACGGAGCTCGCCTCTCTGGTGGCTGAAGCCGCCCAGACGCGCCAGCCCGTAGCGGTGCAGGGCAAAGGAACGAAACAGGGGCTCGGCCGCCCCATGCAGACCTCCGCCACGCTCGATCTCTCCGGATTTACCGGCATCGGTTTCTACGAACCGGAGGAACTGGTTCTCGAAGCCGGTGCGGGAACGATGCTCCGCGAGATCGAAGACGCGGTGGCGGCGAATAATCAACAACTCGCGTTCGAGCCGCCCGACCTGTCGCATCTCATGAGCGCCGCCCACGCTGGGACGCTGGGCGGCATCCTCTCGTGCAACCTCTCGGGACCCCGGCGGCTCAAAGCCGGGGCGGCGCGGGACTTCGTCCTGGGGATCGCCGGGGTTTCAGGACGGGGCGAAGCGTTCAAGGCCGGCGCCCGGGTGGTGAAGAATGTCACCGGCTACGATCTGCCGAAACTGCTGGCCGGCTCCTACGGTACATTGGCCGCTCTCACTACCATCACGCTTAAGGTTCTGCCCCGGCCTGAAACAGAGCAGACGCTAGTCGTCCGTGGGTTGCGCGACCATGATGCGGTCCGCGCCATGAGTATGGCCATGCAGTCGTCCTGCGAAGTTTCAGGCGCGGCGCATGTATCGGGTATCAGTTATCTGCGGCTTGAAGGTATTCGCGAGTCAGTTATCTACCGGCGCGACCGTCTGGCCAAGCTTCTGGGCGAATTCGGCCGGATCGAAAGCCTCGACGCAGTGCCTTCGCAAGTCCAGTGGCAATCGATCCGCGATGTCGCGCCTTTGGACGGTGCGGACCGCATCGTCTGGCGATTGGCTGTCACGCCAAGCGAGGCGCCCGACGTAACCGCTCGGATTGCGAAACGAATTGATGCCCGCTGGTTTTTCGACTGGGCGGGAGGTCTCGTCTGGCTCGATGTTCCGCCAATGGAGGATGGAGGTGCGGCAATCATCCGGGGGGCCATTGGACAGGGCCATGCCACGCTTGTCCGAGCGCCCAAGCGAGTCCGGCGGGTTGTCGAGGTTTTCCATCCGCAGCCTCCCGCACTTGCCGCTCTCTCGGCCAGGGTCAAGCTAAGTTTCGATCCCGCGCAAATTCTCAATCCCGGCCGCATGTATCAGGGAGTATAGGATGAGTGCTCCAGATAATTTCCCGAGCGCTGACTAGTGCAGACTTCCTTCACCGCCGAGCAATTGCAGGACCCGCGCATCGCGGTGGCCAATTCGGTCTTGCGGAAGTGCGTTCACTGCGGCTTCTGCACCGCGACATGTCCGACCTATGTGCTGCTGGGAGACGAACTCGATTCACCGCGCGGGCGTATCTACCTCATCAAGAACATGTTGGAGAAGGGCGAGCCCGCCACCCATGAGACGGTGAAACATATCGATCGGTGCCTGTCGTGTCTCTCCTGCATGACCACGTGCCCTTCGGGTGTCCATTACATGCATCTCGTGGATGAGGCGCGAGCCCATATCGAGGAAACTTATTCGCGGCCGTGGCCGGAGCGTTTGCTCCGAGAGGTGCTGGCTTATGTCATGCCCAGGCCCTGGCTGTTCCGCCTGTCGCTGATCGGAGCGAAGATCGTCTCTCCACTTGCCTCGGTATTATCTGGACGGATCGGTGCGCTGCTGAAACTCACGCCGGCACAAATGCCATCGCCCGATGCATTCGGTTCGCCCGGCACTTATCCCGCGGTTGGACCGAAGCGTGGCCGCGTGGCTCTGCTGATGGGCTGCGTGCAGAGCGTGCTCGACCCTGGCATCAATGCCGCCACTATCCGGTTGCTCGCACGGCTGGGTTTCGAGGTGGTGGTGGCGGGTGATGAACCGTGCTGCGGCTCGCTCACCCATCATTTGGGAAAGGAAGAGGATGCGCTGAGCCGGGCGCGGCGCTCGATTGATCAGTGGATAAAAGCTGATGTGGATTTCGTCATCATAACCGCATCAGGTTGCGGCACGACCATCAAGGACTACGGCCACATGCTGCGGCTCGATGGCGACTATTCCGCAAAAGCCAGTGCCATCAGTGCAAAGGCGAAGGATGTAACCGAGTTTTTATGTTCGCTCGATCTTCCTCCGTCCTCGCAGGAACTGCGGGTTGCCTATCATTCGGCCTGTTCCATGCAGCACGGTCAGAATATCCGCAGCGAACCGCAGAAGCTGCTGCGCCGCGCTGGATTCGAGGTCGTAGAAATCCCCGAGGGCCATCTGTGCTGCGGCTCGGCTGGCACTTACAACATCCTGCAGCCCGAAATCGCGACGCGGCTTCGCGACCGCAAGCTCTCCAATATCGTGCCGCTCGCACCCCAGGTTATCGCCACCGGCAATATTGGCTGCATCACGCAGCTTGCAACCGGCACCGGCATTCCGGTGGTGCATACCATCGAACTGCTTGACTGGGCCTATGGCGGCCCTATTCCAGCAAAACTCAATTCCAATTCCGGGGACAGGTAAACATGGCAAAGATGCCCAAGGGTGTAAGCTTCACCGCAACGGTCAAATCTTCTTACCGGAGCGTGTTGACGCCGGAGGCTGTTGGGTTTGTCGCTACCCTCCACCGCGCTTTCGAGCCGGAACGCCGGCGCCTGATGGCGCTCCGCGCCGAGCGGCAAAAAGTTTTCGACAAAGGAGCGCTGCCCGATTTTCTCCCCGAGACCTCCGCCATCCGTTTGGCCGACTGGACGGTGGCAGCGATTCCCACCGACATGCAGGACCGCCGCGTCGAAATCACCGGACCTACCGACCGCAAGATGGTGATCAACGCGCTGAATTCCGGTGCCAAGGTGTTCATGACGGATTTCGAGGATTCGAATTCGCCGACCTGGGACAACATGGTCCAGGGCCAGTTGAACCTCATGGACCGGTGGACCGGAAAGATGGATTTCACCGATCCATCTTCGGGCAAGCGCTACGCGCTGGCTGGCAAGCCTGCCGTGCTGATGGTGCGTCCGCGCGGTCTGCATTTGTTGGAAGAACACATGCGGGTCGATGGGCAACCTGTTGCCGGATCGCTGTTCGACTTCGGACTCTATGTCTTTCACAATGCGAAAACCGCACTGGCCAAGGCATCCGGCCCCTATTTCTATCTGCCCAAGACGCAGAGTCATCTTGAAGCCCGGCTGTGGAACCAGGCTTTCGTGCTGGCACAGAGCCTGCTAGGCCTGCCGCTCGGCACGATCAGGGCGACGGTGCTGATCGAAACACTGCCCGCCGCCTTCGAGATGGACGAAATCCTCTACGAACTGCGCGACCATATCGTGGGACTCAACTGCGGGCGCTGGGACTATATCTTCTCGTTCATCAAGACCTTCGCCAACAATCCCAAATTCGTGCTGCCCGACCGTTCGCAAGTGGTAATGTCGAAGGCTTTCCTTGCCGCCTATTCCGCCTTGCTCATCAAGACCTGTCACCGGCGCGGTGCTTTCGCCATGGGTGGCATGGCGGCACAGATACCAAATCGCAAGGATCCCGAAGCGAACCGCGTGGCTTTCGAAAAAGTAAGGTCGGACAAAGAGCGCGAGGCGCGAAACGGCCATGACGGCACCTGGGTTGCCCATCCCGATATGGTTTCACTTGCCATGGAGGTTTTCAACGAGCTGATGCCGACGCCAAACCAGCTTTATGTGAAGCGGGAAGATGTCGCGGTCACCCAGAAGGATCTGCTCGAAGTACATAAGGGGACGAAGACCGAAGCAGGCTTCCGCGAGAATATCCGCGTGGGCGTGCTCTATATCGAGGCGTGGCTCAGGGGACGGGGCGCTGTCCCCATCTACTCGCTGATGGAAGACGCCGCCACCGCTGAGATTTCGCGTTCGCAGATCTGGCAATGGCTGAAATTCGGGGCAAAGCTGGAAGGCGGCCGCAAGGTGACGAGGGCGTTCTTTGATACCTGTCTGAAAGAAGAAACCCAGCGTTTAAAACAGGAGGTGGGCGGCGAAGCCTTCACCGGTGGACGGTTCCGCGAGGCAATCGCGTTGTTCAAGGCGATGTCGACATCCAGGAGCTTCGAATCCTTCCTGACGGTACCCGCCTATCGCAAGATCGTATGATTTCGGCGAACAGTGTATGGAAGTTTGACAGGGGCGCGCGTTATAGAAAGATTGGCGACTTACAGGAGAGTTAAGAATGATTCTAAATCGTCGAAGATTTATCGTCGGGGCTGCGGCGTCCACCGCCTGGGGCCTTCCTGCCCTTGGCTCCACCCCGACGAGGCCGGCATATTTCAATGGCACGATCGAGGACAACGGCATTTCGTTCAAGGCTACAAACTACAAGAAGATTGACAATCGCTGGCGGCGACAACTCGTGGAATATACGAGCACGGAGCCCCAGGGAACGGTGGTTGTCGATACCAAGAATCACTTTCTCTACATCATTTTCGAAAACCAGACGGCGCTGCGCTACGGCGTCGGCGTGGGGCGAGAAGGTTTCAAGTGGTATGGCGTCGCCAAGATCATGCGCAAAGCGATCTGGCCACGTTGGGTGCCGCCGCCAGAAATGCTGGTGCGGAAGCCGGAACTGCCGAAATTCCTTGATGGCGGACCGGACAATCCGCTTGGTCCGCGGGCCCTTTATTTGTTCCGCGACGGGCGGGACATTGGCTATCGGCTACACGGAACGACCGAACCCTGGAGCATTGGCTCGGATGCGTCGAGCGGCTGCATAAGGCTGTTCTCGGAGGACGTGATCGATCTCTA
>JANLYR010000134.1:0-3554 GCA_031365765.1 Hyphomicrobiales bacterium | reverse complement strand
GCCCTCGTGGTGATCGGCAATGCCCCCACTGCCCTCTTTGCCCTGCTCGAAATGATCGATGCTGGCGGCCCAAAACCCGCGGCCATCGCGGCCTTCCCCGTGGGCTTTGTCGGTGCGGCTGAGTCGAAAGACGAACTCGTAAAGAATCCGCGTGGCATTCCCTACGCCACGATCCTCGGCCGCCGGGGCGGTTCCGCCATGGCGGCGGCCTGCATCAACGGCCTGTCGAAAGGACTCACATGACCAAATGGCTCACCATCATCGGCATGGGCGAGGATGGCCATGAAGGTCTGTCCGCCCGGGCCAATCTTGCGTTGCAAAATGCGGATGTGATCGTTGGCTCCGAGCGTCTCCTCGGCTTTCTCCCCACACTGAAAGCCGAGCGCCTGGAATGGCCGCAGCCATTTTCAGCCGTCGTCGAGCAAATGAAACCGCTGCGTGGCCGCAACACGGTAATCCTCGCCACCGGCGATCCCATGAATTACGGCGTGGCGCGAAAACTCCTCGAGTTCATTCCCTTCACGGAAATGACCATCATTCCCAATCTTTCGGCCTTCTCCCTTGCCGCCGCACGTATTGGCTGGTCCCTGCCTGATTGCGATAGGCTGACCTTGCACGGGCGAGACGCCGCAAATATCGAAGCCTTCATCCAGCCCGGCGCAAAACTGATCGTCCTTACCGCCGACGCCAGTACCATTCCCGAAGTGGCGCGGCGGCTGGTGGCGCGCGGATTTGGGACAAGCCCCATCACCGTTCTGGAAAACATGGGCGGCGCGCGCGAAGTACGGACCAGTTTCACTGCCGACGCCATGCCGAAACAGGAGTTCTCCGATCTCAATACGCTGGCCGTGGAATGTGTCGCCGGAACAAATGCAAAAATCTGGTCGCGCCTTGCGGGCCTTCCCGATGAGGCCTTTGTCCATGACGGCCAGCTCACCAAGCGCGAAGTGCGCGCCACCACCCTTGCCGCTTTAGCTCCCGCCCCCGATCAATTGCTCTGGGATGTGGGCGCCGGCTGCGGCTCGGTTGCCATCGAATGGATGCGCTCCACCCGGGGCTGCGAAGCCTTGGCCTTCGAGCATCATGAAGACCGTCTGAAAATGATTGCGGCCAACGCCGATCAACTGGGCACGCCGCGCCTGAAAATCGTCGCAGGCGAGGTGCCAGATACATTAAAGGGCAAGCCCCGCCCCGATGCCGTATTCATCGGGGGCGGCGTCGGCATTCCCGGGGTTTTTGAAACTGCCTGGGAGCATCTGAAACCCGGCGGCCGCATGGTGGCCAATGTCGTCACCATCGAGGGTGAAATGCATCTCTATGACCTGCAGGAAAAACACGGCGGCGATCTGGTGCGTCTTGAAATTTCACACCTCACCCCTATCGGTCCCTACCGCGCCTTGAAGCCGCGCATGGCGGTCACGCAATGGAGAGCTCGCAAGCCATGAAAACCGGCATCCTCTATGGCCTCGGCGTTGGCCCCGGCGACCCCGAACTGATGACGGTGAGAGCCTGGCGCATCATTTCCATGGCGCCCGTTGTCGCCTATCTCACCGCCAACGGTACGGAAAGCACGGCGCGCGATATCGCCAAGCCTTTCTTGCCCGACGACGTGATCGAACTCAAAATCGACATGCCCATGCGCACCGAACGCGAACCGGCCCAGGAAGCCTATGACAAGGGCGCAGCCGCTATCACCGAGCATTTGAAGGCGGGCCGCGACGTGGCCATGCTCTGCGAGGGCGACCCCTTCTTCTACGGCAGCTTCATGTATATCTTCGCGAGGCTTGCCGACCGCTTTGAAACCATCGTGGTGCCCGGCGTCTCCTCGAGCACTGCCGCTGCGGCCCGCATCGGCCGCCCGCTCTCGGCCCGCAATGATGTGCTGAAAGTCCTGCCCGCCACGCTGGAGGTGGACCGCCTGCGCGAAGAACTTCTCACCGCCCAATCCACCGCCATCATCAAGGTGGGCCGCCACTTCGGCAAAATCAAAAACATCCTGTCGGCGCTTGACCTGATTTCAAAAGCCACCGTCATCGAAAACGCCACGCGACCCAACGAACGCATCCGCAAGGTGGAGGACGTGGAAGGCGACAGCCTGCCCTATTTCACCACCATTCTGATCTACACGGGCAGCGAGTCATGGTGAAACCCGTCATCTTCATTCTCGGCATCTCGGCGCTGCCGCTCGCCCAGAAACTCAAGACCGAACTGAACGGCGAAATCCACACGCCCGATTGCGTCAGTGGCGGCGATGTCTCCTACGCCAAGGCGACAGCCCATCTCACCCAACTCTTCCAGCAGGGCCAAACCATCATCGGCATTTGCGCTGCCGGAGTTTTGATTCGAGCACTTGGGCAATATCTTGTGGACAAACGGAAGGAACCCCCCGTTTTAGCTGTGGCGGAGGATGGGAGTTCAGTGATCCCACTTCTCGGCGGTCACCACGGCGCAAATGCTTTGGCCCAACAAATTGCAAATTTAACGGCGGGACATGCCGCCATCACAACAGCCAGCGAAGTGCATTTTGGTTTCTCTCTCGATGAACCGCCGGAAGGATATGTTCTCCGCAATCCTGATGACATGAAGCCTTTCACCGCCGCGTTGCTTGCTGGTGAAAGCGTGAAGATCACGGGCCAGGCTCCATGGCTGCAGTCCTTGCCGCAATCCGGCGACGCAAAATTATCCATCGTAGTAACTGAGAACGACATTGAGGGTTCCGCTACTCAACTCGTCTTTCATCCGCAAACGCTCGCGGTTGGCATAGGTTGCGAGCGTGGAATCGATCCCTATGAACTGGTGGAACTCACCGTAGAAGCATTGATCGCTCACAATCTGGCGCCGCATGCTATTGCCTGTTATGCCTCAATCGATCTTAAAGAGGACGAGGCGGCGTTTTTTGGATTTCCTGATACACGATTTTTCACCGCTGAAGAACTCAAAGCGGAAACTGCGCGTCTTAAGAATCCCTCTGACTACGTGCTGAAGGAAGTTGGAACGCCCGGCGTTGCCGAAGCTGCTGCATTGGCCGCTGCCGGTCCGGAAGCCGAATTGATTGTACCGAAAACGAAAAGCAAGCGCGCTACCTGCGCCATTGCGCGCGCGCCCACACCCATACTCGAAATGCGTGGAAGACGTCATGGAATTTTGGCCGTCGTAGGCATTGGCCCGGGCTCTGATTACTTTCGCAGTCGCTATTGTACCGATGTCCTTAAAGCATCAACCGATTGGGTGGGTTACGGTCTCTATCTCGATCTTGTAGCCGATATAAAACAGGACCAGATCGAATACCGCTTCCCACTCGGCGGCGAAGAAGATCGCGTCCGCCATGCCATCGAGCTTGCAAAGCAAGGCAAACAGGTGGCTCTCGTCTGCTCCGGCGATGCGGGCATTTATGCCATGGCGGCCCTTGTCTATGAGATCATTGATCTCGAACCTAGTCGCATCACTGTAGACGTTATCCCCGGCATTTCCGCCTTCCAGGCCGCCGCCGCCAAGGCGGGCGCCATGATCGGCCATGACTTCTGCTGCATTTCCCTGTCCGACCTGCTCACCCC
>JANLYR010000071.1:0-3080 GCA_031365765.1 Hyphomicrobiales bacterium | reverse complement strand
CGCTCGAAGTCACCGCGAGGAGCAGCGAAGGCGAGATCATGGCGCTCCGCCATCGTCACCATCCAACCTTCGGCGTGCAATTCCACCCGGAATCGATCATCACCGAGCATGGTTACGGCATGCTGCGGAATTTTCTGAAATACCTGCAATGAGCCGCGTATGGTTCAACGGCGAACTGATCGAAGGGCCACTGCCGCTCGACCCGCGCGACCGTGGGCTGTTGCTGGGCGATGGCATTTTTGAGACCATCCTTGTCACCGGGGGCAAACCGGTGTGGCTCGACCGGCACATGGCAAGGATGCGCGAGGCCGCGATCGAACTGGCCATAGCATTTGACGAAATGAGAGTAGCCGATGCCGTCGCCGCGGTGCTTGAACCGATGGAAATAGCCGCGCTTCGCCTTACCCTCACGCGTGGCATCGCACTGGGCGGCGATTCGAATCTGCTTGCGACGCTCAGTCCTGTCGACCGGAAAACGCAGTTCCAGCCGGTCCGGCTTGTGACGTCGCCGATCCGGCGCAACGAAACCGCGCCATCCTCGCGCCTGAAGACGCTTTCCTATGCCGACGCTATCGCCGCCGCCCGTGAAGCCGGGGACAGGGGAGCGGATGACGCGCTGATGCTCAACACCTTGGGCTTCGTTGGCAGCACGACCATCGCCAACATCTTCCTGTTGCAGGGGGGAACTCTGGTAACGCCGTCGCTGGGGCAGGGCATCCTTCCCGGAATCACGCGCCGCATGGTCCTCGATCTCGCCCCGTCGCTCGGCCTTGACGCGAACGAGCGTCCGGTCGGTCCCACCGAAATTCCCGTAGCCGACGCGGTGTTTCTCACCAACAGCCTGCGGCTGATCCGTCCGGTCACGGAACTGGACGGCGCGCCACTGCCCCAGGCTTCCGCCAGCACGGTGCGCGCCATCTTTAATGCGCTGCGCAATTGATTTGAAACGCGGCAAGGACTACGAACGCTTTTCGCCTTCGAGCCAGGAGACCTCATGAAATTCTTTGTCGATACCGCCGATGTGAACGAAATCCGCGAACTGGCCGGGATGGGCCTGCTCGACGGCGTCACCACCAACCCCTCGCTGATCGCCAAGGCCGGCAGGCCTTTCAAGGAAGTGATCGCCGAAATCTGTTCCATCGTCGATGGGCCGGTAAGTGCCGAGGTCACGGCGCTCGATTTCGACGGCATGATGCGCGAGGCCAAGGAACTTCGCGCCATCGCCAAGAATGTGACGGTCAAGGTTCCGCTGACGCTCGATGGCCTCAAGGCCTGCAAGACGCTTGCCGGCGAAGGCACCATGGTCAATGTCACATTGTGCTTCAGCGCCAACCAGGCGCTGCTCGCGGCCAAGGCCGACGCCAGTTTCATCTCGCCCTTCATCGGGCGCCTCGATGACATCCATCTGGATGGCGTCGAACTGATTTCGGAGATCAGGCAGATCTACGACAACTACGATTTCCCGACCGAGATTCTGGCGGCATCGATCCGCACGGCGCTGCACATCAAGCAGGTGGCGCTGATCGGCGCCGACGTGGCGACGGCGCCCGCCGCCGTGTTGAAGAACCTCGTCAAGCATCCCCTGACCGACAAGGGCATCGAAATGTTCCTCGCCGACTGGAAAAAAACCGGGCAGACCATCCTGTGATCGTCGAGCACGGAATACTCAACATCAAGCCCGGCCAGTCGGCGGCGTTCGAAGCGGCGATCCGCAAAGCCCTGCCGCTGATTGCCGCGACCGAAGGCTTCATCGGCATCGAAGTCAGCCCCTGCATCGAGACCAAGGACCGCTACCTTCTCATCGTGCGCTGGAAAACGCTCGAAGCCCACACGGTCAATTTCCGCGGCTCCGAGCGCTACCAGCAGTGGCGCGCATTGCTGCATCATTTCTACGAGCCGGCTCCAGTGATCGAGCATTACGGCGAGCCTGCGGCTTCAGCCTGATCGATGTCCGATGTCGCTCTGCAACTGACGCCCGAAGCGGCCGCCGCTGCCGCCGAGTGGATCACATCGCTCCGCTCGGAGCGCAGGCTGGCACCCAAGACACTTGAAGCCTACACCCGCGATCTGGCGCAGTTCACATCGTTCCTCGCCAGTCACCTCGGCGACCGCGTGTCGAATGCCGATCTCCAGTCCCTGACCGCATCCGATTTCCGCGCCTTTCTGGCCAGGCGGCGGACATCGGGTGTCGAGAGCCGGACGCTGGCGCGGCAGCTTTCGGCGCTCCGCATGTTCTTCCGCTTCGCCGAACGCCGCAGCCTGTTCAAGAACGCCGCCATTACCGGGGTCCGCTCGCCCAAGCTGCCGCATTCGGTGCCGAAGCCCCTCACGCCGGAAAAAGCGCTTGAGGTGACGCGGGCTGATGCTCTGGGCACGGATGAAACGCCACCCTGGGTCACGGCGCGCGACCGGGCCGTGCTGATGCTCCTTTACGGCTGCGGTCTTCGGATTTCGGAAGCGGTGGGGCTGACGCTCCGTGGCTCCGATCAAGACCCGCTGATCATCACCGGCAAGGGCGGAAAGACCCGCATCGTGCCGATCCTGCCCGAGACCAAGGTGGCAATCGCATCTTATCTGACACTCTATCCCTATGCGCTCAAGCCCAACGAACCGATGTTTCGCGGCGAAAAGGGAGGCCCCCTCAATGCCCGCAACATCCAGCTTCTCATCGAACGCCTGCGCGGTGCGCTGAGCCTGCCCGACAGCGCCACGCCTCACGCGCTCCGCCATTCCTTCGCCACGCACCTTCTCGGCAGCGGCGCCGATCTCCGCGTGATCCAGGAACTGCTCGGCCACGCCAGCCTTTCGAGCACACAGATCTATACCGAGGTGGACCGCACCCATCTTCTCGCCCAGTATCGCAAGGCCCACCCTCGCGCCTGAGCGTGCCATGCCAAACTTCGATCACGTCCCGTCCGATACTGCATTGCCGAAGCAGGCCGCCATGGTCGTCATTGGCGGCGGCATTGTCGGCGTCTCAACCGCACTCGAACTGGCGGAACGTGGCATCGACGTCGTGCTGCTTGAGAAAGGCGAAGTTGGCGCCGAACAGTCGGGCCGGAACTGGGGTTGGTGCCGGC
>JANLYR010000064.1:0-5552 GCA_031365765.1 Hyphomicrobiales bacterium | reverse complement strand
CACGTGCTAAGGGCGCGATGGACACGGTGATCACCAATGCACTGATCGTCGATCATTGGGGCATCGTGAAAGCCGATGTCGGTTTGCGCGACGGGCGCATAGCCGCAATCGGCAAGGCGGGCAATCCGGATACGCAATCTGGCGTTACCATCGTCATCGGACCAGGAACGGAGATCATCGCCGGCGAAGGCAAGATATTAACCCCCGGAGGCATCGACAGCCACATCCACTTCATCTGCCCGCAACAGATCGAGGAGGCGATGGCTTCCGGCGTCACCACCATGCTGGGCGGCGGCACCGGGCCGGCCACCGGCACCTTCGCCACCACCTGCTCGCCGGGGCCCTGGAACATCGAGCGCATGCTGCAGGCGGCCGAGGCGCTGCCGGTCAACCTCGCCTTCTCCGGCAAGGGCAACGCCTCCCAGCCGCAGGCGCTGGAGGAGATGATCCGGGCGGGCGCGTCCTCGCTGAAGCTGCACGAGGATTGGGGCACCACGCCGGCGGCGATCGACACCTGCCTCACTGTCGCCGACGCCTACGATGTGCAGGTCGCGATTCACACGGATACGCTGAATGAATCGGGGTTTGTCGAGGCAACCATCGCCGCTTTCAAGGGCCGCACGATCCATACCTTCCACACGGAAGGCGCAGGCGGCGGACATGCCCCTGACATCATCAAGGTGGCGAGCCTGCCCAACGTGCTTCCGTCGTCCACCAATCCAACGAGGCCCTACACCATCAACACGGTGGCGGAACACCTCGATATGCTGATGGTCTGCCATCACCTGAGCCCACACATTCCCGAGGACATCGCCTTTGCCGAAAGCCGCATCCGCAAGGAAACCATAGCGGCCGAAGACATCCTTCACGACCTGGGTGCATTCTCGATGATATCGTCGGACAGTCAGGCGATGGGGCGCGTCGGCGAAGTCATCATCCGTTGTTGGCAGACCGCGCATAAGATGCGAACGCAGCGCGGCGCCCTCGATACCGACAACGGAAACGACAATTTCCGCGTCAAGCGCTACATCGCGAAAAATACGATCAACCCCGCCATCACGCATGGCATTGCGGATGAAGTCGGCTCGATCGAGACAGGCAAGCGTGCCGATCTCGTTTTGTGGGATCCTGCGTTCTTCGGCGTCAAGCCCTTCATGGTGCTCGTGGGCGGCTCGATTGCGGCCGCTCCCATGGGAGATCCCAACGCCTCGATTCCCACTCCGCAACCGGTGCATTACCGACCGATGTTCGGCAGTTTCGGAAAATTGCGGACCACCTCCTCCATTGTCTTCGTTTCACAAGCGGCACGAGATAGCGGATTGCAGAATCGGCTCGGCACCGCGAAGGCGATGGTCGCCATCAAAAACACGCGCGATGGCATTTCCAAAGCCTCGATGATCCACAATGCGGCGACTCCCGCAATTGAAGTGGATCCGGAAACATATGAGGTGCGCGCCGACGGCGAACTTCTCACCTGCGAACCGGCGAGCCTGCTTCCCATGGCGCAGCGCTACTTTCTTTTTTGACAATGCCGCTCATCGCAAAAACCTTCCGCCGCACCCGAACGGGGGACACGCCGCCATCCGCCAGCGTGATGCTGGATTCGCAAGCGAGGCATCTGCGTCGCAAACTCATCACTTTGCAAACCGGCGACGAAGTGCTAGTCGATCTCGAAAAACCCGTAAAATTTCACGACCGCGACTGCCTGGTCCTCAACGACGGACGCCTGATAGAGGTGATTGCGGCCAAGGAGGAATTGCTTGAGGTGCGTGGCCGAGGCATCGCACATCTTTTGCAACTGGCTTGGCATATCGGCAACCGTCATCTTGAGGCGCAGATCGAACCAACAAGACTCCTCATCCGCCGCGATCGTGTCATCGCCGGTATGCTGGAACACCAGGGCGCCATCGTAACCAATGTCATCGAAACGTTCGAGCCTGAACACGGCGCCTATCACACCCATGAACATTGAAGCCCGGCAACTCCTGATTTTGCTGAACTGGATGTCGCCCGCCTTTCCAACCGGGTCGTTCGCCTACTCCCATGGCCTCGAATGGGCAATCGAAAGCCGGATCGTAACCACGGCTGCCGAGCTTACAAATTGGCTTGAGGAATTGCTGACGCGCGGTTCGGCGTGGAACGACGCGGTTCTGTTCTCGCAGTGTTGGACTGGGGAAAGCGGAGACTTGAACAACTTGGCGATCGCGCTGGCCTCGTCCAGGGAGCGTTATCTGGAAACAACGCAACTGGGGAGCGCGTTCGAGCGCGCATCGCAGATTTTCAGCGGATCGCCGCCTGCCGAAAAAACTGAATTAATTGCCTATCCGATTGCAGCGGGGTGCGCCTGCTTCGCTGCTGGCGTGGCCAAAGGTCCGGCACTTTTGGCTTTCCTTCAGGGTTTTGCCGCCGCCTTGGTCTCTGTCGCCGTGAGGTTGGTGCCACTGGGCCAGACACAAGGCCTTCATACGCTTCGCGATCTTCTGCCCGTCATCGAATTGACGGCGGCGCGGGCCGCAGCTGCAACGCTCGATGACCTCGGCGCGGTGACCTTCAGCGCCGACATTGCGTCAATGAACCATGAAATCCAGCACTCCAGAATTTTCCGGTCATGACAAACGGTCCGCTACGCGTTGGCATCGGCGGTCCCGTGGGTTCAGGCAAAACGACACTCGTTGAAAAATTGTGCAAGTCCATGCGTGAATCCCATTCGATCGCGGTCATCACCAACGATATCTACACGAAAGAAGACGCGCTCATTCTCAGCCGGTTGCAGGCGTTGCCCGAAGATCGCATCCTGGGCGTGGAAACCGGGGGCTGTCCGCACACCGCGATCCGCGAGGACGCCTCGATCAACCTTGCCGCGATCGACACGATGATGGAACGCTATCCCGACCTCGACGTGATTTTCCTCGAATCCGGCGGAGACAATCTCGCAGCCACCTTCTCTCCCGATCTGGTCGATCTATCGATCTATGTCATCTCGGTCTGCCAGGGGGAGAAAATTCCGCGCAAAGGTGGTCCGGCGATCACCCGGTCCGATCTCCTTGTCATCAACAAGACCGATCTTGCGCCCCATGTCGGCGCGGATCTCGCAGTGATGGAACAGGACACAAGGAAAGCGCGCGCCGGCCGCCCTTACGTTTTCACCGATCTGAGCCGCCAGAAAGGGCTTGAACAAATTGAGCAGTTTCTCGTCAAGGCCGGTGGACTTGCAACAAAATAGCGGCTGTCCCAAATCCCCTATGTGCAGACTGCGGCCCAATTTAAGCCATCGCGCCGCCGCTTCCTTTCCGATTGGCTTCCCGCTACACTTGGCCAATCGACGAGTTTTGCAAAAGAATGAATGGGAGGACGCTGCATCATGATTCTGGCTACGCGCTTTATTTTCTCGTCATTGGTTGTCATGGCGTTGGGCGGGGTTGCTACCGCGCAAGAGATGAAGAAGGAGATTGGCGCCGGTGAAGGCCAGGTCGATATCGTGGCATGGCCCGGATATATCGAGCGTGGCGAAACCGACAAGGCCTATGACTGGGTCACAGATTTCGAGAAAAAGACGAGTTGCAAGGTCAACGTCAAGACCGCAGGCACATCCGACGAGATGGTGGCGCTAATGAATGAGGGCGGCTTCGATCTGGTCACTGCTTCCGGCGACGCCTCGCTCAGGTTGATTTCAGGCAAGCGCGTGCAGCCGATCAATACGGACCTTATTCCCTCGTTCAAGACCGTCGACGAGAGGTTGCAGAATTCTCCTTGGCACACCGTTGATGGTGTCCATTATGGCGTCCCCTATCAGTGGGGTGCCAATGTTCTGGCATACAACACAAAGGTTTTTTCGGAAGCTCCCAAGAGCTGGTCGGTCGTATTCGAGGAACAGAATCTGCCCGATGGCAAATCCAACAAGGGCCGGGTTCAGGCTTTTGACGGTCCGATCTATATCGCCGATGCCGCACTCTATCTGATGAAGAAAAAGCTCGAACTCGGCATCAAGGATCCTTACGAACTGAACGAGGAGCAATACAAAGCGGCACTCGACCTGCTCCGCGCGCAGCGCCCGCTTGTCGGGCGCTACTGGCACGATGCCTTCATGCAGATCGACGATTTCAAGAACGAAGGCGTCGTGGCCTCGTCGTCATGGCCCTTCCAGGTCAACATCCTTCAGGCCGACAAGGATGCGATGGCCAAAACACCGATTGCATCGACAGTGCCGGAAGAAGGTGCAACCGGATGGGCGGATACGACGATGATGCACGCCGACGCTCCGCATCCGAACTGCGCTTACATGTGGCTCGAACATTCGATCAACCCCAAGCTCCAAGGCGATCTCGCCGCCTGGTTCGGTTCCGTTCCCGCGGTGCCCGCGGCCTGCAAGGGCAATGCGCTGCTCACCGATAAAGGCTGCGATACAAACGGCGAAGGCAACTTCGACAAGATAAGCTTCTGGCGCACGCCGGTGGCGAAATGCGCGTCGCAATCGGCGGGCTGCGTTCCATACTATCGCTGGGCCACCGACATGATTGCCGTGCTTGGCGGCCGCTAGCCTGAAAGTTAGTCCCCTTCTCTTCGTAGATGAGAAGGGGACAGGTCCGCCTTCGGATCATCCGCGACAATGAACGCAGCTGTACGCTTCGAGCGCGTCTCACGCCATTTCGGCAAGGTGCGTGCCGTCGACAATGTAACACTCGACATCGCAAGCGGCGAATTCTTCGCCATGCTGGGTCCTTCGGGATCGGGCAAGACAACCTGCCTTCGTCTGATCGCGGGCTTCGAACAGCCGGATTCCGGCCATATTGAAATCTTCGGAGAAAGTGCGAATGGCGTTCCTCCCTATAGGCGGAACGTCAACACCGTCTTTCAGGACTACGCTCTCTTTCCCCATATGACCGTCCTGCAGAATGTCGCTTACAGCCTGATGGTGCGGGGTATCTCACTTGGCGAGCGCAGCCGGAAGGCCGAGGAAACGCTGGCACTGGTTGCGCTGAAAGGATTTGGCGCAAGGCGGCCATCGCAACTGTCGGGTGGACAGCGCCAGCGTGTGGCACTTGCGCGTGCCCTGATCAATGAGCCCAAAGTGCTGCTGCTCGATGAACCTTTGGGAGCGCTCGATCTCAAACTGCGGGAACAGATGCAGGTTGAACTCAAGTCGCTACAGCGCAATCTCGGCATCACCTTCGTTTTCGTAACCCACGACCAAAGCGAGGCACTGGCCATGGCGGACCGGCTCGCCATCTTCAATGATGGACACATTGTCCAAGTGGGCAGTCCAGAAGATATTTATGAGCGTCCCCAGTCGCGCTTCGTTGCCGATTTTGTCGGTTCATCCAACGTGTTGACCCCCGCTTTCGCCAGGGAAACCGGTTCGGCGGAACGCTGGGCCAGTCTGCGGCCGGAAAAAATTTCTGTGCTGCGCGCCGGAACGCCAGCGCCGGCCGGTGGGCATAGCGCCGCCGTGACGGTGGATGCCCTGCACTATCAAGGCGCCGTGACCAGGCTGAACACGCGAACCGCACGAGGTGACGTTCTCAACGTTGCGGCGCCATCCTCCGCCGGGCGCT
>JANLYR010000062.1:0-2385 GCA_031365765.1 Hyphomicrobiales bacterium | reverse complement strand
GCGGCGATCCGCGGCGTCGAGGCAGGCAAGGACTGCCTGTCGCCCGCCTGCCACGCTGCCTTCGCGACGCCACTTGAACTGATGGCGTTCATTGCCAGGCTGCGGGATCTGTCGGGCGGCAAACCAACCGGCTTCAAGCTGTGCATCGGCCATCCGTGGGAATTCCTCGCCATCGTCAAGGCCATGCTCGACACCGGTATCCTACCCGATTTCATCGTCGTCGACGGCAAGGAGGGGGGCACCGGTGCTGCTCCGCTTGAATTCATGGACCACCTCGGCATGCCGCTCCGCGACGGACTGGCCTTCGTCCATTCGGCCTTGATCGGCACAAATTTGCGCGACCACATCAAGATCGGCGTTTCGGGCAAGATCACCACGGGTTTCGACATGGCGCGTGTCATGGCGCTGGGCGCCGACTGGTGCAACGTGGCGCGGGGCTTCATGTTCGCCGTGGGCTGCATCCAGGCCCAGCAGTGTCACACCGGAAAGTGCCCAACGGGGGTGACGACCCAGGACCCGTTGCGCCAGCGTGCCATCGTGGTGCCCGACAAGGCCGAGCGCGTGGCCAGCTTCCACCGCGAGACGGTGAAGGCGCTGGCCGAGCTCGTCGCCGCCGCCGGTCTCGATCATCCCACGGAGATCGGACCACACCACTTCCTGCACCGCGCCGCCGCAGACCGCGTCGTGAGCTTCGCCGAACAATACCATCTGCTCCGGCCCGGCGAACTGCTGGAGGGAGGCGGCTCGAAGCTGTTCCAGGATTCCTGGGCGATGGCGCGGAGCAACAGTTTTTCACCAGCGCCCGTGTCCTTGGCACTCGCCGCCGAATAAGTGTATTCCCCTCTCTAATTCCCTCCCCCTCTGCGGGGAGGGTCCGCCCGCAGGGCGGGGGTGGGGAAGTGGAGAAACGTCTCATGCGGGCACTGGTGAAGGCCGAGAAGACCGAGGGGCTGACCTTGCGCGACGAGCCGATCCCCCAGATCGGTCCCGACGATATTCTGATCAAGGTGGCCAAGACCGGTATCTGCGGCACCGATCTCCATATCTGGAAATGGGACGAATGGGCGCAGAAGACCATTCCGGTGCCGATGGTTGTGGGCCACGAATTCGCCGGCACCGTGGCCGAGATCGGAACCCATGTGCGCACCGTCAAGGTTGGCGACAGGGTGTCGGGCGAAGGCCATCTGATCGGCATGAAGAGCCGGATGGCCAGGGCCGGGCATTTTCACCTCGATCCGGAGACAAAGGGTGTGGGCGTCAATGTGCCTGGCGCCTTCGCCGAATACCTGAAAATCCCCGCCTTCAACGCCATCCATCTGCCGCCCGAGGTCGATGACGAGATCGGCGCCATTCTCGATCCGCTCGGCAACGCCGTCCACACCGCACTTTCCTTCGATCTCGTCGGCGAGGACGTGCTGATCACCGGCGCCGGCCCCATCGGCATCATGGCTGCCGCCGTCTGCCGTCACGTGGGTGCGAGGCATATCGTCGTGACCGATGTCAACGACTACCGCCTCGATCTGTGCAATGAGGTGGCCGACGCCGTCACCGTCAATGTGTCGCGCGAAGATCTGAAATCGGTGATGGAGCGGATCGGCATGCGCGAGGGCTTCGACATCGGGCTTGAAATGTCGGGGGCACCGTCTGCTTTCGAGCAGATGACCAAGCATCTGATCATGGGCGGCAAGATCGCCATGCTCGGTATTCCATCCGGCAAGATGCCAGTCGACTGGAACGCCATCATCTTCCGTGCGCTGACGATCAAGGGAATTTACGGCCGCGAGATGTTCGAGACCTGGTACAAGATGATCGCCATGCTGCAATCGGGCCTCGATGTGAGGAAGGTCATCACCCACCGCATGAAAGCCGCCGACTACGCGCAAGGCTTCGCGCTGATGAAGCAGGGCGCTTGCGGCAAGGTCGTGCTGGATTGGGCGAATTGAAACTTCTCGACACCATGATGCGGCGCTTCGTCCGGACCGGGACCCTTCGCGTCATCGATGCGGATGGCGTGTCTCATGTCTATGCCGCGAGCCCCCAGCCCGCCGTCACCATCCGGCTTACCGACCGCCGCCTGCATCGCTCGCTCTTCCTCAACCCGGAACTGCGCACCGGCGAGGCCTATATGGACGGCACACTGGTGATCGAGGAGGGGGCGCTTCGTGACCTGCTGACGCTCTATGCGCTCAATCGCATGAACCTTCGCGGCCAGCCGCTGCAGCGGGGGTTGCGTTCTGCATACAAGTCGCTGCGCGGTTTCTATCAGCGCAACAGGCAGGCCGCCTCGCGCAGGAATGTCGCCCATCACTACGATCTGTCGAACGAACTCTACAAACTTTTCCTCGACGCCGGCCTGAACTACTCCTGCGCCTATTTCACATCCGA
>JANLYR010000044.1:0-3531 GCA_031365765.1 Hyphomicrobiales bacterium | reverse complement strand
GCCTTGGCATGCTTGATGACGCCGCCGATGAAGTAGAGGCACATCTCGGACAAGTCCGCATACTGGTTGCCCGCCATCTGCGGCTTGCCGTCCTTCCAGATCGAGAAGTGGCAGTGCATGCCCGATCCGTTGTCGCCGAAGATGGGCTTGGGCATGAAGGTCGCGGTCTTGCCGTAAGCATGCGCCACGTTGTGGATCACGTATTTGTAGATCTGCATCTGGTCGGCCATGGTGGTGAGCGTATTGTATTTCATGCCGAGCTCGTGCTGGGCCGAGGCCACCTCGTGGTGATGCTTCTCGACCGTCACCCCCATCTCGGCCATGACGGAAAGCATTTCGGAACGCATGTCCTGTGCCGAATCCATCGGGTTCATCGGGAAATAGCCGCCCTTGGTGCGCATCCGGTGGCCCATGTTGCCGGTCTCGTATTCGCGGTCGGAATTGGTGGGGAGTTCGATCGAGTCGAGCTTGAAGCCGGTATTGTAGGGGGTGGAGGAAAAGCGCACGTCGTCGAAGATGAAGAACTCGGCCTCGGGGCCGACATAGACCGTGTCACCGGTTTTCAACTGCTTGAGATAGGCTTCCGAACGCTTGGCGATCATGCGGGGGTCGCGGTTGTAGCCCTCGCCCGTGCCGGGTTCCAGAATGTCGCAGAACACCGCCATGGTAGTCTGGGCATAGAATGGGTCCATGTGGGCGGAAGCCGGGTCCGGCATCAGCACCATGTCGCTCTCGTTGATCGCCTTCCAGCCGGCAATCGACGAGCCGTCGAACATCAGGCCCTCGGACCAAGCGTCCTCGCCCATCTGCGAGACGTCCATGGTGAGATGTTGCATCTTGCCGCGCGGATCGGTGAAGCGAAGGTCGACATATTTCGCCTCCTTGTCTTTCATCATCTTCATCACGCCCGAGGCGTCGAGTGGCTTGGTCATGTCTGTCGGTTCCTGTGGTTTTACGAAATGATCAGAGCGCGTCGGGGCCCGACTCGCCGGTGCGGATGCGGATAGCCTGTTCGATGGTGGAAATGAAGATCTTGCCGTCGCCGATGCGGCCCGTGCGGGCGGCGGTCTGGATGGCCTCGACCGCCTTGTCGACGAGCTCGTCGCCGATCACGATCTCGATCTTCACCTTGGGCAGGAAGTCGACGACATATTCAGCACCCCGGTAGAGTTCGGTGTGGCCCTTCTGGCGCCCAAAGCCCTTGGCCTCGGTCACCGTGATGCCGAGCAGGCCCACCTCCTGCAGCGCTTCCTTGACCTCATCGAGCTTGAACGGCTTGATGATTGCCTCGATTTTCTTCATTTCCGCCTCATGTTAACGCCGGTTAAGGTTGCACGGTCCGTGCCACACCGCCGGCTTATGGATATCAAAGGGTTGTAGGCGGCCAAGCGGGTTTCCAGCGGGAGTATAGCCATAAAATTGGGCTGATTGCCTACAAATTAGTCATACGCGATGTCCTGGTGGAATTGACCAAGGATTGCCGGCGGCCTAGGCTCGCGCTGTGGGAAGGTTAAACTGAAATGCGCCATTTCTCCGCCGTCCTGTCGATCGCTCTTTCAATGTCCTGGGCTATTTTCACTCCGGCAGCGGCGACCGGCCGCGGAAGCTGGAACCACCTCGGATCCGGGACCGTCGCAGGAACACCTTCCCTGAATGGCACGGTCTCCGCCCTGCACAAAGTGGGAACGATGCTGTATGCCGGTGGGGGCTTCACCGATGCCGGCGGCGATCCAAACGCCGATCGCATCGCCAAGTGGAACGGCGTCACGTGGAGCGCGCTCGGTACGTCGCCGCTGGGCAGCGGGTCCGTGTTCGCAATCGCTCATTACGGCGGGAAGATCTATGCCGGCGGCAACTTCCAGAATGCCGGTGGCAATCCGGACGCGGACAACCTCGCTGTGTTCGATGGCACGAGCTGGGCGCCGTTCTGCGGTACTCCGGGCCATATCGGCGCGGTCGTAAGCTTGCAGGTGAATGCCCTCCAGGTGATCGGGTCCACACTCTATGTCGGCGGCGACTTCCAGAACGGCACCGGAATTTCCGCGGCCGACTATCTTCTGGCCTGCGACCTCCTGACCGGCGCGCCGAGCGCGACTGTTGACACAGACGGCGACTTCACCGGGGCGGTCTATGCGCTGACGGCCGACTCGAACGGCGTGTTGTACGCTGGAGGCACTTTCACCAATCTCGACGGCGATCCCACGGCGGACCACATTGCCGCCTATGACGGCACCTGGCACGGCGTGGGCGGCGGGATCGACACATTTGTCCGGGCGCTGACCGCCCAAGGCACGAATGTCTATGTCGGAACCGACAAGGTAAACGTCGGCGGCATTGCCAAGGCCGATCACGTGGTCAGGTGGGACGGGTCGTCGTGGCGGGCGCTAGGCGGGAACGCCGCCGGCAACGATGGGTGGTTCCCCGCCACGACATATATTAATGCCCTGGCGGCGAGCGGCCCCTTGCTCTTTGCCGCCGGTTCGTTCCAGAACGCCAACGGCCAGACAGCCGCCGACAACATTGCGTGGTTCGACGGCACAACCTGGCGCGCTTTAGGCTCTAACGGCTCAGGGGACGGTCCGTGGGTGGGGAACGGCCTGGCTCTGGCGGTGGTCAACGGCCAAGTTTACGCCAGCGGCAGTTTCACCAGCGCGGGTGGCGACGTCAACGCCCGCTTCGCCGCGTCCCGATCGCTGCGCCTTCCCGATGCCGAGATCGGCATCTTCTCCGGAAACTACGTGGGCAGCGACATCTACAACACGAACGCCGCTTTCCAGACCAAGACAATTTCGATCAAGCGTGGCACCAGCCAGTTTTTCCCGGTGCTGATCCAGAATGACGGTCTGGTGCCAGCAGCCTTCACGCTCAAGGGCACGGGTGCGGCCACCGGTTATACCGTGACTTATGTCAATTACGCTGACGGGGCGAACATCACGACGGCGGTGCGGAACGGTACATTCTCAACCGGACTCATCGCGCGCGGCCAGATTTTCGCCATGAAGATGATCGTGCAACTGTCTGCGTCCGCTGTCGGCAGGGCCTCCTTCGTGGTCGCGGCGAAATCCACCGCGGGAACGCCGAGCGATGTCGTCAAGGGCATTGTCAACGCCTTCTGACCGAGCGATGGGCGGACCTTTGAAGATTGATGCGGGATTGAACAGTTTCGAACCCAGGGCCCTTTTGACGCCCGCCGAAATGTATCGCGCCGACGCTGGCGCCGTGGCGGCCGGGGTTCCTTCTCTCGAGCTTATGGAGAATGCCGGGCGCGCCGTGGCGGAGGAAATCGTCAGGCGGTTCGGGGCGCTTCCCGTGCGCGTTGCCTGCGGGCCCGGCAACAATGGCGGCGATGGTTTGGTGGTGGCCCGCTATCTCAAGCGCTGGGGCTGGAAGGTGACGGTGGCGCTCTACGGTGATCGGGCGGAACTGAAAGGCGACGCTGGCGTGATGGCCGGGCGGTGGGACGGATCGGTTGAACCTTTGGGAGTGCCAATGGGGACCGGGCTCATCGTCGATGCGCTGTTCGGTGCCGGT
>JANLYR010000034.1:0-3793 GCA_031365765.1 Hyphomicrobiales bacterium | reverse complement strand
CGAAGAAGCATGGCGTCGAAGTCATTGGCGAGGACGAGTGGTTCACGCGCGTGGGCGCTTGATGGGGAATCGCTTCAGCGAATTTCGCGAGGGCCTGACTGAAATCGCTCCCGTGCTGGTGGCGGGGTTTCCCATCGGTCTGCTGTGGGGAACGCTGGCGGCGGGGAAGGGCCTGTCGCCATTGGAAGCCGGGCTCACCACCGCCACGGTGTTTGCGGGTGCGGCGCAGTTCGTCGCCATTGAACTGTGGCGCGAACCCGTGCCGTGGATTTTGCTCACCTTCACCGTGTTCATCGTCAATATCCGTCACGTGCTGATGGGTGCTTCGTTCTCGCGGCATATCGGCCATATCGATCGGCGCTGGCATCCGCTCATGATGTTCCTGCTGGTCGATGAAAGCTGGGCTTTCGCCGAGCGGCGCGCCCTGACACAACCGCTCACGGTTGCATATTATTTCGGGCTGACACTGCCGCTGCTTTGCATTTTCACCTTATCCGCCACCATGGGTGCGATTGCCGGCCGCTCGCTGGGCGATCCCGCCGCCTATGGTTTCGATTTCGCCTTCTCCGCCATGTTCATCGGCATCCTTGCCGGATTCTGGAAGGGACCGCGAACCGGCGCCGTGCTTGGTGCCAGCGCGGTTTTTGCCGCCGTGGCGAAACTTTATATTCCGGGCGCCTGGTACATCGTCATCGGCGGACTGGCCGGAGTCGCTGCCGCCACGCTGCTCCACCGCGATGTTTCGGCGGCATGAGCATCGATCCTCTCACGGCGCTGGCGATCCTCGGCATGGCGCTGGCTACCTATGCGACGCGGCTGAGCGGTCTGTTCCTGATGCGCGGGGTGCGGGTGGAAGGGCGGCTGAAGTCGGCGCTCGATGCATTGCCGCCGGCCATCTTGATGGCGGTTATCGCGCCCACCGTGCTTGCCACGGGCGTGGCCGAAACGCTGGCGGCAGCGATCACGGTGGGCGCGGTGCTGCTTCGCATACCGCTGGTGGTGACGATCGTAGCAGGGGTGGTGAGCGTCGTGCTGCTGCGGATGTTGGTTTAACCGAGGGGCGAGCAGGCCTGTCTCATCCAGTCCAGATCGCCGCCGTCGAGATGGTCGCCCACTTCCTTCAGTACGCGGGCGTGGTAGGCGTCGAGCCAGGATGTTTCGTAGCTGTCCAGGAGTTTCCGGTCGATGAGGCGGCGGTCGATGGGGCAGAGGGTGAGCGTTTCAAACCCCAGCATCGGGCGCTCGCCGCCCTCGATCTCTTTTTCGGCCGTTACCAGCAGAAGATTCTCGATCCTGATGCCGTAGTGATCGGGGCGATAGAAGCCCGGTTCGTTGGAGAGAATCATGCCGGGCTCCAGCGGCGTGCGATCGGACTTGTTGATGCGGGCGGGGCCCTCATGGACCGACAGGTAGGAGCCCACGCCATGACCGGTGCCGTGGTCGTATTCGAGGCCCGCTGTCCACAGATGCTGCCGCGCCAGAACGTCAAGCTGCGAGCCGCAGGTACCCTTGGGAAAGCGGATGCGCGACAGTCCGATCATGCCTTTCAGTACGCGGGTGAAACGATCCTTCATTTCGTCCGTGGGCTGACCGATGATGACGGTGCGGGTGATGTCGGTGGTGCCGTCCTGATACTGGGCGCCCGAATCGATGAGAAATATGTCACCCGAGTTGAGCGGCCGGCTCGACTCCGCCGACACCTTGTAATGCGGCAGCGCGCCGTTGGGCCCCGCACCCGCGATCGTATCAAAGGAGAGATCGAGGAGGAGGGGATGGGCGCGGCGGAATTCCTCGAGCTTGTCCGCAACGGCCAGTTCGGTGAGCGCGCCCGCCGGTGCCGCCGCTTCGAGCCAGCGCAGAAAACGCGCCATGGCGATGCCGTCGCGGCGGTGCGCGGCGCGGGCTCCCTCCTGCTCGATGGCATTCTTGCGGGCCTTGGGCAGGACGCAAGGATCGGCGCCCGCCACGATGACAGCACCCGACTTCGCCAGTTTGGCGCGCACATGTTCCGACGCGCCGTCGAGGTCCAGCAGTACGCGGGATTTTTTCGTGCCCAATGCCTTCAGTGCTGTGTCGATGGTTTCGGGCTTGCGCAAGATGGCAACGGAGCGCAGCTGCGCTCGCGCGTCTTCCGCCAGCCGGCTCGCGTCGATGAAGAGCTCGGCCTTGCCTTTCCGGTGGAGGATGGCGTTGGCGAGCACCACCGGCGTGTAGGACACGTCGGTTCCCCGGATATTGAAAAGCCAGGCGACGGAATCGGGCATGGTGAGGACGACGGCGCCGGCTTTTGCCTTGTTCAGGGCCGCCACGGCGTCGTCCAGTTTTTCCCGCACGGTGCGGCCGGCGAATTGGGTGGGCTGCGAGGTGACGGGCGCCAGCGGGCGGGGTGGCCGGTCCAGCCACACGGCATCAAGCGGATTGCTGTCGACGGGAACGAGTTTCGCCCCGGCCTTGGCGCAGGCTTTTGCGAAGCGTGCGGCCTGCTCCGCCGTGAGAAGCCATGGATCGTAGCCAAGCCGGTCGCCGTTCTTCAGATTTTCTTCAATCCATTGCGCCGGCGGCTGGTCCACCAGGTGGCGGGGTTCAAAGCGCTTCACATCGACCTGGCTCCGCACCTGGACGGTGTAGCGGCCATCGACGAAGATGGCGGCCTTGGTCCTTGTGACGATGGCGGTTCCCCATGACCCGGCAAATCCGGTGAGCCAACGCAGACGCTCGGCATAAGGAGCGACATACTCCCCCTGGAACTCATCCTGGCGCGGAACGATGAAGCCCGAGAGCTTGCGTTTTTTCAGTTCGGCACGCAGCAAAGCGAGTGGATCGGGATTGGAGTTCACGGATTTTTTCATTCCGGTGGTTTCGGGCGGCGCCCCTACGGATGTCAAGGGCATCGGGTTTCATCACGTTTTGTGACGATTAGTTTTGGTCAAGCCCGGCAACTCCGAAGGCTGGCTTGCGTATTTCCATTATCCCGAACAGGGACCAACGATCATCCAGGAGAAAACCATGTCGTTTCGCAAATCGCTTTTCGCCGCTTCGGCCGTCCTGGCCCTCGGCTTCTCGGCCGCCATGGCCGCCAATACCATGGTTGGGGGCGCTGAAATGTTCCCCGACAAGAACATCGTCGAAAATGCGGTGAACTCCAAGGACCACACAACGCTGGTTGCAGCGGTCAAGGCCGCCGGTCTTGCCGAGACGCTGTCGGGAGCGGGCCCCTTCACGGTATTCGCGCCCACCAATGAAGCTTTCGCCAAGCTGCCGGCCGGCACCGTCGATACGCTGCTCAAGCCCGAGAACAAGGACATGCTCGTCAAAATCCTGACCTATCATGTGGTGCCCGCCAAGGCCATGAGCGATGCCATCAACAAGATGGTGATGGACGACGGCGGCAAGCATGAAGTGACGACCGTCAGCGGCGGCAAGCTGACGATCATGTCGAAGGATGGCAAGATCACCATCATGGACGAAAAGGGCCAGACGGCCAATGTGACGATCGCCGACGTCGCGCAGTCGAACGGGGTGATCCACGTGATCGATACCGTTCTGTTGCCGAAGTAAAATGGCGGTGGCTCCGGCGCGCTGCGTATCGCGCGCCGGGGCATTCCTCTCGAGACCAGGGGCTTGATCCGTTCGATCATCTGAAGACGATACGGCCCTCGACCTTTGGGGCGATTTCCTTTTTTGCCGCGATATAATCGATGACGGCGCTGGGCAGCAGCGTTCCGTTCAGGGCATCGACCAGCAACCTGGCTTTTTTGAACATTGAATAGCCGTCGCCGCCCCCCTGCATGAA
>JANLYR010000009.1:0-2517 GCA_031365765.1 Hyphomicrobiales bacterium | reverse complement strand
TCTAACCGCAGGTAAAGTATTCGCCACAGGAGTCGCGGCGCAAAACTTGACGGAGTTCGCGACAAGTGCCGATTGCCTAGCAAATATACGCTTTCTGGCAGAGATGATGCCTGACGGAAAGGACGCCGAGAAGGCATCACTCCTGGCCTCGGCCGGCAAAGTTTGCATCCGCGGGGAATGATCAAACGCGACGCTCGAGTTGATCGAGAGAGTCGCCGCGAAGGTGCTGTCGAAAGGGTGCGGGATGGGTAGAAAGCATCTGAATGTCTCGCTGACAGCTATCTTGATACTCACTGCTTTCGGGTCAGCGAAATCGGCCGCGCAGACGGATGACCAAACGTACGGCCAGTGCGCCTTTAGCACCGACGCGTTGAGCTTCGCAGGTGATGCTCTAACCCAGGCTTCCTGTTTGACGCGTTTCGTCGAGCCCTTAGCCAATCTAGCCCCACGCAAGCTCCTTCCGCCGACGCTACGTTCTCTCGTGGGGAAGCCGGTCGGTATTCCCGCTTCTGTTGTAGCATCTCTGCTTCTGGCCGCACGCCCACCCGATATCCAGGGTTTGGCAGATACGTTGGACCAGCCGCTTTCTCGTGCCAACAATAACGCACGTAGCGCTCCAATGGCGCGATACTTCGTTATTCATGATACGAGCAGTCCTAACTTCAAGCGCGCCCCCTTTCCGGACGACATCAACACAAGCAATTACGTAAACAAATTCGACCGCTACCCCTCGGGTACGCGGTCCAAAGCACACTTCTTCGTCGATCGCCTTGGCGGGGCAAAAAAGTTTCTCGATTTCCAAACACCTTGGAGAGCAACCAAGCTTGAGCTGAAATATGTGAGGACCCCTTCGAAAGGTCTGTTTATCCACATCGAGCTAGTCCAACCTCGACGTAATAACCTAGCTGGAATTGATGAATTTGCCCCGGAGCTGGGTTTCACCGACGCTCAATATCGGAGCCTGGCACTACTGTATGTTGCGGCAAGCCGCCGTGCCGGTCATTGGATGATCCCAGCCTTTCATGCGGCAGTAGACGGTGGGCTGCTTGGAGGGCACGACGATCCCCAGCGTTTCCAGATCGAGAAATTCGATCGGGAAATCGGGAAACTGGTGAACGGAGCGGACGTGGTGGATACACTGCCGACGCGGCCTCAGGGCGATGCCGCACCGCCCCCTTCCATACCCTCCGCACCGCTTGACGCGGCAACTGATAGTCCGCTTCGGTTAGCAGTCACCCTCTATTACACGGCGCTCGAGAGCGACTATCCATCAGGGCAGGATGCAAGCTTCCGTGGGCCAGACGGGACTGTCATAGCTCAAGTGTCGTCGGAATTTCTGCGGAAAGCATCGGTAGAAGGTTCTGCGAAACTTTCCGACGGCCGGGTCTTAAACGTTGCTGGTAAGGTGAATGGTGAGCAGCGATGGCAGGTCGTGCGAGCCGCTTACGGATTGGACGCGGTAGGCTGTCCCCTGATCCCCTACAAAAGTGTCGCTGTAGGACCTGATATCAAGATGGGAACGCGCCTGCTCATCCCGGAAACGATGGGCATGAAGTTGCCGGACGGCACCCGGCACGATGGCATCTGGTATGCGGTCGATCGTGGCTCGAAGATTGTCGAGCACCGAATTGATCTGTTTCTTGGTTTCGGCATGGCCAGCATGGCGGTGCCCCGATCGTTCGGTCTTGACCACCTTCAGCGGTTGCAGGTGCGAAAAGTGGGAATGGTGAATGGATGCGCCAGGCCCTAGAAGCTAACAGCATAAACATGTGTGACCCAGCGGGCGCACAGCGTATCCGAGCCACCTCAACAGTTCGGTAGTCGGCTCCAGTCTATGCGCGGCCAACAGCAGCCAGTCCGCAAACGGCCCATTTCCTGCCTTCCAACGCAGCCCTGGCCCATGATAAAATTGTACTATTTCCCGGGGGCGCTTATCTGAACCTCTCCACACTTATGGCATAAATGGTAAAGTGCACTCAGTCGGTGGGGCACCGGTTTTTAGCGATTAGCCCCGGAGACCTCAGCCCCGTGGGGCTAGCTCGGTTTCAAAACGGTGACCTTCCGCTTTGCGCTTTATTCTGTTGAAAAACTCCAGGCAAGCCTCCGCCGAGTAATAATCGAATCGGGACGGGCGCTAAAGCACAACAACAATTCAGGAAGGTTTATCTCGATGATTTATTGTTGCCGAGAATAAGCCCCGAGGGCTCTCTCACCGACTTTTTCAACACAATACGCTTAATTTCGGACGTTCAGCGAAGCGTGGGCGATCCTGAAAGGGGCCATTGTGATTGCCCGACTCAATTAGAAATAAGGGCTTCGCCAGCATGAATCAGCGCTGCTCTGCATCCGTGAGGCTCCTCACTGAAGGATCGTGAACGCCTCGAACACCCCGTTGCCTGGTGTCTCGGATAGATTTTTCGTCATGTCGGGACACTGCTGCACGTTTGACCCACGCCCGAGCTGCTTTCCCGCCGCGGACCTGCCGGCTGTCTGGTCAGCGCGGCCGTTGAGAACTCG
>JANLYR010000494.1:0-14948 GCA_031365765.1 Hyphomicrobiales bacterium | reverse complement strand
GGCGCCGGCCAGTCCGCCCCATGCGCCCAACTGGCGCAGTGCCGCGAGGTAGCCCACGAACTCCGTTACCAGGATCAGCGGCCCGGGCGTCGTTTCCGCCAGCGCCAGCCCGTCGATCATTTCGGGCGCCGTCAGCCAGTGCTTCTGCTCGACCGCTGCCTGCGCCATATAGGCCAGCACCGCGTAGGCTCCGCCGAAGGTGACGACCGCCAGCTTGGAAAAGAACACCCCCAATTCAGTCAGTACATGATCCGGCCCAAGCAGGAGGGCCAGCAGAGCCAGGGGCAAAAGCCAGATGGCCAGCCAGATCGAAGTGGTCGAAACCAGCGACTGGAGCGGCGGCAAGGTCCGCGCCCTGTCGGCCACTCCACCACCGCGCAAATATCCATAAATCGCCGCGGCCAGGATGATCAGCGGAAAGGGCAATGCAAACACGAACAGCGCGACGAATGCCAACCCCGCAATCACCCAGTCGGCGGTGGATTTCAGCGCCCGCTTAGCAACTCTGAGCAATGCCTCGATGACGATCGCCAGCACCGCCGCCTTGACGCCGTAAAACACCGCCGCGATCCACGGCAGATTGCCGAACGCGCCGTAGAGCATCGACAGAGCCAGCACCACGATGGCGCCGGGAACGACGAACAGCAGCCCCGCCGCCAGGCCGCCTTTCACCCCATGCAGTTTCCATCCGGCATAGGTCGCCAGCTGCATCGCTTCGGGGCCGGGCAGCAGCATGCAGAAATTGAGTGCGCCGAGGAATTCCTTCTCGCTCAGCCACTTTTTATCGTCGACGATCTCGCGATGCATCAGCGCGATCTGGCCCGCCGGCCCGCCGAACGACAGGCAGCCGATGCGGGCCCAGGTTCTGACGGCCTCGCCGAACGACGGACTCACGGCTTTCCCTTGTTGCTCGGCCAGTTGTGGGTTTCCTCCGTCGCGTCGCGGCACAAGCGGTTGAAGGCATCGTATAGTTGCAAGCCAGCATCAAGCTGTTTCAGGTCATCGGCATACATCCGCGACAGCCCGAGCGAGGCGGCGAGCAGACCCGGCGCTTCGGGGGCGAGATCGGGCCTGGCCGTATCGGCGCCGCGCACGATGGTGGCAAGCCGCAGCAGCGGTTCGGTGGCGAGGTTGAACTCCGCGATCATGGTGTCGAAGGTGCAGGTGTCGCCGCGATGGCTCCAGAAGGTGTTCTCGATGTCGAAGGCGGTGGCTTGGAAGCGTTCCGCCACCATCGCCACTTCCGGCGGCGCCACGAACAGGAACACGGCACCGGGATCGACAAAGCGGCGGATCAGCCACGGGCAGGCGATGCGGTCCACCTTGGGCCTCGAGCGCGTGACCCAGAGCGTGCGGCCGTGAACGTCGCGCACCGGAATCTTCTCCGCCGGAACCAGCGGAAGCCGCGCCGCCTTCCAGCCCTCGAAGCCGCCTTCCAGCGACACGGCATCGGCGCCGGCATGGCGCAACCACGCCGCCGCACCATGGCTGAGCTTGGCGCCGTGGTGGCACACCGCCACCACCTCGGTCCCCTTGAAGTGATCGGCCCACACCGACACATCGGCGTGGCCGCGCCGTGACGAGGCGGGAATGAGAAACGGATCGGCGGCGAAATCCTCATCGGTTCTGACATCGATGATGATCGGCGCTGCCGGCGTGCCGACGAGCCGGTTCAGTTTTTCAGGTGCAATCGTATTGGGAGCAGGCATGATGGGCGTCCTTCAAAATCATGTGAATGGGACGCGATGCTTGGGCCTGACGCCTGGAGGGGTGATCGCCCTTCCCCTGAATTCAAAATGGGGGAAAGACCTGGGACTGTCAAGAAATCCAGCTTCGCTATTCCCACCTCTCCATCACCGGCCTTGAGCCGGGGACCCAGTCTGGGTGGCCGGGTTAAGCCCGGCCTTGGAGAGTTTGGCAGCAAGGTGCTAGAAAAAATCATGACCAAGTCACTCCCCAGTCTCGACGACAAATACGATCTCTCCATCGCCCGCGTATTCCTCACCGGAACTCAGGCCATCGTGCGCCTAACCCTCATGCAGTCGGAAGCCGACGCTCGCGCCAGCCTCAACACCGCGGGTTACGTCACTGGCTATCGGGGTTCCCCCGTCGGCACCGTCGATAACCAGTTCTTGGGCGCCCGTGGCGTCCTCGAACCCCGCAACATCAAATTCCAGGCGGGCCTCAACGAAGACCTCGCCGCCACCGCCCTGTGGGGCAGCCAGCAGGCCGAGATGCGGGGCGAGGGGCGCTTCGATGGCGTGTTCGGCATCTGGTATGGCAAGGGGCCGGGCGTCGACCGTTCGGGCGATGTGTTTCGCCACGCCAACATGGCGGGCTCGTCGCGGCATGGCGGCGTGATCGCACTGGCCGGCGACGATCACAGTGCCGAATCCTCGACCGTCGCCCATGCAAGCGATGTGGCGCTGAGCGATGCCATGATCCCGGTGCTCAGTCCCTCGGGCGTGCAGGAGATCATCGATTTCGGGCTGCTCGGTTTCGCTCTGTCGCGCTATGCAGGGGTCTGGACCGGATTGAAATGCGTCCATGACACGGTCGAATCCTCCGCCGTGGTCGAGGCCGGCATGGACCGCATAACGCCCGTTATCCCTTCCGATTTCATCCTGCCTCGGCACGGCTTGAATATCAGGCCCAATGACGACCGCATGGCGCAGGAGGAGCGCCTGCATGTGCACAAGATGCCGGCGGTCAAGGCATTCGCCCGCGCCAACGGGCTCAACCGCATTGTGATGCGGGGCGGCCTTGGTGCAACGCTCGGCATCGTCGCCTCGGGCAAGGCCTATCTCGATGTCCGCCAGGCGCTTGACGATCTGGGGCTTGATGAGACCTCAGGCGTGCGGGTGCTCAAGATCGGCATGGTGTGGCCGCTCGAACCCATGATCGTCCGCGAGTTTGCAGCGGGCCTCGCCACGATCCTGGTGGTCGAGGAGAAGCGCCCGCTGATCGAGGCGCAGCTCCGCGATATTCTGTATGCGGAGAAGCAGCGCGCCGCCGTCATCGGCAAAACGGACGAGAATTCGGCACCGCTGTTTCCGGCCCATGGCGTGCTGGAGCCGAACCAGATCGCCGCGGCAATCGCCGCGCGGTTGGGACTTCCGCAACCCGCCAACGCACCCCTCCGCAACCAGGGCGATCTCGTCGAGCGCGTGCCCTATTTCTGCGCCGGCTGCCCGCACAATTCATCAACCGTGCTGCCCGAAGGGGCTCGCGGATACGCCGGCATCGGCTGCCACTGGCTGGCGCAGTTCGTGCCCGGCCGCAACACCGAGGGCTGCACCCAGATGGGGGGCGAAGGCGCCAACTGGGTTGGCGAAGCATCGTTCTCGAAACGCGCCCACGTGTTTCAGAATCTGGGCGACGGCACCTACAATCACTCAGGCCTGATGGCCATCCGCCACGCGATCAATTCGGGCGTCAACATCACCTACAAGATATTGTTCAACGACGCGGTGGCGATGACCGGCGGTCAGCGCAACGACGGCGGCCTCACGGTGCCGCAGATCGCGCATCAGGTGCGGGCCTTCGGCGCCGAGCGCATCGCCATCGTGTCGGACGAGCCAGAAAAGCACAGCGCCGCCGATTTTCCCGCGCGGACGAGCTTTCACCACCGCGACGATCTGCAGGCGGTGCAAACGGCGATGATGGAAACGCCCGGCGCCAGCGTCATGATCTACGACCAGACCTGTGCGGCGGAAAAGCGCAGGCGGCGCAAGCGCGGCGAATTCCCCGATCCCGCCACGCGCGTGTTCATCAACGACCTGGTGTGCGAGGGCTGCGGCGATTGCGGCGTCAAGTCGAACTGCGTGGCAATCGCACCGGTCGAAACCGAATTCGGCCGCAAGCGCCAGATCGACCAGTCGGCCTGCAACAAGGACTTCTCCTGCCTCAAAGGTTTCTGCCCGAGCTTCGTCACGGTGGAAGGGGGCGAACTGGTCAAGGGTTCGCGCAAGGCGGCCCCCACTGCGCCATTCGCCGTTCTGCCCGAACCCGCGCAGCCCGACCTGTCGCGGCCGTGGTCGATCCTCGTCACCGGCATCGGCGGCACCGGCGTCGTCACCATCGGCCATGTGCTGGGGATGGCCGCCCATCTCGAAGGCAAGGGTGCCGCCCTTGTCGACATGGTCGGCATCTCGCAGAAGAACGGCGCGGTGGTCACCCATCTCAAGATCGCCGCGAGCCCTCACGACATCGCGGCCGTCCGCGTGTCGGCGGGCTCGGCCGATCTCATCCTCGGCTGCGACCTCGTCACCTCGGCGTCGGAGCGCATTCTCTCGGCGGCTTCGCAGGAACGCACCCATGCGGTGGTCAATGCGCACGAAACCATGCCGGCGCAATTCACCTATGACGCCGATTTCAAGCTCCCCGGCGGCGCTCTCGCGCTGCGCGTGGCCGCCGCTACACGCCGCGATGGCTTCCACGCCATCGACGCCACCGAGATCGCCACGGCGCTGATGGGCGATTCGATTGCCGCCAATCTCTTCACCCTCGGCTACGCCTGCCAGTCGGGCCTGATCCCCATCGGCATCGCTGCGATCGAGGAGGCCGTCCGCCTCAACGGCGTTTCGGTCAAGATGAATCTAGAGGCCTTTCAGTGGGGCCGCCGCGCGGCGCTTGACGAAGCAGCCGTCCGCGCCGTGACCGGCAGCCACCGCGCGCCGGACGTGCCGAGGCTGGATGATGCCATCGAACGCCGGGTGGAATTTCTAACCGCCTATCAGGACGCCACCTATGCGCAGGCCTACCGGGACTTCGTTTCCACCGCGCGCAAGGCCGAAGCCGCTCTCGGTTCGGACCGCCTGACGCTTGCGGTGGCGCGGTCGCTGTTCAAGCTGATGGCCTACAAGGACGAATACGAGGTGGCGCGGCTCTACACCGACGGCACCTTCGCCCGCGCCGTCGCCACCAAGTTCAAGGGCGATTACCGGCTCAAGTTCCACCTGGCGCCACCGGTGCTTGGCCGGCGCGACGAATTCACCGGCAGGCCGCGCAAATCGATGTTCGGCCCGTGGATGATGACCGCCTTCCGCCTTCTGGCGCCGTTGCGGCGTCTGCGCGGAACACGGTTCGACCTTTTCGGCTATGCGAGCGAACGGAAACAGGAACGCGCCCTCATCGAGGACTATCGCGCCACTGTCGCAAAACTTCTGCAGCGCCTGTCGCGCAACAACCATGGCATCGCCATCGAGATCGCGGCACTGCCCGAACAAATCCGCGGCTTCGGCTATGTGAAGGACGAAAACCTGGCCAGGGTCCGCGCCCGGGAAGCGGAGCTCCTGGCGCGCTTTGAAGCACCAATGTCATCGAAGGTCCCGATCGCGGCGGAGTGACTCTACTGTCCTCGCCCCGGCGATAGCCTGCCTCATTCTCATCATGCGCGGGCTTGACCCGCGTATCCTCTTGCGATGCCCGCGTCGAGCGCGCGCATGATGAGATTTGGGATGTCACCCTTCTTCTCCCGCTTCGCGGGCGAAGACGAACTCCTCAAGCCGCCGCGGTCGCGCGTGCCGATGCCGGCCACGCGACGCGTGACGGCGGGAGGATGAGGCGCGCCGTGGTGCCTTCGCCGAACTGGCTTTCGAGCGTGATGTCGCCGCCATGCAGCAGTGCTATCTTGCGGGCGATCGCCAGGCCAAGACCGATGCCGCCGAAGCGCCGGTCCATGCCGTTCTCGGCTTGCACGAAAGGCTCGAAGATGCGTTCCAGATCGTCGGCACGGATGCCGCATCCCGCATCGCTGACGGTGAAAGCCAGGCCGCTACCCTGGGCCTTCTCCAGCCCCACATTGACAAAGCCTCCGGGCGTCGAAAATTTCGCGGCATTGGAGATGAGGTTGATCAGCACCTGCTTGATGCGCAGAATGTCGCCCTTGATTTCGATCCCCTCCGCCACCCGGGCGATGATCACGACATCGGATTTCTCGGCCACGTCGCGGCACAATTTGACGGCGACCTCGACCAGTTCGGCCGCATCGCCTTCCTGTTCCACCAGCCGCATCACGCCCTTTTCGATCCGCGTCGCATCGAGGATGTCGTTGATGAGCGCCTGCAGGTGGCGGCCGCTGTCGAGGATGGTCCGCAGATGACCGGCCTTGGTGGTGTCGGTCAGATAATCGGCCTGCTCGGAATTCAAAAGCTCGGCAAAGCCCACGATGGCGTTGAGCGGCGTCTTGAGTTCATGGCTCATTACCGCGAGGAATTGCGATTTTGACGCGCTGGCGCGTTCGGCCATTTCCTTTGCCTGCACGAGTTCGAGACGTGCATTGCGGGCGGCGGTGATGTCGCGCGCCACGCCCCGGTGGCCGGAGAACTGGCCATTGTCATCGAGAACGGGGCGCGCAACGATCTGCCACCATGTCGAGCCCCCATCCCCGACGATTTCCACCTCGCAGTCGTCGATCGAAGATCCCTTCTTCATGGCGGCGGCGAGTTTTTTCCACCCGGCATCCTCCATATTTATGCCGGCGGCTTCCGCCAGGCTTTTTCCGATCAGATCCGCCGGGGGCTTGCTGGTCAGTCCGGAAAGCCGGTCCGCGGCATGAATGAGATGCCCATCGCAATCCGTTTCCCACAACCAGTCGCTGGCACCCAGCTCGAAGTCGTTGAGCAGCAGCGAGATGATTTCCTTCTGCTTGCGCATTTCACCGCCGCCGGCGGCGCGCAGCAGGGCGCGCCGGTGGGCCACCAGGATGATGGCCGCGACCACCACGCTGTAGAACAGCCAGAAGCCCGCGAATGCAAATCCGGTCCGGCCGCCAAGCTTGATCAGATTGAGAGTCAGGGCGGAACCGATCAGGGTGCAGAACAATATCGCCGCCGTCGGAATGCGGGCGAGGACCAGTGCTCCAACGCCATAGATCGCAAGCGCCGAGGCGATTGAAAAAATTAGCATCCGGCCATCTGCCGTGTCGAAGAACAAGGCAAGGAAAGCCGCCCACACGATGCCGAGAATGGCGCCGTGCGCTTCCCAACGGCGGATGACGGTGAGGTCGCGCCTGGGGCTTCGCAAGCGGTCGTTCAGCCATTCAAGTGCTATGAGAGCTGAAGGCACAAGGGCCAGCCATGACCAGATCCACAACAACCGGTCCGGGTAGTAGCCATCGGCCAGCCACGGAATTCCAATCCCCAGCGCGGCATTGGCGGCAATCAGCAAGGGCGCCAGGCGCGCCGTTTGCTCAATCCGCGCGGCCCGAAACGTGTCGGCGTCGAGGTTCGCCACTGCCGCGGGTTTGTCGAGATCGGAAAAGGCGAGCGACAGCGTCTGGCCGAATTCGGCCTGAATCCGGGCGAGGAAAGTCACTTGCCGGGCACCTTGACTTCGCTTCTCTCAAGACGTTTCTGACAGTCGCTGCGGATTATGCGCAAATAGCGTTTGCAAGGAGTTAACGGCACGTCATGGACGAACCCGATCGCCCCGCCAATGCGCCTCCCGGTCATCCCGTTGCCAGGATTGGAAGAATCGGAGTTCTTCTGCTCAATCTCGGAACGCCCGAGGGCACATCCTACTGGCCGATGCGGCGCTATCTCAAGGAATTCCTGTCCGATCCCCGGGTGATCGAGATCAATCGACCGCTGTGGTGGCTGCTGCTCAACGGCGTCATCCTGACCACGCGGCCCACCCGCAGCGGCCATGCTTACGCGAAAATCTGGAATCGCGAGAGAGGCGAGTCGCCGCTCAAGACGATTACGCGGGCGCAGGCGGAGAAACTGGCGGACGCGCTGGCCGATCGCTCGAATATCATCGTCGACTGGGCCATGCGCTACGGCGAGCCCGCCACGGGAAATGCGATCCGCGCGCTGCACGCCAGAGGCTGCGACCGCATTCTCGTCGTGCCGCTGTATCCGCAATACAGTGCGGCAACCACGGCCACGGCGCTCGACAATGTGTTCGACACGCTCAAAACCCTGCGCTGGCAGCCCACACTCCGCAGCGTCCCGCCCTATTACGGCGATCCAGCGCATATCGAGGCTCTGGCGCAGAGCCTCGAACGGCACCTCGCCTCGTTGCCGTGGAAGCCGGACATGATTCTCGCATCGTTCCACGGCCTCCCCGTCGCCTATCTGACGAAAGGCGATCCCTACTATTGTCACTGCATGAAGACGGCGCGGCTGCTGGCGGCACGGCTCGGCCTTGCCGAAGATAAATTCCAGGTGGTCTTCCAATCGCGCTTCGGCAAGGCTGAATGGCTCAAGCCCTATGCGCAGCAGACGGTCGAGGGGCTGCCGCAGAGCGGGGTCAAAAACCTGGTGATGATCATGCCGGGATTTGCCGCCGATTGCGTCGAGACACTCGAGGAAGTGGCGATCGGCCTCAAGGAGACGTTCCATGAGCGCGGCGGTGTCAATTTTTCGGCGGTGCCCTGTCTCAATGATCAGCCGCATTCGATTGCGATGCTGAAAACCATCATCGGGCGGGAGCTCTCGGGCTGGGCGTGAATGCCCTTGCGGCGGGGACGGCGAGTGGCCATTCTTTCTGTGTTCTCACGGCGGAGAAAATAACATGTTTCAAGGTTTCGGTATTTTCGTCCTGGTCATCGTCGCAGTGGTGCTTTTTTATCTGCTGCGCGCCATCCGCATGGTGCCCCAGGGCCATGCCTACACCGTCGAGCGCTTCGGCAAATATGTGCGCACCCTGCAGCCCGGTCTCGGTCTCATCATCCCCTTCATCGACAAGATCGGCGCCAAGCAGAACATGATGGAGCGGGTGATCCAGGTGCCCTCGCAGGAGGTCATCACCAAGGATAACGCCATGGTGACGGTTGACGGCATCGCCTTCTATCAGGTGCTGGACGCGGCGCGCGCCACCTACGAGATCAACGATCTGCAGAACGCCATCGTCAACATGACCATGACCAATATCCGCACCGTCATGGGCTCGATGGAACTCGACAGCCTGTTGTCGCAGCGCGACGAGATCAACCAGCGCCTGCTGGGCGTGGTCGATCAGGCGACCCATCCGTGGGGCGTCAAGATGACCCGTATCGAGATCAAGGACATCAACCCGCCGCGCGACCTTGTCGACTCGATGGGACGGCAGATGAAGGCCGAGCGCGAGAAGCGCGCCTCCATTCTCGAAGCCGAAGGCATGCGGCAGGCGGCGATCCTCAAGGCCGAGGGCGAGAAGCAGTCCGTGGTGCTGCAGGCCGAAGGCCGGCGCGAGGCGGCGTTCAAGGATGCGGAAGCCCGCGAGCGTTCCGCCGAAGCCGAGGCCAAGGCGACGGAGATGGTCAGTCTCGCCATCTCCAGCGGCAATGTGCAGGCGATCAACTATTTCGTCGCCAACAATTACATCAAGGCGCTTGAGGCCATCGCCCGCTCGCCCAACCAGAAAATTCTGATGATGCCGCTCGACGCGACTTCGGTGCTGGGATCGATCGGCGGCATCGCGGAAATCGCGCGCGAAGCTTTCGGCGGGGTGCAGCCGCCGTCGGGCGAGCGCCGCAAGCCGTCGGGGGTCCCCGGCATCGCGCCCAAGGCATAGCGCTCCGCCATGGATCAGATCCTCCCCTTCGGCGACTGGTTCTGGTGGATCGCCGCGGGCGTGCTGCTCATTTTCGAACTCATGGCGCCCGGCGTGTTCTTCATGTTCCTCGCCGCTGCCGCCGTTGCCGTGGGGCTCCTGGACACGGTGCTGAGCATCGGCTGGCAGATCGAACTCGCATTGTTCGCCGTTTTTTCGCTGGTGTTCGTGCTGGCGGGACGGCCCTTTCTCAAGAGACGAAAAGTTTTCGACAGCGACCGGCCCAACCTCAACCAGCGCATGTATGACCATGTCGGCGGGACATTCGTGCTGGCGGAACCGGTGGTCGATGGCAAGGGCCGTCTCGGCATCGAAGACACGATCTGGGAACTGCGCGGCCCCGATCTGCCAAGGGGTGCCAAGGTGCGGGTGACCGGCGTCGACGGCATGCGGCTGGTGGTGGAAGCGGCTTGAAATTCGTCCTCTCCCGCATGCGGGAGAGGAAGGGGCCCCGCTGCGAAGCAGTGGGGGAGGTGAAGGCCTTCGCGCCAGTTCGGAAAGACGCCCCTCATCTTCCCCATCGCGAAGGCGCGACGGGTCCCCTTCTTCTCCCCGCAGTCGCGGGAGAGAAGACGAGGGTCAAGTCACCCCGATACGCAGCAGTTCGTGGATATGCACCAGTCCGATGGGCCGGTGTTCGCCGTCGACCACGAACAGGCTGGTGATCTTGGCGGAGTTCAGCATTTCAAGCGCTTCCGAGGTCAGCGCGTCGGGGGCCACGGTCTTGGGTTCGGGCGTCATCACCTCGCCTACGGTGAGATCGAGCAGGTTGCGGCTCATGTGGCGGCGAAGGTCGCCGTCTGTGACGATGCCGATCAGGCGGCCATCGCCGCCCACCACGCCCAGGCAACCCAGGCTCCGCGATGTCATGACCAGCAGCGCCTCCGACATCGGCATGCCGATCACGCACAAAGGCAGCTGCGATTTCTTGTGCATGGCGTCGCGCACATGGGTGAGAAGCGCTCCCAGCCTGCCGCCGGGGTGGAAATTGCGGAAGTCGCCCGCGGTAAAACCCTGGTCCTCGAGCAGCGCCACGGCCAGCGCGTCGCCCACTGCGATCTGCAGCAGCGTCGAGGTCGTCGGTGCCAGTCCGATCGGGCAGGCTTCCCGGGGATTGGGCAGCAGCAGCACCACATCGGCTTCGCGCGCGATCGTGCTTTCGCCCTGCGAGGTGAGGGCGATCAGCGGCACGGCGAAGCGGCGGGAATAGACCAGAATGTTTCTGAGTTCCGGCGATTCACCGGAATTGGACACGACGATGATGCAATCGTCCTTGGTGATCATGCCCAGATCGCCGTGACCGGCTTCGGCGGCGTGGACAAACAGCGCGGGCCGCCCGGTCGAGGCCAGGGTCGCGGCAATCTTGCGCCCGGCGTGGCCGCTCTTTCCCATGCCGGTCAGGATGACGCGGCCCCTGGCGCGCCGGATGATCTCGATGGCATCGGCCATGGCCTCGCCCAGCGGTCCATCAGCTGCGTCGGCGAGAATGCGCAGACCCTCGGCCTCGGTGGCAAGGGCAAGCTTCACCGAGGCTTGCCAGGTGGCTCTGCTGGATGCGCGCTGGCGCAGGGCGTGAGTCGGCATCAATCATGTCTAAGCGCTGGCGGGTGCGAAAGAAAGCCGTCAATCCAACATTAACCATGTTTTCGCTAGGGTCGGGGCCGATCCCAGGAGTTTATCGCCCCATGTTCGCCCGGCGGCTTGTGCCAATCGTTCTTGCCGCCGCCGTCTTGTCGGGCGCTCCGGCGCTGGGGCAAACCGTGCCACCGTTGCGCCTTCTGCCCGACGACCTGGCCATGCTGCCGCCCGTGCCTCCCGTGGTTCCGCAGCCCAGGGAACCGGTCGCGGACCCCTATGCGCCGCTCGGCATCGAGGTTGGATCGCTGCTGGTTTTTCCGTCGGTCAATGTCGCTGCCGCCCATACGTCCAATGTCGCTAAATCCACCCGTGACGCGCAATCCGACTGGGGCCTCCGATTGCGCCCGGCGCTGCGCTGGGAAAGCGACTGGTCGCGCCATTCATGGACGGGGCAGGCGTCGGGCGATTGGCTGTGGTTGGAGGATCGCAACGATTTCAATTCGCAGCAGGCCGATATCTTCAGCCTCTACCGGCTCGACATAAAACGCTTCACCTGGCTTGAATTCGAGACCGGCTATATCCTCGACCAGACCGGTATCGAGGACAGCGAAGTGCCCGATACCGCCATGGGCAACCGCACCGAGCATGTGCTGATCGCTACCGCCGCCGTGGTCCATGATTTCGGCCCGCTTGAAGTCAGGCTCAAGGCGGGTGCGTCACGGGAGATCTACGAGGATGTGAAACTGGCGGGCGGCGGGGTCGAGGACAACAGCGACCGCAACCTGGTCGAGCCCGTGGTGTCGCTCCGCGGCGTAATCACCGATCCGCCGGTGTTCAAGCCGTTCGCGGAAGTGTCCTACACGCCGCGCCTCCATGACAAGACGCTCGACCGCAACGGCCTTCGCCGCGATTCGGACGGTTTTTCGGCGCGCGCCGGTTTCGTGGTCGACCACGCACCCTTTCTTGTGGGCGAAACCTCCCTGGTCTATCGGGTCCGCGACTATGAAGACGAAGCGCTCGACACCAACGACGTGTTCGGTTTCGAGTCGCGGCTCACCTGGTCGCCCACGGAACTGACCTCGATCGTCTATACGGCCTCGACCGGTCTGGCGGAAACGGTGTCGCCCACCTCGTCGGGCCGCCGCACCTGGACCTTCGGCGCGCATGTCCGGCATGGCTTGCGCGAAAACCTCGATCTGCTCGCCGGCATGGACATGGAATTCGAACGCGCCTCCACCGGCACCGATGTGACACTCGACACCAATCTCGGCCTCGAATGGGCGCTCAACCCCTCATTCCTCATCACCGCCGCCTACGACGGCACGTGGTTCGACACCCCGGGCAAAAAAGGCGACTACGACGAGCAGCGCATTTCGGTGGGCATGACGCTGAGGCGGTAACAGTCATCTTCTCCCGCGCAGCGGGAGAAGAAGGGGCCCGTTGCGAAGCAACGGGAAGATGAGGGGCTGCCTGCTGAACATGCCGAAAGTCCCTCACCTCCCCCACTGCTGCGCAGCGGGGCCCCTTCCTCTCCCGCTTCGCGGGGCGAGGACATTACAGCCCCCCGTGCTCCTCGATGATCTTCTTCAGCGCCACCTTGAAGCCCGGACCCAGGTCTTCACGCTCCAGCGCGAACGCCACATTGGCGCCGAGGAACCCGATCTTGTCGCCGCAGTCATAGGTGGTGCCGCGATATTTGACTCCCCAGAAGGGCTGCCGCGCCATCAGGCGGATCATCGCGTCGGTGATCTGGATTTCACCGCCAGCACCGGGTGCCTGTTTCTCGATCTCGCCGAACACTTCGGGCTGCAGGATGTAGCGCCCCGAGATGATGAGGTTGGAAGGCGCGTCCTCGCGCTTGGGCTTTTCCACCATGCGGTCGATGGCGAAGGCGTTGTCCTGCCAGTCCCTGGCGCCCACGATGCCGTAGCGGCTGACCTGTTCCCACGGCACTTCCTCGACGGCGACGACATTGCCGCCGCCCCGCGCGTTGTAAACATCGATCATCTGGCGGAGGCATCCAGGCCTCGCATGCATCACCATGTCGGGAAGCATCAGCGCGAACGGTTCGTCGCCGACAAGCGTGCGCGCGCACCACACCGCATGGCCCAACCCCAGTGGCTCCTGCTGCCGGGTGAAACTCGCCTGGCCCGCACCCGGCAGATCTTCCTCGAGACGCTCGAGTTCGATCGACTTGCCGCGCTTGCGCAGCGTCGATTCCAGTTCGTACTGCTTGTCGAAATGATCCTCGATCACCCCCTTGTTGCGGCCTGTCACAAAGATCAGGTGCTCGATCCCCGCCTCGCGGGCCTCATCGACGGCAAGCTGGATGACCGGCCGGTCGACCACGGTGAGCATTTCCTTGGGCATCGCCTTGGTGGCGGGCAAAAAACGCGTGCCCAATCCCGCGACGGGAAAGACGGCTTTCTTGATCGGCCGGACCATGTATTAACCTCTCATTGCTAGGGAATTTCCGGGGCATTTTGCAGACTGTTGGGTAGGATACCAGCGAAGAATTCGGAGGAGCGATGAGCGTATTGGTAACGGGGGGTGCGGGCTATATCGGCAGCCACATGGTTCTGGCGCTGACGGATGCGGGCGAGGATGTCGTGGTGCTGGACAATCTCTCGACGGGCTATTGGTGGGCGATCGCACCCGAGGCCCGGCTCATCGAAGGCGATATCGGCGATGAGGCACTGCTTGACCGCGTGATGTCGGAGAACCGTTTTGACGCCGTCATTCATTTCGCCGGATCGATCGTAGTGCCGGACTCGGTCAGCGATCCCTTGGGCTACTATCTCAACAACACGGTGAAATCGCGGATGCTGATGGCCTCGGCCGTCAAAGCCAGGATCCCGCGCTTCATCTTTTCCTCGACCGCCGCGGTCTATGGCAATCCGGGCGACCAGCCGGTGTTCGAGACCGTCCCGCCGCAACCGATCTCGCCCTATGGCACCTCGAAGCTGATGACAGAATGGATGCTGCGTGACGCGAACGCGGCTTACGGCCTGCACTATATCGCGCTCCGCTATTTCAATGTGGCGGGCGCCGACCCGCGGGGCCGCGCCGGGCAATCGACACCGCGCGCCACCCATCTGATCAAGGTCGCCTGCCAGACGGCCCTTGGCCAGCGCACCCACATGGATGTGTTCGGCACCGACTACGACACGCCCGACGGCACGTGCCTGCGCGACTACATCCATGTCAGCGATCTGGCCCAGGCCCATATGGATGCGCTCGCCTATTTGCGGCAAGGCGGCGACAGCGGCATTTTCAACTGCGGCTATGGCAAGGGCTATTCCGTGCTGGAGGTGATCGCGGCGGTGGAAAAAACCCACGGCTCAAGCTTCACGGTCAACCGCGTGCCGCGCCGGCCGGGCGATCCCACCGCCATTGTCGCTGGCGCCGAACGCATCCGCCGGGTGCTCGGCTGGCAGCCCAAATACGACAACCTCGATCTCATCGTCACCTCGGCGCTCGAATGGGAAAAACGCCTGATCAAGCGCAACGCGGCCTGATTGAGGCCGTATTTGGCGGCTTGTTTGCGGCGCTTCAGAATCGTTGTAGGATTTCCCATGCTCAACCGGATCGCGGCACTCACCCTTGCCTTCCTGCTGCTGGCGCCGCCCGCCTTCGCCGACGAAAAGTTCGTGGCCTTCATCGAGACGCTGTGGCCGAAGGCCAAGGCGGCAGGCATCGCGCGCGATCTGTTCGACCGCGCCTTTGCCGGTATCACCGAGCCCGATCCCGCCGTGCTGAAACTGGCCAAGACGCAGCCTGAATTCACCTCGACCACGTCGGAATATCTGGCCAAGGCGGTGACGCCCATCCGC
>JANLYR010000375.1:0-1794 GCA_031365765.1 Hyphomicrobiales bacterium | reverse complement strand
CAAGGCTGCTCTGTCACCCGAAATGGCGTTGCGGGCGGAGAAAGCGTTTGGCGTTTCCATGGAGTTGCTGCTCAAGATGCAACTTCAATTCGATATCGCGGCAACCCGCAAGATCGCAGGGCGGTTGAAAGTTTCGAAATTCAAGCCGGCGGCTCGAAGCGGTCATGGTTGATCTGCGGCGGTCAGCACTTTTCCGGGGGGCTACATAGCTGGCCGCTCATGCCGCTTGCCAATGGCGGCAGCCGCCGCTAATTGCGGGCCCAGTTTCGCCAAGGGGGATCGCCACATGCGCGTGTATTACGACAGGGATGCCGACGTCAATCTGATCAAGGGAAAAAAGACGGTCATCGTCGGCTATGGCAGCCAGGGCCGGGCGCATGCGCTCAATCTCAAGGACTCCGGGGCGAAGTCGATCGCGGTGGCGCTGAAAACCGGTTCTCCCACGGCGAAAAAGGTCGAGGCCGACGGGTTGACCGCAATGTCGGTGGCCGAGGCCGCGAAGTGGGCCGACCTGATGATGCTGGCTGCTCCCGACGAATTGCAGGCCGACATCTACCGCGACGAGATCGCGCCTCATATCAGGGATGGGGCGGCTATCGCGTTTGCGCACGGCCTCAATGTGCATTTCAACCTGATCGAGCCGAAGAAATCGCTCGATGTCATCATGATAGCACCCAAGGGGCCGGGGCATACGGTGCGGAGCGAATATCAGCGGGGCGGCGGTGTTCCCTGCCTCATCGCCATCCATCAGGATGCGAGCGGCAATGCCCATGACCTGGCGCTGTCCTATGCGAGCGGTGTCGGCGGAGGGCGCTCCGGCATCATCGAGACGAGTTTTAAGGAAGAATGCGAGACCGACCTTTTCGGCGAGCAGGTGGTTTTGTGCGGCGGGTTGGTGGAACTGATCCGGGCCGGCTACGAGACGCTGGTGGACGCCGGCTACGCGCCGGAGATGGCGTATTTCGAATGCCTGCACGAGGTGAAGCTGATCGTCGACCTGATCTATGAGGGCGGTATCGCCAACATGAACTATTCAATCTCCAACACCGCCGAATGGGGAGAATATGTGACCGGCCCCCGCATCATCACCGACGAAACACGCGCCGAGATGAAGCGTGTGCTGAAGGATATCCAGTCCGGCAAGTTCACGAGCGAATGGATGCAGGAATATCGCGCGGGTGCGGCGCGCTTCAAGGGCATAAGGCGGGTGAACGACAGCCACAACATCGAGGAAGTCGGGGCCAAGCTCCGCGCCATGATGCCGTGGATCGCCAAGAACAAGCTGGTGGATCGGGCGCGGAATTAATCAACCCGACTTGGTTCTTCGGGCAATTTTTGATAAGCACAACAATTGGGTTGATAAAATTGCATTCTCGTGCTCTAATGACTCCGCAGCACGATATTTCCGGGAGCATCCCAATGTCCTGCCAACGCCCGAACTCGGTCGCGAACACTGGACTTTCTGCGGTAGTCACAGCGTTGACTTGTGCGGGCGCTGCTTGGGCGATAGGTGCGGGAAGTGTCCTCGCTCCGGAACCGGCTAACCTGGGTGCACCACTAGGCGCCTATACTGGCGCTACAGCAGCGGCCGTGTTTGTAACGCAACGGGTGACCAAGGTAATTCAGTTTTCCTCTTCCTGGTTCTCCGCTGCTTGGCTCGCTCCGGGAACGCCATGTAGCAATGTTCCGATGGTCCCGGGTGAAATAACAACAAAACGAATCGAGCAGCTATACACCACCCCTCTACGCCGTTGTGTAGCTTACGACCACCTGCGGCCGCCCCAGGCGGCGATC
>JANLYR010000431.1:0-7685 GCA_031365765.1 Hyphomicrobiales bacterium | reverse complement strand
GATCCTGTCGAGAGCCTCGCGCAACGCGGAGACGATCAAGGCGCAGCCGCTGCGTTTCATCCGCTCCAGTTCCGCTTCGCTTCCCGCCCCCGTTTTCCACGAGCTCGAAGCGACGTTCGGCTGCCCGGTGATCGAGGCTTACGCGATGACCGAGAATGCCCATCAGATGACATCGAACCAGTTGCCGCCCGGCAAGCGTAAGCCCGGTTCGGTGGGCTGCGCGGCGGGCCCCGAAGTGGCCATCATGTCGCCTGAGGGAAAACTGCTTGCGGCGGGCGAAGAAGGCGAAGTCGTCACGCGTGGCGCCAATGTGACTCCCGGTTACGAAAACAATCCCGCCGCCAACGAAGCGGGCTTTGCGCATGGCTGGTTTCATACCGGCGACCAGGCGATCATGGATGATGACGGCTATCTCCGCATCACCGGACGGCTCAAGGAAATCATCAACCGCGGCGGCGAAAAAGTGGCGCCAGCCGAAGTCGACGAAATTCTGATGCAGCATTCTGCCGTGCATCAGGCGCTGACCTTCGCCATGCCGCATGCCAAATTGGGAGAAGATGTGGCCGCCGCCGTGGTGCTCAAGGAAGGAGCCGTCCTCGGCGAAAGCGAACTGCAGGACTTCGCCAATGCCCGGCTTGCCGCCTTCAAGGTGCCCCGCCGCATCGTGTTTCTCGCCGAAATCCCAACCGGTCCAACCGGCAAGTTGCAACGCATTGGGTTGGCCCAGAAACTCGGTCTCGGATGACCAGGGTCTGCGTTTTCGGCGCCGGTGCCATCGGCGGCTATATCGGCGCCCGTCTGGCGCTCAAAGGCGAGGCCGACGTCTCTTTGGTGGCCCGCGGTGCCCATCTCGAAGCCATGCGCGCGCGGGGACTTGTGCTGAAGCAGGGCGGAGAAACCCAAACGGTTCATCCCCGCCTCGCCGCTGATACTGGTGAACTTGGCCCCCAGGATTTTATCATTCTCGCAATCAAGGCCCACGCCGTCACCGGCGTGATCGACGCGCTGCAGCCGCTGATCGGCCCCGGCACAGCCATCCTCTTCGCCCAGAACGGATTGCCATGGTGGTATTTCTACAAGCATGGCGGCCCGCACGAAAACCAGCGGCTCGAAAGCGTGGATCCGGGCGGCGCGATCTGGTCCAGGCTTGGTCCCGAGCGCGCTTTGGGCTGTGTCGTCTGGCAGGCGGCCGAGATCGAAACGCCGGGGGTCATAGCGCACCACTATGGCGACCGCATGCCCTTGGGCGAGCCGTCTGGCGAAAAGAGCGAACGCGTGGCATTGCTGTCGCGCTTGCTGACGTCGGCCGGCATCAAGAGTCCCATACGCGACACGCTGCGCAATGAAATCTGGCTCAAGCTGTGGGGCAATCTCAGCTTCAATCCGTTGAGTATTCTGACGGAGGGGACATTATCTGGACTGGCGGGCGACGCCGGCACGCGGAGCGTCATCCGCGCCATGATGGACGAGGCAAAGTCGGTGGCCGAAACCTTCGGCGTGCGCTTTGCGGTTGGCATTGACGAGCGCATTGACATGGCATCCAAAGTGGGTGCCCACCGCACATCCATGCTCCAGGATGTCCATGCCGGAAGGCCTACGGAACTTGGCGCACTTTTGGGCGTTGTGATCGAATTGGCGGATATCGCCCGAATTGACGTGCCGTCCTTGAAATTAATCTATAACCTCGCCAAGTTCCGGACCAACCCCGCATAGCTTCAGGGAGAACATGCGATGCGCCTCGACGATTTCAAACCAAGCGACAATGTTGAGGACCAGCGTGGGCGTGGCGGAATGGGGGGCGGTTTCGGCTTCCCGCGCGGCGGAGGCGGTGGCGGTTTCAATTTGCCGATGGGCGGGCGCGGCGGTTTCAGCCTCCGTACCCTGATCATTCTGGCCGTCATCTATTTCGCCCTGAAGTTCATCTTCGGCATCGACCTGATGCAGGTGTTGAACGGCGGCGGCGTGACGCAAAATCCCGGCGGCGGCGGAAATACCGAGATAACCTTGCCCGACGGCCAGACCGATGTCGCTGCGGGTAAAACGCCAACCGTGCCGACGCAATCGGTGCCGACGCAAACGGACGGCACCACCGATGAAGCCGTTTTTGTCAGCAAGGTGCTGACCACAACGGAAGTCGTCTGGGACGACATTTTCAAGAACATGGGAAAAACCTATGTGAAACCGAAGCTCGTTCTGTTTAACGGTTTCGTGCAGTCGTCTTGCGGCACCGCACAGTCGGCCATGGGGCCGTTTTATTGTCCGGGCGACCAGAAGGTCTATATCGACCTTTCATTTTACCGCGACATGGAGCGCAAGCTTGGTTCCCCCGGCGATTTCGCCAAGGCTTACGTCATCGCGCATGAAGTCGGCCATCACGTGCAAACCTTGTTGGGAATTTCCGACAAAGTCACGGAAGCGCGCGCCCGCGCTTCTGAAACCGAATCCAACGCCCTTTCCGTTCGCATGGAACTGCAGGCCGATTGCCTGGCCGGCATCTGGGCCAAGCATATCGACGAATTCGGCAAGGTCCTGCAGGAAGGCGATATCGAGGAGGGGCTGAACGCCGCCTCGCAGATCGGCGACGATCGCATGCAGAAGCGCGCGCAAGGCTATGTGGTGCCCGAATCCTTCACCCACGGCACTTCGGAACAACGTGTCCGCTGGTTCAAAAACGGTTTCGGAGCATCCAGCCTCAAGGCTTGCGACACCTTCAACACCGACCAGGTATAACTTTCTGAAGCGGCCTCGCGCGCCGTCTTGCCTTGGCGGGCGTATTGGAACAATCATCCACGCATGCCGAAATTCGCCGCCAACATTTCCATGCTGTTCAACGAACTGCCCTTCCTCGAGCGCTTCGCCGCGGCGGCGCGGGGCGGCTTCAAGGGCGTCGAATATGTCGGGCCCTACGATCATCCCCCCGAGCAGATCGCGGACCTGCTGCACAAGCATGGACTGACCCAGGTTCTGTTCAATCTCCCCGCCGGCAACTGGGCGGCCGGCGAGCGTGGCATCGGCTGCCATCCCGGACGCGGCAAGGAATTCCAGGACAGCGTGGCCAAAGCCATTGCCTATGCGAAAATCCTTGGAAACACGCAGGTCAATTGCCTCGCCGGAATCTTGCCGGAAGGCGTTGCGCGCGAAACCGCCGAGGAAACATTCGTCACGAATCTGCGCTTCGCCGCGGCAGAACTCGCCAAGGCCGGCATTCTTCTGATCGCCGAGCCCATCAATTATTACGACATTCCCGGCTTCTTCCTCAATCGCTCGGCACAGGCCATTGCGCTGTTCGACCGCGTCGGCTCGGACAATCTCAAGCTTCAATACGACATCTATCACATGCAGCGCATGGAGGGCGAACTCGCCAAGACGATTGAACGCCTGATGCCGCGCATCGCCCATTTCCAGATCGCCGGAAATCCCGATCGCACCGAGCCGGATCGGGGCGAGATCAACTATCCCTATCTCTTCGCGCTGCTCGACCGGCTCGATTACAAAGGCTGGATCGGAGCGGAATACCGTCCGGTGAAAACAACGGCGGAAGGACTGGGCTGGCTCAGCCAGTGGAATCGCTGACCGCATGATCGAGGGGCAGCCGCTGATCCTGCGCGCCATGTTCGATGCGGCGGTTGCGGCCGCCAACCCGGCCGACGCCGTCATTGCCAATCTCCCGTTGCCACCCAAAGGCCGCACCGTGGTCATCGGTCTGGGCAAGGCGGCGATCCAGATGGCTTCCGCCGTCGAGCGAAACTGGAGCGGACCGCTCGAAGGGTTTGTCGTGGCGCCGCACGGTTACGCCTCCACGCTCACCCGGATCGAGACAGTCCATTCCAGCCATCCTGTACCCGATGAAGCAAGCCACGCCGCGGCTGACAAAGCCTTGGCCCTCGCCTCGACGCTGGGCCATGACGATCTCCTCCTCGCCTTGATTTCGGGTGGCGGCTCGTCCCTCATGTCGAAGCCCGCTCCCGGCATCGCCATCGCGGAAAAACTCGACCTCGTCCGCGCCTTGCTGAACTGCGGCGCCAACATTGCCGAACTCAACTGCGTGCGAAAGCATCTGTCGGGCGTGAAAGGCGGCAGGCTGGCGCGCGCCGCCGGCAGTGCCCGCATTCACACACTGGTCCTGTCCGATGTGCCGGGTGACGATCCGGCCATCGTGGCATCGGGTCCGACCGTTCCCGACCCAACGTCGAAATGCGACGCCGCTCAAATCCTCCGGCGCTACCGCCTCGACCTGCCGCCTTCCGTCGAGCGCTGGCTGTCGCTTCCCGACGAGCCGCGAATGACCGAGGCTCCGGGCAGCGAAACCCACGTCATCGTCTCGCCCGGAGAATCTTTCAGGGCCGCGGCCGGCGTCGCCCGCCAACATGGAATGAACGTGCTCTATCTCGGCGACCGGATCGAGGGGGAATCGCGCGAAGTCGCCAAGGTCCATGCCGGACTGGCGCTTGAAATCGTGCACCACGATCAGCCCGTGGCCAGGCCCTGCGTCCTTTTGTCGGGTGGCGAAACGAGTGTGACGGTGAGGGGCCGGGGCCGGGGCGGCCGCAATGTCGAATTCGCGCTCGCTCTCGCCATTGCCTTGGCGGGACAAAGGAAAGTTTACGCGCTTGCCGCGGATACCGACGGCGTCGACGGCACGGCGCAGGTGGCAGGAGGCCTGGTGTTCCCTGATACGCTGGACCGGGCCCGTGCCTTGGGTCTCAATCCCATGGCCGCCCTCGATGACAATGACGGGCACGGATTTTTCGAGGCACTGGGCGACCAGCTCATCACCGGTCCGACCCAGACCAATGTCAATGATTTCAGGGCCATCCTGATCGAGGCGTGAGACGCTCGCGCCCTTGTGCTGGCATCGGCGCCGGTTCTATGTTCCACGCATGAACCGGATGGACGCTTGAGATGGGACGGCTGACCACGCATGTGCTCGATACCGCGAGCGGAAACCCGGCGGCGGGCATCAGGATCGAACTGTTCAAGCTCGACGGTGTCCCTATCCATTTGAAATCCTCCACCACCAACGCCGACGGGCGCTGCGATGGTGCGTTGCTGGAAGGCGCGGCCTTCCTGCACGGATGCTACGAACTCAGATTTCATGCCGGAGATTATCTGCGCAAACAGGGTGCGGCCCTGCCGGAACCCGCCTTCCTCGATGTGATCCCGATCCGCTTCGGCATCGCCGATGCAAGCCGGCACTATCATGTGCCGCTGCTCCTCTCGCCTTATGGCTATTCCACCTATCGGGGAAGCTGAGAGCGATGGCGCGCACTGCGATCCGTTTTCTGAGGCGTGGACGGGTGGTCGAACTTCGCTCCGTGCCGCCGATGCAGACCGTGCTTGATTATCTGCGTCTGGTGGAAAAATCGCGCGGCACCAAGGAAGGCTGCAATGAAGGCGATTGCGGCGCCTGCACCGTGGCGCTGGGTGTGTTGCGCAACGGCAGGCTCGTTTATGAACCGGTCAATGCCTGCATCCTGCTCATGGGCCATCTGGATGGCAAGGACCTGGTGACCGTCGATAACCTGGCCGAAGGCGAGGCGCTCCATCCGGTGCAGCAGGCCATGGTCGATCATCACGGCTCGCAGTGCGGCTTCTGCACGCCGGGTTTTGTGATGGCGCTTTTCACGCTGTATCACGCCGGAAAAACGCCGTCCCGCCAGGAGATCGTCGATCACATCGCCGGCAATCTCTGCCGCTGCACCGGCTACCGTCCCATTGTTGATGCGGCGAAAGCCTCCTGCACCGGCCGGGCGATCGACCGCTGGGCATCGGGCGAAAGCGAGGCGGCGGCCGCGCTCGCCAGTCTCGCGGACGGCAGCGACGTGATGGTGGGCGACGACACCAGTTTCATCGCAATTCCCGCGAACGCCGATACGCTGACCACCCTTGCAGCCCGCCACCCCGATGCGACGATTGTCGGCGGCGCCACCGACGTCGGACTCTGGATCACGAAACAGCTCCGGGCACTGACGAAGATCATCCATGTCAGCCGCGTCAAGGCGCTGCACCGGATCGATAACCAGTCAGATCGCCTGTCGCTCGGCGCCGCCGTCACCTATGCGGAGGCGGAGGCACAGCTCGCAACCATCGATCCCGACGTGAGCGAGATCGTCCGCCGCCTCGGCTCGAAGCAGGTCCGCGCCTCGGGCACCATCGGCGGCAACATCGCCAATGGCTCGCCCATCGGCGACATGGCGCCGATGCTGATCGCTCTCGGCGCAACACTTCATTTACGGCATGGAACTGCGGAGCGTACGATGCCGCTTGAGAACTTCTTCTTGAGCTACGGCAAGCAGGACCGGCAGCCCGGCGAACTGGTGTGGCGGATCGACATCCCGAAACTCAATGCCAATGAGGTCTTCCGCGCCTACAAGATCGGCAAGCGCTTCGATCAGGATATTTCCGCTGTCATGGCGGCGTTCAAATTCACCCGCGACGGACGCCGCATCGCATCCGCGCGCATCGCCTACGGCGGCATGGCGGCAACGCCCAAACGCGCGAGCCTGGCCGAAGGGGCGCTGAATGGCATGTCCCTCGACGATCCACTCACTTGGGAAGCCGCCATCCATGCCCTTGCCGGCGATTTCCAGCCGCTCTCCGACATGCGCGCCTCGGCCCAGTACCGTCTCGAAACCGCGCAGGCGCTGCTGCGCAAGGCCCTGATCGAGATCGGTGGCGAACACAACACCCGCGTCACCGGCTTGCGCGACGAGGCCGCATGATGGCATTGCCCGTCCGCACCCTTGAAACCACCCGCGTCGGGATGGCGCTCGCCCATGACAGCGCCACGCTGCATGTGCGCGGCATCGCCATTTATATCGACGACATGCGCGAGCCCGAAGGCCTGCTTCATGTCGTCCCGGGATATGCCAGGGAGGGCACGCGGGGAAAAATAACCGCCCTCGATCTGACCGTGGTGCGAAATTTTCCCGGTGTCGTGGCCGTCCTCACCGCGAGCGATATCAGGGGCGTCAACGACTGCAGCCCGTCGATCGGCGGCGATCCGATTCTGGCCCATGGCGAAATCGAATTCCACGGCCAGGTCGTCTTCGCGGTGGCGGCCGAAACCCGCGACGCAGCCCGGCGCGCCGCCCGTCTGGCGAACATCGAGATCGAAACATTGCCCCACGCGGTGACCGCCGATGACGCCGTTGCAATGAACACGAAAGACGTGGTGCCGCCATACGAATTCGGCCGCGGCGACGTTTCAGCCGCGCTTGACCGGAGCGCCCACCGCATCGGCGAAAGCCTTCTCGTCGGCGGCCAGGAGCATTTCTATCTCGAAGGCCAGGTCGCCATGGCCTATCCCGAGGAGCATGGCGGCATGACCGTCCATTCCTCGACGCAGCATCCAACCGAGGTGCAGCACATCATTGCCCGCATGCTGGCCGTGCCCGATGCCAGGGTCACCTGCGAATGCCGCCGCATGGGCGGCGCCTTTGGCGGCAAGGAAAGCCAGGCCGCGCAATGGGCAGCACTTGCGGCACTCACCGCGCGCCTGACCGGGCGTCCGGCCAAATGCCGCCTCGACCGCGACGACGACATGATCATGACCGGCAAGCGCCATGACATGCGGGTGAATTACGAGGCGGGCTTCGACAATTCTGGAAGGCTCGCCGCCGTCGATGTCGAGTTCCTGTCGCGCTGCGGCTATTCCGCCGACCTGAGCCAGGGCGTCAACGACC
>JANLYR010000309.1:0-3989 GCA_031365765.1 Hyphomicrobiales bacterium | reverse complement strand
CGACCGGGGCTTGAAGGGTTTTTCGACACCCACCATCGAAGGCAAGATTTCGCTTCGTGCATCGGTCACCGGCGAGATCGTGCTGGAGAATGTCGAGGTGCCGGAAGACGCGTTGCTGCCCAAGGCCAAGGGACTTGCCGGTCCCTTCGGCTGCCTCAACAAGGCGCGCTATGGCATTGCCTGGGGGGTGATGGGTGCAGCGGAAGACTGCTGGCATCGGGCGCGGCAATATACGCTTGACCGCAAGCAATTCGGCAAGCCGCTGGCCGCCAACCAGCTGGTGCAGAAAAAGCTGGCCGACATGCAGACGGAGATTGCACTCGGCCTCGCCGGCTGTCTGGCATTGGGGCGCGGACTGGAGCGCGGCAGCGTGGCGCCGCCCGCCATTTCGCTGATGAAGCGCAACAATTGCGGCAAGGCCCTCGACATCGCGCGCGCGGCACGCGACATGCACGGCGGCAACGGCATTTCCGACGAGTATCACGTGATCCGCCACATGGTGAATCTGGAAACCGTCAACACCTACGAAGGCACCCACGACGTTCACGCGCTGATCCTCGGCCGTGCCCAGACCGGGATTCAGGCGTTCCAGTGAAGCCGATCACGATCGCCGCCGCCGATCCGCGTGAGCCGGAACTCCGCCGCCTCATCGAAGACCTCGACCGGCTGCAACTTTCGCTCTATCCGGCCGAGAGCAATCATCTGCTCGATATCGAAACGCTCGCCGGGCCGGATATCCGCTTTTTCTCCGCCGTGATCGATGGCAAAATCATGGGCTGCGGCTGCATCCGGCACTGCGAGGGCTATGCCGAGGTGAAGCGGGTCTATGTCGACCCTGGCGCGCGAGGGTTTGGACTGGCGCGCGCCATCATGGCGCGGCTCGAGGCCGAGGCGCTGGCGGCGGGGCAAAAGATCGCGCGGCTCGAAACCGGCATCCACCAGCCCGAGGCGCTCAGCCTCTACAAAACCCTGGGCTACGCGCGCCGCCTTTCCTTCGGCGATTATCCCGCTCACGATGCCAACAGCGTGTTCATGGAAAAAACGCTCGGCTGAAAACGGCTTTGTTGCGTGCGCGCGGTCATCGGCCTAGATAGATTCATCACTCTCAAGGAGGTACTCCCCATGGCTCTCGAACTCCCCCCGCTGCCCTATGCCTATGACGCGCTCGGCCCCTATATGTCGAATGAAACGCTGGAATTCCATCACGACATGCACCACCAGGCCTATGTCACCAATGGCAACAACCTGCTCAAGGATTCGCCGCTGGCGTCCAAATCGCTCGAGGACATCTGCAAGGCGGCATACGCCGAGAAAAACGCCGGCCTCGTCAACAATGTCGGCCAGCACTACAACCATGTGCATTTCTGGAAATGGATGAAGCCCAATGGCGGCGGCAAGAAGCTGCCGGGCGGGTTGGCCAAGGCAATCGACAGCGATCTCGGCGGCTACGACAAGATGCGCACCGATTTCGTGCAGGCCGGCATGACGCAGTTCGGCTCGGGCTGGTGCTGGATTTCGATGAAGGACGGCAAGCTCGCCATCTCCAAGACCCCCAACGGCGAAAATCCGCTGATGCATGGCGCGTCGCCCATTCTCGGCTGCGATGTGTGGGAGCACAGCTATTACATCGACTACCGCAACGCCCGGCAGAAATATCTCGAGGCCTTCGTCGACAGTCTGGTCAACTGGGATCATGTCGAGGAGATGCGCTCGAAGGCCTGATGCCACTCCACCCACAATCGTCACCCCCGCGAAAGCGGGGGCCCCGCTAACCCGGAATGATCCCGGTCTTCGACGGTCACAACGATGTGCTGCTGCGCCTGTGGCTGCAGAAAGATGGCGACCCGCTCGGCGAATTCCTCGCTGGAAGCAGCCGCGGCCACATGGACCTGCCGCGCATGGTGCAGGGCGGGTTCGCCGGCGGGCTGTTTGCGATCTTCGTGCCGGAACTGCCGTTTCATCCCTCCACGCTCGAACATCCCGATGTGAACCCGCCGGAAGCCAGCAGCGTGGCGCAATCGGCCGCACTTGGCGTCACGCTGGCGATGGCCTCGCTGCTGCATCGGATGGCGCGCCAATCTCAAGGCGCCATCCGGCTGTGCCGCAGCGCCGGCGATATCCGCCAGTGCCGCGCGGCGGGCGCCATCGCCGCCATCATGCACATCGAAGGGGCGGAAGCGATCGAGCCCGAACTGACTTCGCTCGAAGCGCTCTACGGCGCGGGGCTGCGCTCGATCGGTCCGGTGTGGAGCAGGCCCAACCCGTTCGGCCATGGCGTGCCGTTCCGGTTTCCCGCCTCGCCCGATACCGGACCAGGCTTGAGCGATGCCGGCAAGGCACTGGTTCGCGAATGCAATGCGCTCGGCATCGCCATCGATCTGTCGCATCTGAACGAACAGGGCTTCTGGGATGTGGCCAAACTCAGCCGCGCACCGCTCATCGCCAGTCATTCCAACGCGCATGCCATCTGCCCGTCGTCGCGCAATTTGACCGACGATCAGATCAAGGCGATCGGCGCATCGGGCGGAATGATCGGGCTAAACTTCGCCAACGGATTCCTGCGGCCGGACGGATTGTGGAAGAACGATACCGGTTTCGACATCCTGCTCCGCCATCTCGACCACCTGATCGAAATCGCCGGCGTGGACCATGTGGGGCTAGGGTCCGATTTCGACGGCGCCCGCATACCCGTCGCGATCGGCGATGTCGCGGGCCTGCCAGGACTGGTCAACGCCATGCGCGGCCACGGCTTTGACGACGCCACCCTGCGCAAACTCTGTTTCGAGAACTGGATATCGGTGTTTGCAAAGACGTGTGGGTGAGCGAACTGTCATTGGTTCAACCCTGACAGTTGATTTGCACCCTTGCTAGACGCATATTGGTGGCATGGAAAACGTATCGGAACCAACTCAAACGAAACGCATGTTCTATATTCGCGCATTGTGGGACGAGGACGCCAAAGTCTATTTTTCGGAGAGTGACATATTCGGCCTTCACATCGAGGCTGCCACTATAGAAGAGTTTGAGACGGTGATGAACGACGTTGCCGCGGACATGATCTTGTCCAATCATTTCTCCGCCGATCAGATCGCCAATCTGCCGCTCCGGGAATTGGTGCCTGCCATAATATGGCAGCGGCCGGAACCGAAACGGGCCGTAGCCTGAGCCGTGGTCGACGGCTATTACAAGGCTGTGTCCGCAGAGCTTTTGAAGTTAGGTTACAGTCACCATAGGTATACCAAGGGTTCTCATGAAAAGTGGATGCATCCCAAAACCGGCAAGTTCGTGATCGTTCCGCACAATCTGTACAGCCGGCATACTGCAAATGCCATCATGAAGGACGCGGGAAGCGCACACAAATTTTAACAATCCTGGGCTCTGGAATACATAACTGGAGCGACGAACCGCCCAAGTTTTACGCATCTTAGAAATTAGGACTTCTTGCCCCAGAAGCCGGTGGTGCCGGTGTCCGTGCCCAGCATGTTGAACTCGGTTTCCTGAAAGGCATTGTCCTTGTTCGTGTCGTAGCCCGAATAGATGCCGTCATAGAACTCGTTTTCGGTCAGGCCGTCGGCGCCGTCCTTGTTCCAGGTCATATAGGGATCGGCATCAGAACTGGCGCTGAAGCGGTTCTTGAAGTCGTCGCCATAGAGCATCCACCCGCTGGCGATGGTTCCTGGCCAATTCCGCCTTAACTATTTTTAAGAAACAGTGGATTTTCAGCTATTAGCTCCGCTAATATCCGAAACATGAAGCTCGCGGACTGGCTGGCAAAAAGTGGCACTTCGCAGACTCAACTGGCTCGCGCGCTGGGGATCACCCAGGGCCGGATTTCCCAGCTTGGTTCGGGCGCGCAACCCTCGCTTGACCTGGCGATGCGGATAGCCGCGGTCACGGGAAACAAGGTTCAGGCGGGGGATTTCGTGGAGGACGTGATGGCAGAACAGTCCCGGCTCGACAGCGTGGAGGAGGCGATCGCCGCCATCGCC
>JANLYR010000290.1:0-1655 GCA_031365765.1 Hyphomicrobiales bacterium | reverse complement strand
TTGGGTCATGGAGACTCGAATCACTTCAAGAGGTCGCAGAAAGGTCACAGGACTGTTTCAAGGCGCAAAAGCGGGCGATTGCGTTGGGCTGCCTCTAACATGATCCTCGCAAATCCGACTTACCAAGTCAGATTTGCAAGGGAAATAGTGCTGCCGCGAGCCAGCCTATCAATACCGCTCGAACCCGCGCTTCAGCTCCCAGTCCGTGATCCGCCGGTCGTATTCGAACTGCTCCCAGTCGCCGGTATGGGCGTAATGCTCGATGACGTCGGCGCCGAAGGCTTGTTTCAGCATGTCCGAGGCGCGCAGGTTGGCGAGGGCTTCGCGGAGGGTCTTGGGAATTTCGCGCACGCTGCCAGTGGCGCTGTAGGCGTCGCCCGAAAACACCGGTTCCAGCTCCAGTTTCTCCTCGATGCCGCGCAATCCGGCGGCGAGCAGCGCCGCAAAGGCCAGATACGGATTGAGATCCGCCCCGCCGATGCGGCATTCGACGCGGATCGCCTTGGTGCCCTCGCCGCACAAGCGGAAACCGGCGGTTCGATTATCAAAGCTCCAGATCGAACGTGTCGGAGCAAAGGTGCCGACCATGAAACGCTTGTAGGAGTTGATGTAGGGGGCGAGGAAGTAGGTCAGCTCGCGCGAGTATTTCAGCTGCCCGGCCATGAACTGGCGCATCAGCTCGCTCATGCCGTGGTCGGCAGTGGGGTCGAGGAAGCGGGGCGTGCCGTCGTCCTTTCCCCACAACGACATATGAATGTGGGCGGAATTTCCGGCTTGGCCATAGTTCCATTTCGACATGAAGGTGACGGCCTTGCCCTGGAGATGCGCCATCTCCTTGATGCCGTTCTTCATGATGACGTGGCGGTCGGCCATGTCGAGGATATCGGCGTAGCGGACGTTGATCTCCTCCTGGCCCGGCCCCCACTCGCCCTTGGAGTTCTCGATCGGGATGCCCGCCCCCATCAGCCCGTTGCGGATCGCGCGCATAAATGGCTCTTCCTTGGTGGTGCCAAGGATGGAGTAGTCTTGGATGTACTCGTTGTCGGTGGCGGCGTTCTTCCAGTCCTTTTTCTGCAGGCTCTGGTAGCTCTCGGAGAACAGGAAGAATTCCAGCTCCGAGGCGGCGTAGGCCGTCAGTCCCATGGCGGAGACGCGCTCGACCTGGCGTTTCAGGATGGCGCGTGGAGAATGCGGAACATCGGCATGCGTATGATGGTTCTCAACGTCGCACAGCACCAGCGCCGTCGCCGGCAGCCACGGGATGCGGCGCAAGGTCGACATGACGGGCTTCAGGACGAAATCGCCGTAGCCCTGCGCCCAGCTCGCGGCCTTGTAGCCGGGCACGGGCTCCATATCGATGTCGAGGGCGAGCAGATAGTTGCAGGCATGTGTCTCGGCGTAGGCGCCATCGACGAAGAAGCGCGCAGTGAAGCGTTTTCCCGTCAGCCGTCCCTGCAGGTCGGTGAAGCAGACCAGCACGGTGTCGATGTCGTTGGTGTCGGTTAGCGCGCGCAGCTCGTCGAGGGTAAGCATGCCTGGCAGTGCTTGCATTATGCGTAGGATCCGTGGGTTGTTGGAACGCGATGTTGATTTTAGGCAGAGCCAGTTGGTAGGGGCGGCTTGCGGCGGCCCTCGTGCAACATAACGGACACCCG
>JANLYR010000286.1:0-6253 GCA_031365765.1 Hyphomicrobiales bacterium | reverse complement strand
CATCGATGCCGCGGTGAAGGCGGCGCGCAAGGCGCAAGGGCCGTGGGCGAAGCTCTCCGGCCACACGCGGGCGCGTCATCTCTATGCGCTGGCCCGCATGATCCAGCGCCATGCGCGGCTGTTCGCAGTGCTCGAATCGCTCGACAACGGCAAGCCGATCCGCGAAACGCGCGATCTCGACGTTCCGCTGGCGGCCAGGCATTTCTATCATCACGCCGGCTGGGCGCAGCTTCAGGACACCGAACTTGGCGGCGAGATGCCGCTGGGGGTCGCGGGCCAAATCATCCCGTGGAATTTTCCCCTCCTGATGCTGGCGTGGAAAGTTGCCCCCGCCCTCGCCGCCGGCAACACCGTGGTTTTGAAGCCCGCCGAATACACTTCGCTGAGCGCGCTGCTATTTGCCGAACTGACGCAAAAAGCCGGGCTGCCGCCGGGCGTGCTCAACATCGTGACAGGTGACGGCGAAACGGGAGCGGCCCTTGTCGATCACCCCGGCATCGACAAGATCGCCTTCACCGGATCGACCGAGGTCGGCCGCATCATCCGTGTACGGACGGCCGGGACGGGAAAATCCCTGACGCTGGAGCTCGGCGGCAAGTCGCCCTTCATCGTCTTCGACGATGCCGATCTCGATGGCGCTGTCGAGGGCGTGGTCGACGCCATCTGGTTCAACCAGGGCCAGGTGTGCTGCGCGGGCTCGCGGCTGCTGGTGCAGGAAGGGATCGCGGACGACTTCATCCGCCGTCTCAAGCGCCGCATGGGATCGCTGCGTGTGGGCGATCCGCTCGACAAGTCGATCGACATGGGAGCGATCGTGGCACCGGTGCAGCTCGAGCGCATTGCGAGGCTCGTCGATCAGGGCGTCGCCGAAGGTTGCGTCAAATTCCAGCCGGATATCGCCATGCCCAAGGGGGGCTGCTTCTATCCGCCGACGCTGATCACCGGCGTCGAGGCGGCATCGGTTCTGGCGTCGGAGGAAATCTTCGGGCCGGTGCTGGTATCTATGACCTTCCGCACGCCCGATGAAGCGGTGATGCTGGCCAACAACAGCCGCTATGGATTGGCGGCCAGCGTGTGGAGCGAAACCATCGGACTGGCGCTCGACGTGGCGCCCAAGCTCCAATGCGGCGTGGTGTGGGTCAATTCCACCAACCTGTTCGATGCGAGCGTTGGCTTCGGCGGTTACCGCGAATCGGGCTTCGGCCGCGAAGGCGGGCGCGAGGGGATTTCCGAATATCTGAAGCCCAAGGCCTGGGCCAGACGCAAACCCAAAGCAGCGCTTCCCGCGCCACCCAGGGCCGAGACCAATGCCACCTTCGATCTGCCCGGCCTCGACCGCACGGCGAAACTGTTCGTGGGCGGCAAGCAGGCACGGCCCGACGGAAATTATTCGCGCCCCGTCGTTTCGCCATCGGGAAAATTCGTGGGCGAAGTGGGCGACGGCAACCGCAAGGATATCAGGAATGCGGTGGCGGCCGCGCGCCTGGCCGAAGGCTGGTCGAAAGCCACCGCGCATAATCGCGCCCAGGTGCTTTTCTATATGGCGGAAAATCTCTCCGCACGGGCCGCGGAATTCTCCACCCGGCTGATGCGCATGACCGGCACATCGCATTACCGCGCGCAAAAGGAAGTGGACGCCGCGATTGCACGGCTGTTCTCCTACGGCGCCTGGGCCGACAAATATGAAGGCCGGGTTCATGTCCCCCCGCTGCGCGGTGTGGCGCTGGCCATGCACGAACCCCTGGGCGTCGTGGGGACGGCCTGTCCCGATGAAGTACCACTTCTCGGTTTCATCAGCCTTGTTGCACCGCTGATCGCCATGGGCAACCGCGTGGTCGCCATTCCCAGCGAGCGCTTTCCGCTTGCCGCCACAGATTTCTATCAGGTGATCGAAACCTCGGACGTGCCCGCGGGCGTGGTCAACATCGTGACGGGCGAACGCGCGGGTCTGGTGAAAACGCTGGCCGAACACGACGACGTCGATGCCTTGTGGGTGTTCGGCACGAAGGAAAATTCAGCGGTTGCCGAAAAACTTTCCGCCGGTAATCTCAAGCGCACATTGTGCGATCATGGACTGGCGACCGACTGGTACGATAGCACCGCTAGCGAAGGCCCGAACTTCCTGCGCCATGCGGTGCAGGTGAAGAACATCTGGATCCCATACGGAGAATGACATGCTGAGGAATTTCGACAATCGTTTGAACGCCGACGTGATCCACGCGCTCCGCGCCATGGGCCACGGCGACGAACTGGTGATCTGCGACACCAACTTTCCCGCCGACTCGACGGCGCGGCAGACAGCGCTCGGCACCTTGCTCCGCCTCGACGGGATGACCTCGGCCGAGGCGGCAGAGGCGATCCTATCGGTGTTCCCGCTCGATGCCTTCGTTGACACCCCGGCCGAGCGCATGGAACTGGCCGGCAAGCCCAAGGAAATTCCACCCGTCCAGGCCGAGGTGCAGAAGGCGATCGACAAGGCCGAGGGCAAATCCTGGCCCATGGGCTCGATCGAGCGCTTTGCTTTCTATGAGCGGGCGAAGCGCACCTATTGCGTGATCGTCACCGGCGAAACCCGCTTCTATGGCTGCTTCATCTTCAAGAAAGGCGTCATTCCGCCTAAGGGGTGATGTCTTCGCCCGTCAGTTGCAGCGCTCTTCGCGCGAAGGATCGCGCCAGACCGCCAAGGCGCGATGCGTCGGCACCGGCGGCATTGCCGCGCCTGGCGCGGTCCGCGATGCCGACGAAGATGACCGCGAAACGGAACAGCGCGAAGACAATGTAGAAATCGTCGAGGGGTGCCGTGGGCGCGGCGTGAGCCAAATAGTGCCGGACGAATTCTTCCTGCGATGGAATTCCCAGTGCGGCGTGATCGAGCCCTTTGATGCCGCCATATTCCTCAGCGCTGGTGTGCCACGGCATGCAGGCGAATCCCAGATCGGCGAGCGGATGGCCGAGCGTCGAGAGTTCCCAGTCGAGTATGCCGATGACGTTTCGCGCCTCGTCATCGAACATGAGATTGCCCAGCCGGAAATCGCCGTGCACGATTGCCACCTGTCCGTCGTCATCGGGAATATTCCGCTCAAGCCAGCCGACGAGCCGGTCGCGTTCGGCAATAGGCGGGCTGTCCGATTGCTGCCATTGCTTCGTCCAGCGCGCCAGTTGCCGGGCGACGTAGTTTCCCGGCCGTCCGAAATCGCCAAGCCCGATCGCCGCAGGATCGACGGCGTGCAGCTTCGCCAGCACCTCCGCCATAGCCAGATAGATGTGGCGGCGTTGTTCCGGTGTGCATCCGGGTAGCGCGCAGTCGTGGAAGACCCTGCCGCGCAACCGCTGCATCAGATAGAACGGCGTGCCGAGGATAGTGGCATCAGTGTGAAAATGCAGGGGCGCTGGCACCGGCACGGCGGTTTTCGACAGGGCCTCCAGTACGCGGAATTCGCGCTCGATAGCATGGGCCCCGGGCAGAATTTCCCCTGCCGGTTTTTTCCGCAGCACCATGTCGCGGTCGCCGGACGTTACGAAAAATGTGGGGTTCGACTGGCCGCCGGTGATGCGTTCAACCGTGAAACGCGCCTCGGCTCCGAAATGAGACGCCAGCCAGCGCCGCAGTTGCTCTGGCTCGAACCCGTCCGTCATTCGATCCGGTAACCGGCCTTGTCAAGAACATCGACCAGCGTGCGGTGGCCGATCTTCGCCATTTTCAGTGGCGGACTTTTCTTCGGGTCCTGCTCGGCTTCGACCACGAACCAGCCTTCATAGCCATGGCCCGCCAGCCGCTTGGCGATCTCGCCGAAATCGAGCGAACCGTCGCCCGGCACGGTGAACACGCCGAGCACCACCGCATCGAGAAAGCTTTGCCGCGAGCGGTCGATCGACTCCATCACGCGACTGCGCACATCCTTGGTATGGACATGCGAGATCCGCTTATGATGCTTGTCGATCACCCGCAGCACGTCGCCGCCGGCAAACGCCAAGTGCCCGGCGTCGTAAAGCAGCGGCAGTCCGGGGCCGGAATGGTTCATCAACTGATCGAGTTCGTCCTCGGTTTCGATCACCGCCGCCATATGGTGATGATAGGAGATGGGCATGCCCTGCTCCGTGCACCATTCGCCGAACGCCGTCATCTTGCGGCCATAGGTTTTCATCTGGTCGCGGTCGAGACGGCGCTTGTGGTCGAGGGGTTTGGAGCGGTCGCCCTGTATGGTGCCGGCGGTTTCTCCATAGACGATGCAGGGCGCGCCCATCGCCTTGAACAATTCCATCTGCGGACCGATCCGGTCTTTCTCTTTTTCGATGTCGCCTTCGAGGAGCAGGCCCGAATACCAGCCGCCGCAGATCGAGATGCCATGGGCCGTGAGGATCGGACCCAGCACTTTCGGATCGAGCGGAAAGCGCCGGCCCGTTTCCATGCCGGTGAAGCCGGCCTCGCGCGCCTGGGACAGACATTCCTCAAGCGAGACGTCGTCACTCAATTCCTTGAGATCGTCGTTCCACCAGGCGATGGGAGCGATGCCGAGTTTGGCTTTCATGTGGGTTACACTCCGACCCGCTGCTTCTTGCGCACATTCTCCTGATACTTTGCCGCCTCGCGCACACTTTCGCGCTCGCTCACCTGCGGCACGCCCACATCCCACAGCGCGTCACCGGGCGACCAGGTGAAGGCGTCGGAGACGATGGTGATGACGGTGGTGCGGTCGGTGGTTTTGGCCCAGTCCATGGCCTGGCCGAGTTCGGCGAGGCTTTCCACTTTGCGGGTGAGTGCCCCCATCGATTCGGCGTGCTTGGCGAAATCGACGCCGAAGGCTTCCTTCACCTTGCAGTCGGCGATGAGATTGTTGAACGATGCCCCGCCCTTGAAATTCTGCAGCCGGTTGATGACCGCATAGCCACCGTTGTCGCACAGCACGACGATGATCTTGTGGCCGGTCAGCACGGTCGAATAGATGTCGGAATTCATCATCATGTAGGTGCCGTCGCCGATCATCACGATGGGCGTGCGGCTGGGGTCCGCCATGGCCGCGCCCCAGCCCGCCGAAATCTCGTAGCCCATGCAGGAGAACCCGAATTCGCAATCGAAGGTGTGGGGCGACTTGACCCGCCAGTTCTTCATCACCTCGCCCGGCAAACCGCCCGCCGCGGCGATCAGGAGGTCGCGCTCGCCCGCCTTGCCGTTCACCACGCCGACGACCTGCGCATAGGTGGGCACCGGGCTGTTGGTGGGCTTCTGGAAACCGTCGAGCATCTTGTCCCATTTGGCGAATTCGTCACGCGCCATGGCGGACCACGCCGCATCGGCCTTCCAGCCTTTGGCCGCGACCGCCATTTCCTCGATGGTTTCCTTGGCATCGCCGACGACCGCGAGGGCGCGATGCTTGGTCGCGTCCCAGCGCGCCGCGTTGATCGAGATGAATTTGGCGGATGGCGAAAAGCACGTCCATGACCCGGTGGTGAAATCCATGAGTCTCGTGCCGATGGCGAGGATGACATCGGCTTCCGCCGCCAGCGCATTGGCCGATGTCGAGCCGACAATGCCGACGGGACCCGCATAGGCCGGGTGCGTGTGGATGACGGCGCCCTTCCCCGCGATCGTCTCGGTGATCGGAATACCGTGATCGAGCGCGAATTTTCCCATCGCGTCTTCGGCGCCGGAATAGCGCACGCCCCCGCCCGAAATGATCAGCGGCCGCTTGGCTTTTTTCAGAAGTTCGATGGCCTTGGCCAGGCGCTTGCGATCGGCGCGGGGCCTTGGAATCTCGTGTACCGTGGGTTCAAAGAAGGCGGAGGGATAGTCGCAGGCCTGTTCCTGGATGTCCTGCGGGAGTGCGATGAAAGCCGGTCCGCAGTCGGCTGGATCGAGCATGGCGGCCACCGCCTGCGGCAGCGACGAGATGATCTGCTCGGGATGGACGATCCGGTCCCAATAGCGCGTCACCGCCTTGAAGGCGTCGTTCACGTTGATCGTCGGATCGCCGTAGTGCTCGACCTGCTGCATGACGGGATCGGGCCGGCGATTGACGAAGGTATCGCCCGAGAGAATGAGGATCGGCAGGCGATTGGAGTGGGCGACGCCCGCCGCCGTCACCATGTTGAGGGCGCCAGGACCTATCGACGAGGTTGCCACCATGATCTGGCGGCGGCGCTTGGCCTTGGCAAAACCGATGGCCGCCAGCGCCATCGACTGTTCGTTCTGGCCGCGCCAGGTCGGCAGCACGTCCTTCACCGCTTCCAGCGCTTCCGACAGGCAGGTGACATT
>JANLYR010000283.1:0-6685 GCA_031365765.1 Hyphomicrobiales bacterium | reverse complement strand
CGACCGGTCCGCCGTCATCCGGAGGCTTAGCGAACAGGGCCAGCACGCCGTGGAGGTGGCCGAACAGCGCCAGGAAGTGTCCACCCACCGAGTGTTCAGCCTGGGGAGCGGGGTTGCCAGTTTCTCCGATATCTCGATTTTCACGCGCGAACTGGCTTGGCTCCTGCGGGCCGGGATGAGCCTCAACAACGCGTTGGAAATGCTGATGAAGGAGTCGTTTTCAAGCGGCTTCTCGGCTGTCATCGGCGATATGCGGACCGCGATCCGCAAAGGCCGCAGCTTTCACGAGGCCATGGCGGAAACCGGTGTGTTCTCGCCCTATTATGTCAGCATGATCGACGTGGGCGAGGCGAGCGGCACATTGTCCGCCGTGCTTGAACGGATATCGATCAGCCGCGACCGCGAACAGAAACTGCGTGGCAAGCTGGGCTCGGCGCTGGCCTATCCCTCGCTGCTCGTGGTGCTGGCATTAGGCGCCATCACCTTTATCATGGTTTCCGTGGTGCCCAGCATCAAGGACATGATCACCGGTGCCGGTGCGCCCATCCCCGAAACGGCAAAATTCGTGATCGGCATGTCCGACTGGCTGATCGCCAACGGCATGACACTTCTCCTGGCAATCCCCGTCGCGGCTTTGGCCGTGGTCCTCCTGTTCGGAACGGGCGGATTGCAGCGCGGCCTCAAGCGGCTCTCGCACTATCTGCCCTTCATCGGTGGGCTGATGAAAAAAGGCGCCGTGGTGCAGTTCTGCCGGGTATTCGGAACGCTTCTGGCGGCCGGTGTCAGCCTCCCCGACAGTCTCAAGCTGATGCGCCCCTCGCTCGATAACCGCGAGATGGAGGAGGTTGTTTCACGCATGGAACAGGCGCTCCGGCAAGGTGAGGATTTTCTGGCGCCGCTCTCGGCGTCGCGGTTTTTCCCCAAGCTACTGGCGCGCATGCTGCATGTCGGCAACGAAACCGGAAACCTGACGCCCAGCGTCCTTCAAGTCACCACAATTCTGGAAGAAGAGCTTGACCGGTCGGTCGACCGAACCTTGACACTCTTGGAACCTGCAATTATTTTGGCACTCAGCGCTGTCGTGGCCTTTATTATTGTGTCACTGATGGGAGCGATCCTCAGCATCAACGATTTGGCTTTATGACCTTGAACCGCTTTTTTCGTATAATCCGTCAACCGCGCATCCCCGCGGCTGAAGCCGGGTTCACCCTTGTCGAACTCCTCGTCGTGCTGGTCATTCTGGTGCTGCTGGCCTCGATCATCGGCCCCCGGGTCATCGGCTATCTGGGCTCCTCGCGCAGCAAGACGGCACAGATCCAGATCGAAAGCCTGGTCACATCGCTGGAACTTTATCACATCGACGTGGGCCGCTATCCGACCACCTCGGAGGGGCTGGACTCCCTGGTCAAGGCGCCCTCCAAGGCCGCCGGCTGGAACGGTCCCTATGTCACCAAAGGCAGCATTCCACACGACCCCTGGGGACAACCCTACAAATACCAGGCGCCCGGAAAGAAGGGCCCCTTCGAAATCTCGACCCTGGGCCGCGACGGGAAGGAAGGCGGGACCGATGAGGATGCCGACGTCTCCAGTTGATCGCGCTGACGAAGAAGCGGGTTTTACGCTCGTAGAGCTTCTCGCGGTCCTCACGCTCCTGTCTTTCGCCGTCGCCGCCTTTGCCTTTCGCACGGTGAATTCCTTCGACACCGCGGACTTCCGCGCGCTCCTGGTCAATGCCGCATCCGGAATGCGCGCGGCTCGCTCGGACGCCATCCGCAATCACCATGAACAGGTCTTCGTCATCAACGCAAAGCAGCGGCGCATGTCCAGCCCCGCGATGAACACCGTTCTGAAAATTCCACCCGATGTCGATGTGACCGTCACCGCCGCCAAATCCCTGACCATGGCCGACGGTGCCACCGGCATAAAATTTTATGCCGACGGTTCATCGAGCGGCGGAACCCTCGATATTGCGTGGAATGCCCGGAAATATGCGATAAACGTGAACTGGCTCACGGGAAATGTCGCGCTCGATGGCCTCTGAGCGCCACCAGCACGGTTTCACGCTCGTCGAGGTGATGTGCGCCATCGCCATCGCCGCAATGGCGCTGGTGTTCCTGCTGCGCGGCGTCAGCACGAGTGGCACTGCCGCCGTCACCATGGAGCAGCATCTCGGCGCCCGCATCCTGGCGCGCTCGCTCCTCGATATCGAGCGCGCCGGTGACAGTCCCGAGCCCGGCACGCGCGAGGGCGAAAGCGGACCCTATCGCTGGCGACTTGACGTTTCGACCGATGGCGCCACCCAGTCCCATGCGCCGCGCGGTTGGAAATTTTACCGCATCTCGGCGGAGGTGAACTGGGGACCGCGCGGCCGCCTGGAACTCGATACTGTCAGGCTGGGGAAGTGACCGGCATGGCGAAACAGCGCGAGGCGGGCTTCACCCTTCTTGAAATTCTGGTGGGGCTGGTCATTTCGTCGCTGATCATGGTGGGGCTGACGTCGGTCATGCAGGTTGTCAATGCCGGCTGGGGCAGGGCCACGGCTTCCATCGAAAAGCAGAGTGCGATGACCGCGGGCCTCGACATTCTCGCAGGCGACATCGCGCGGATCGAGCGCGTTGTCTCGAAGGACGGCAAGACCTTTGTGTTTGGAGGCAGTCCGGCGGAAGCAGTGTTCATCCTGGCCGAACGCGATGCCCATAATGAGGCGGGGCTATACTGGGTGCGTATTCTGGTCCGTTCGGAAAAGGGCATCACCGAACTTGTCCGCATGCGCAGCCCGCGCATTTTCGGGCAGGACGATATCAGCGCCATCGCCTGGCGCGACGAAGTGGTGCTGCTGCGCGGCCGCTATGCGATTGAAATGTCATACCGCGCGCCCCGCTTGGCGGCGGACTGGAGCCGCTATTGGGAGGGCCAGGCGCGCCTGCCGCAGCAAATCCGCTTCGTTATCACGGGATCGGATGGCAAGCCCGCCGTGCCCGAGATGGTGCTTGCGCTAAATATCGGCGCCGAAGTCGCCTGTTTCGAACCGGCTGCGGCGGGCTGCACCATTTCCAATGGCGGTGAACTCGTGGCGGAGAAAAGCACGCAATGACCCGCACAGATCACCGCGAGCGCGGCATGATCCTCCTCATCGTATTGTGGAGCGTCTCGATGATGGCGGTGATTGTCGTGGCGCTCAGTGCCTACGCGCAGCGCAACCTGGTTTCGGCGGGAGTCGAGATGGACCGGCTGCGGTCTGAAATGATGCTGCGATCGGGTGTTGAGGTAGGTGCCGGGCTCTTGCTGGGAACGCAGGCCCGCGACCGGGTTTTTCTCGACGGGGCCACAACCGCGATCGACCTGGGGGAGGGACGGATTGCCGAGATCGGGCTTCGGGACGCCACGGGATTGATCGACATCAACCGCATGGACGGCAAATTTCTCGAAGCGGCGCTGACTCGGGTTTCGGATTCTCCGCAGGCGGCGGCCGAAATGACCGCTGCCATTCTCGAACGGCGGAAACTGGTGGAAGGCGATGAAAAAAAGACGCCCGAGCCAGCGCAAGAGGGCCAGGAGGAGAAGCCGCTTCCCACGGTTTTTACCTCCGTTTCGGAGCTTTACGGCTTCGAGCTTCCGGACCGGGGCGTGATGCCCCAGATTGTCGCCGAGGCTGGCCTCTACAGCCGCGGCGGCCGCATCAACCCGATGAGTGCCGCAGAAGGGGTGCTGGCTGCCATTCCCGACATCAACCCGGCCGATCTGGGCGAGCTGCAATCCGCCAGGCGCCGCAAGGATTCAACCAGCCCCCAAGTTCAGGCGATCTTCGCCCGTTACGAAAAATTCATTTCATCGGCGGAAAGTCCGGTGTTTCAGGTGACGGTCCGCATCGAAGCCGGCGCGGGCGTCATCGTTGGCAGCCGCGTCAAGGCCACAATCATGCTCGATAGCACCGGCGGTGCCCCGTTTCGGGTGCTGGCGTGGTCATGGTAGAATGCCGGCGCGTTGAAGGGTTCGGTTTCGATGGAGCAGTACAGCAATTCGGCGACGCGCCAGGTTCTGAACCTGGGATCGCGCTATGCCGGATGGGCGCGCGACAGCGTCGGCACCTTCATCGATGAATTGGCCGAGGCAGGCACCGATGCCGGCCGCTGGCGGGCATTGCTCGCCGCCGATACCGACCGGATCGACCTGTTCGCCAAGCGCAAGGGCAACCTGGTTCATCTGGCGACATTTCCCAACGATGCAGCAAAAACCGCGGCCTTTGCCCGCAAGAAATTGAACAAGGCGGAGCGCCAGGGCCTGGTTGTGCGGTTGTGCGGCCGCCGCGCCATTGTAAAACCATTGAAGCTTCCGGCGGGCGCCCTGAATGTCGCCAACGCCATTGTCCGCAACAAGATCGAAAGCCTGGCCCCGTGGCCCGTCGATGACGCGGTATGGGGCTATCGGGTGGCCGGCGAACCGGAGAACGGGCAGTTTACGCTCGAGGTGGGGATCAGCGGACGCAAGGCCCTGGATGGCCTTCTGGTGGCTTTGCAGGCTTCCGGCCTGCGGGTCGCCCGGCTTGAAATCGCGCTCACCGCAGACGACGAAAATCCCATTGCGGTCGATTTCCGCAGCGATGTCCGGCGCCGCAAGGCCAGCGCCGCCGTGTGGTCGGTCATGGCGGTTGCCGCCTGCTTCGCTCTCGCCATAGCCGCCTATGGCTCCTGGCTGGCGATCCAGGCCCAGTCGCGACTTAACGCCATCGAAAGCCGAACCGCCGAACTCACGTCGGCCCTGAGGGCTCAGCCCGCAGCTGACGGGGGTAGTGGCAAGGCGTTGGAGGCCGGCAAGGCGGTGGAGCGCAAGCGCACCGAGCCGCCCGTGCTGGTGGTGTTGAACGGTCTCACCGCCGGGGTGCCCGACAACGCCTGGCTCAATACGCTGGATTATGCCGACGGCAAGCTGACCATGGCGGGACGCGGGCTTTCCATTCCCGCCATCATCCAGAGCCTCGAAAGCTCGGACATGTTCAAGGATGTCAATTTCGCCGCGCCGACCCAGCGCGACCCCGATTCCGACGCCGACATGTTCTCGATTTCCGCCTCGATCGAGAAAAAAGACGAGGCCGTGCAATGACCCGCAGAGGCATCACGGGATTGGGCGTACTGGTGCTCTCGGTCGCCGCGATGGTTGTGGTGGCCGCCGCACCATTTGCCTGGACGGCTTCGCTGGCGCCCTCGATCGCCGAGCAGGGCGACATGCTGGCTCTCCTTGAACGCAAGGTGAGCGGCAGCGGAAAAGGCCTAAGGCCGCTGCCGATCGATGCGGATGCGGTTTATGTAAAGGGCACGACCCCCGGTCTGGCGGGCGCGGAATTGCAGCGGGTGGTGGCAGAGCTGGCGCAGACCAGCGGAATGAAACTTGAAAAAATGGAAGTGCTGCCAGCCGAAGAGCGCGACGGCGCCACCGTTCTGCGCCTCGATGTCGATACCGTTGGACCCATCATGGCACTTCGCAGCTATCTGCATGCAATCGAAACGGGCGCCCCCCTGATTTTCGTCCGCGAGGCCCATATCGGCGTCGATGGCCAGGATAACGAAAGCACCACCGTGCTTCCCTCGGAACGCCTGACAGTCAGCCTGCAGCTGGAAGCCGTGGCCTGGAGGAACAATTGAACCGCGCCGTCCTCCTGGCCGCTCTGGGTACCGTGGCGGTGGCGTCCTCGGTGTGGATCGCACCACCGGAATTTCTGACCGGATACTTCGCCAAAGCGGATGCCACGCCCCGCCCACTCAAGGCCAGGGTACAGCCGATAGCGGTGGAAGCCACAGTGGTCGCAGGCGATTTGCCTCCCGTCAATCCGCTTGCCGCGATCACCGTTGAATCGATGAGCGCCATGGTCGAGCGTCCCTTGTTCAACCCGACACGCGCACCGCCGCCGCCCGTGGTGGAGCAGCCGCCGCCGGAACCCGTGGCGGAAGTGGAAACGCCGGTCGCCGAAGATACAACCGGTCCCCAGGATTTCACGCTGCTCGGCGTTTCGATCAAGGGTGGCGAGCGTTTCGCGCTGGTGCGCTACAACAAGACCAACGAAATCTTCCGCCTCAAATCGGGGCAATATCTGTCGGATTGGGAACTGCGCTCTGTCGAGTCGAAGGAAATCGTCATTGCCCGCAACGATGCGGAACTGACCATCCGGTTGTTTGACGCGGCGCGCCAGCCAGCGCCGGGCATGGAAACCCAGGCCGATGTGCCCCCGGAAGAAATCGAAGCGCAACCGCAGCCGCAGTAAAGTCCGCCTCAATGGCACTCCAAATTCTCCTCTTCACAGACACTCCAAATTCTCTCCATCACCGGCCTTGAGCCGGTGACCCAGCCTGGGCGGCCGGGTCAAGCCCGGCCGTGCAGAGAATAAGTATCTACCGGGTGTTTGGAAGTGTCGGTCGTGGAAGTACGGGTGGCGGTGGTCACTTCCACTCCAACAGTTTCATCTTGGCGCGAAGTTCCTCCGATACCGTTGATGCATCCTTGCCGCTTTGGATGATCTGCGGCGTGATGAACACGATGAGCTCGTTGCGCCGCGCCTTGTTGTCGGTGCGGCCGATGAGGTCGCCGATCACCGGAATTTTGTTGATCCCGGGCACGCTGTCCTTGTCCCTGGTTTCCTGGCCGCTGATGAGACCGCCGAGAACCACGGTCTGTGTGCTATAAACCGAAACGG
>JANLYR010000282.1:0-3989 GCA_031365765.1 Hyphomicrobiales bacterium | reverse complement strand
GGTCTACGTCGCTGTCGCCACCATCATTCACGGCGCGATCGCTCTGCTCTCGGGCACGCTCGCCCCCTGGCTGCAAGCCTCGCCCGCCGCCACGACGGTACGTCGCCTGCTCGCCATCGCCATTGCCGCCACTGCCGTGTGGTTTTTGTATTCGACACGGGCACCCGCATGACAACGCTCGCAATGTGGTCCGGCCCCCGCAACATCTCGACGGCCATGATGTATGCCTTCGGCAACCGGCCCGATTGCCTGGCCTGGGACGAGCCCTTCTACGGCTTCTCGCTGCTGCATCACGGCAACGACCATCCGATGCGGGCCGAAATCATCGCCGCCAACGATTCGGATTGGGACTCACTCGTCGCCCGCTGCCAGGCGCCCGCCGCCAAACCGCTGTTCTACCAGAAGCATATGACCCATCACATGCTGCCGGGCTTTGACCGGAGCTGGATCAACACCCTCACCAACGCCTTCCTCATCCGCGCCCCGGAGCGCGTGCTTGCGAGCTACACGAAGAAATGGAGTGACGTGGCGCTCCGCGACATCGGCTTCGTCGAGCAGGCGGAGATATTCGATCAGGTGGCGCAGAAAAAGGGAACCGCACCGCCGGTGATCGATGCCGAGGATGTGCTGGCCAATCCGCGCGCCATCCTGGGCGCGCTGTGCGCCGCGTCGGCCATTGCCTTCAACGAGGCGATGCTGTCATGGCCCAAGGGGCCAAAATCCTTCGACGGCAACTGGGCACCCCACTGGTACAATGCCGCCTGGGAATCGACCGGGTTTTCGCTTCCCCGGGAAAAGAAGGCCGAAACCCTCCCCCCGCATCTTGCGAAAATCGCCGATGCAGCGCGACCCCACTACGAGGCGCTCCGCCGTCATCGACTGATTCCTGGAGCTTAGCGCGCGTGGAGGCTGGTCGCCGCCCTGGCATCGCCTGGCAGGGCGGCCGATCCCGGGCTTTCCTTCTCGGCCAGCATCTCGGCGCGGCGCAGTTCGGTTTCTACCTCGGCCAGCGCCGTTTGCGCATCGGCCAATTGGTCTTTCAGTTCGCCGATCGATTTCATCACATTGTCGCGCCGCGAGCGCGCCGCTTTTGCCGCCATCGAATAGTTGAAGTGGCTGGGGTCGGACACCCCGTTCCGGCTTTCTTCGAATTTCACCTGCGAGTCGAGGTCGTCATACTTCCTGACGAAATCTTGGATCATGCCTTCGATGTCGGCCACCTGCCGTCGCTTGTCGGCGGTGCGGAACCGGTGCAGGCGGAGCAGCGTGTCGCGTGAACGCATGGGAAGGCCTCTTTCACTCTACTCACCTGAACACCCTTGAGGGCGCCCTTTGCAACGGTCCGCGAATCGCCTAACCAGAAGATTCAGTCCGTTGCCAGGCAAGCAGGATGAACGGGTAAGCTTAAGGGCGGGTAAATTTGGAACCCATCGGCTGGCGATTGCGGCCCGGAAGCATTGGTCATGGCGTATTAGGTTTTGTTAACCTTTACCGGCTTATCTTAATAACGAGCGTTAACGGTTCGTAGCCGGCCACCGGTCTGGACCAGAGGGGATTCGCCTAATGAGGGTACTGCTGATCGAGGACGATACCGCCACGGCGCAGAGCATCGAACTGATGCTCAAATCCGAAGGCTTCAACGTTTACACCACCGATTTGGGCGAAGAGGGCGTCGATCTCGGCAAGCTCTACGACTACGACATCATCCTCCTCGATCTGAACCTCCCCGACATGTCGGGCTACGAGGTTCTGAAAACGCTGCGCGTTTCCAAGGTCAACACGCCCATCCTCATTCTCTCCGGCCTCGCCGGCATCGAGGACAAGGTCAGGGGCTTGGGGTTCGGCGCCGACGATTATATGACGAAGCCCTTCCACAAGGACGAGCTGGTCGCCCGCATCCATGCCGTGGTGCGCCGCTCCAAGGGCCACGCCCAGTCGGTCATCCTCACCGGCGAACTCCTGGTCAATCTCGATACCAAAACCGTCGAAGTGGGCGGCGCCCGTGTTCATTTGACCGGCAAGGAATACCAGATGCTGGAGCTCCTCTCGCTCCGCAAGGGCACGACGCTCACCAAGGAAATGTTCCTGAACCACCTCTATGGCGGCATGGACGAGCCCGAGCTCAAGATCATCGACGTCTTCATCTGCAAGCTGCGCAAAAAACTCGCCAGCGCCGCGGGCGGCAAGAACTTCATCGAAACCGTCTGGGGCCGGGGCTACGTGCTCCGCGAAGGAGCACCCCCCATGCACGGCGACGTGGATTTACGCGAAAGCGCCTGACCGTTTGGATCACCGATCCCCGCGCTACACTGCATAACCTGACACCCCACTACCTCCGGCCGCGTCGGCTTGACGGCGGCGCGCGACCACGCGTAGCCTCTCACGGGGGCGGCTATGATGCATCCCGCAAGGGGCAAGTGGAGGTGTTTGATGACAAAATTCCGATTGCTGCTCACCGGCGCTGTTTTCACTTTCACCGTTGGACTCGTTGCGCCGTTGGCCCTGGCAGCCGGCGCAAAGCCGCTGTGGGTGCAGCATGTCGAGCGGTATTCCGGCGGCATATCGAATGGCGTGCGTTTCTCCATTGATCCCGGCGTGATGGCCGCGAGAGCGCGTTACGCGGTGAAAGCCGATGGGTCATCCGCCCCGGTCACCGGCAATGTCCAGATGAACGACGACAGTTTCCCGGAATTGCCCCAGAACGAGGAATCCGTCGCCTACAGCACCGATGATCCGATGGTCGCGGTGGCCGGCGCCAACGATTACGTCAGCGGCGGAACCGTCGTCATGCGCACCAGCGACGGTGGCCAGCACTGGCGCAGCACTCGGATTGTTCCCGAATTCGCGCCATACGGCGATTTCTGCAACGGCGGCGATCCAGCCATCGCCTATAGCGCCCGCGATCACGCCTTCTATCTGAGCCAGCTCTGTTTTTTCCGCTCGGCCGCGCCCTCTGAAATTCACATCTACAAGTCGCTGGACAATGGCCGGACTTGGACCCCCGGCCGCCTCGCCGCCGTGGCCGCGTCGAACTACAACGCCAAAACCGATACCGTCAACGACGCCTTCTTCAACGACAAGGAATATATCGCCGTCGATAACACCCCGACCAGCCGGTATTACGGCCGCCTGTATGTAACCTACACCCGCTTCCACATCAGGGCCGACGGCGCGAGCGACAGTTGCCCGATCAAGCTTTCCTACACCGACAACGTCCCCTCCTATAATCCGCAGAAAACGATATGGACCCATCGCTCCGTCGTGGCGGATGATTTCGGCGACGACGGCATCGGTCCGGCGGCCAATCAGTTTTCCGTGCCCGTCCTGGAAAAGGACGGCACGCTCGACATCGCCTATTCACTGGAAGACTGCAATTCGAGCACCGATCGCGGCCTGCGTTTCCAGAAATCGGCGGACGGTGGCAACACCTTCCTGGCCAAGCCGGTCAACGTCAACAAGCCTGGCCAGTGGCGCGACAATCCCGACACCGACGATCTGCTGCCGAACACCAATTTCCGCGCCCCCAACACGGTGTCGCTGGCCTATAGCCCGAAGACCGGCACGCTGGCATTCGTCTATGCCAATTACATCGCAGGCCGCGGCAACGGCAATATCGACGTCAGCCTTTCGCACAATGGCGGGCTGACCTGGTCCAACGCGAAAACCATCAGCCTGTCGGGCGATGCGCCCGCCCGCAACAACCAGTTCTTCCCGTGGATCGCCGCAACGCCAAGCGGACGGTTCGTGGCGATCTGGCTGGACCGGAGGCAGGATGCCGGCAACCACGACATCGGCACATTCGAGGCAACCTCGGGCGACGACGGCGTGTCCTGGATCAACCGCGCGATCAGCACCCGCACCTGGAATCCCGATATCGGGTTCTTCCGGTCGGGCGGGTTTATCGGCGACTACAGCGGGCTCGCCGCCAACGATCGCGCCGTTTACGCGGTATGGACCGATGGCCGCAGAAACAACATCCGCAACACCGG
>JANLYR010000259.1:0-8239 GCA_031365765.1 Hyphomicrobiales bacterium | reverse complement strand
GTCGCCCGGCTCGGCTGGCTCGACCGCATGACGCAGTTCAAGGAGAAAGCGGGCAAGGACAAGGAGCGGGCCTCGGTCGGCCTCTACGCCTATCCCAACCTGATGGCCGCCGACATTCTGGCCTATCACGCGACGCATGTGCCGGTGGGCGAGGACCAGAAGCAGCATCTGGAGCTTGCCCGCGACATCGCCAACAAGTTCAACACCGACTTCGCCGAAGCGATCCGTGATGCGGGCCATGAGGGCATCTTCTTTCCGCCGCCCGAGCCTTTCATCACCGGCCCCGCGACGCGCGTGATGAGTCTGCGCGACGGAACAAAGAAGATGTCGAAGTCGGACCCCTCGGATTTGTCGCGCCTCAACCTCACCGACGACGCCGATACGATCGCAAGGAAGATCCGCAAGGCCAAGACCGACGCCGAACCGCTGCCGTCGGAGGCGCCCGGTTTGAAAGGCCGGCCCGAGGCCGAGAACCTCACCGGCATCTATGCGGCGCTTGCTGGCGTAACCACCGACAAGGTGCTGGCGCAATATGGCGGCGGCCCGTTCTCAGCCTTCAAGACCGCGCTGGCCGATCTCGCGGTGGCACGGCTGGGCCCCATCGGCGACGAGACGAAACGGCTGCAGGCCGACCCCGATTATGTGGAGCGCGTCCTCAAGGACGGCGCCGAACGGGCCCGCGCCATCGCCGCCCCCATCGTGCGCGAAACGCGGAAGATCGCCGGCTTCGTGGTGTCGTAGTGGTTCAGCCTTCGCCTCCGCCTTCCCTTCTCTCCCCTTCTCATCATAACCGGGCTCGACCCGGTTATCTTTTACGATAACAAGGATGCCCGCGACAAGCGCGCGCATGATGGAAGTTAAAAGACAATTTCCTCCGTTGACTGATCACTTCTCCTTTTTGGCCGCCGCCAGATAGGCGGTGAGCTGTTCGAAGGTTCCGCTCCAGCCCTGGTTCATGCTGGCGTGGCCCGCGGCGAAGGTGGCGCGCTCCTCGGCATTGGCATTGAGCGGACTCCAGGTGACGGTGAATTTGGTTCTGCCCTGTCCTTCCTCCGCGAAGTGGAATTGCGACAGCATTTCGAGCGGCCATTTCGCGTGGCCGGGATGGCGCGTCAGTCCGCCCGTTTCATCCGAGAACGAGTTCACCAGCACGATCCGCTCCGGTGACTCGATTTCGCGATAGACGAAGCGCCCCCACATGACGCTGCCATTCGGCGCCCGCAGGCCATAATGGTAAATCCCACCGGGCCGCAGGTCCATGTCCGACTTGATGACGGCAAAGCCCTTGGGGCCCCACCAGTGCTTCATCCGCTCGGGATCGGTGAAGGCGGCGAAGACGAGGGCACGCGGCGCCTCGAACACCCGGTTGATGGTGAAGGTTTGGCCTGTGCCGGCGTCATCTGCTGTTGTCATCGGGTGTCTCCTTCTGGATGTCCTTGAGATAAAGTTCGAGCCGGTCCAGGCGGTCTTCCCACAGCCGCCGGTAGGGTTCGATCCATGACGCAACCTCCTTCAGCGGTTCGGGCGCCAGGCGGCAGGGCCGCCACTGGGCGTTCCGGCTGCGTTCGATCAGACGGGCGCGCTCCAGCACCTTCAGATGCTTGGAAATGGCGGGAAGGCTCATGGTGAAGGGCAGCGCCAGGTCCTTGACCGAGCTGTCGCCCTGCGCGAGCCTGGTCAAAATGGCGCGCCGCGTGGGGTCGGCCAGGGCCGACAGAGTGGAACTCAGAGGGTCGAGCATTAAATAAACCTTTTGGTTAAATAACCTACAGGTTTAATACAGATCTGTACCCCGGCTGTCAATCCCTCCGCACTTTAAAACCGTAACATAATGGTCTATCAATTCCCGACCAGAGGAATCGGACATGTTCATCCAGACGGAAGCGACGCCCAATCCCGCCACGCTCAAATTCATTCCCGGGAAACCCGTGCTGCCGGGCTCCACCCGCGAATTCCTGGACAGCGCGGAGGCGGAGGAATCGGCCCTCGCCAGCCGGCTGTTCTCGGTCGAAGGCGTCTCCGGCGTGTTCCTCGGGCATGATTTCATCACCGTCTCCAAAACAGCGGGGGAATGGCAGCACCTGAAGCCCGCTATCCTCGGTCTCATCATGGATCATTATCTGTCGGGCGCCCCGATGGTGGCCAAGGGTGCCGCCCCGGATCTGTCGCGGTCGGAGGAATTCTTCGAGCCCGGCGACGGCGAGATTGTCGCGACCATCAAGGAACTGCTCGATACGCGGGTCAGGCCAGCCGTCGCCCAGGATGGCGGCGACATCACCTTCAAGGGCTTCAAGGAGGGCGTGGTCTATCTCAACATGAAGGGCTCGTGCGCCGGCTGTCCCAGTTCGACCGCGACGCTCAAGCACGGCATCGAAAACCTGCTCCGCCACTTCATCCCGGAAGTCAGTGAAGTCCGCCCGGTCTAAACCGGGTCCATAACCCGGCCATGCTGATCCTGGCGATCGACACGAGCATGGCCGCCTGTTCGGCCGCGGTGCATGATACGGCGCTGCGGAGCGTTCTGGCCGCGCACTACACGCCCATGGACAAGGGCCAGGCGGAAGCGTTCGCTCCCATGGTGAAGGACGTGATGGCGCAAGCGGGCCTCGCCTTCGCCGCACTCGGCCGCATCGCCGTCACGACCGGCCCCGGCACCTTCACCGGCGTCCGTATCGGACTCGCCATGGCGCGCGGACTGGGGCTGGCGCTTGCGATCCCCGTCACCGGCATCGACTCGCTCAGCGCCATCGCGGCGAATGAAGGAAATACCGGCGCGCCGCTTCTGGTCGTGGCCGATGCCCGCCGCAATGAAGTTTATGCCGGGCTGTATCGCGGCGGAAAAATGCTCAACTCACCGGCGGTGATCGCGCTGGACCGGCTCGTCATTCCGCCCGGCGCGACGGTCACCGGTACCGCCGCCGATGCCGTCATCGCGGGCGCCAAGGATTGCACACGCGGACGCGGCGGCGATCTTCCCGATGCCGCGAAGTTCGGCATGCTCGACATGGAAGGATCTGGCGGCATGCCCGGCCCCCTCTATCTCCGCGAGCCGGATGCTAAGCCGCAGAACGCCCCGCACATCCGTGCCACGCACGCCGGAGAGATGGCGCTGCTCGCAGCGCTCCACGCGCAATGCTTCGATGATCCGTGGACGGACGATGCCTTCGCCAGCCTGCTTTCGATGCCGGGCGCGGCGGCGTATCTCGCCATGAAGGCGGGGCAGCCGGCGGGATTCGTGGTGCTGCGGACGGCGGCGGACGAAACCGAAATCATCACCATCGGCACCATCCCGGCGGCGCGGCGCGGCGGAATTGCCAAGGCACTGATCGCCCAGGCTGCGGGGAACACGAAGCTGTTCATCGAGGTGGCGGCGGGCAATGCTCCGGCGCGCGCCCTCTATAGGCAACTGGGTTTCGTCGAAGCCGGTGTCCGTCCGAACTATTACCGGCGCCCGCAGTCACGCGAGGATGCGGTCATCATGCGGCGGGACGGAACGCCGTGAGCCGCCTCCGTCCCATCCTGATCCTTGCCTTTTTCAGCCTCATCACGTTGCCGCTGATGCCGCTGCAGCAGATGTTCGTGTGGTGGTGGCCGTCGCTGGCGAGGGCTTTTCCGATGCACTATCACCGCCTCATGCTGCGCCTCATCGGCGTCCGGTTGACCGTGCTCGGAACACCTTTGACCCAGGGCCCGGCGCTGATCGCCGCCAATCACGCGGGCTGGCTCGACATCGTCATCCTGAGTGCGGTCGCTCCCGTTTCATTCGTGGCCAAGCGCGAGGTTCATGGCTGGCCGTTTTTCGGCTCGCTCGCGCGCCTGCAACGCACCGTCTTCGTCGACCGCGACCGGCGGCACACGACCGGAAAAGCCCGCGATGAAATGCGCGACCGCCTGGCGGCGGGCGATATTCTCGTGTTGTTTCCGGAGGGCACCTCGGGCGACGGCCGCCACGTGCTGCCGTTCCGCAGTTCGTTCTTCGGCGCCGCTGAAGCGCTTGGCGTCGCGGTGCAGCCGGTTTCCGTCGTCTATCGCGGTCACCGCAACCTGCCGATGAATGGCAGGCTGCTGCCGCTCTATGCCTGGTATGGCGGCATGGACCTGCCGCCGCATCTGTGGGAGGCGCTGAAGTCGGGCCCGATCGAGGTCACCGTGGTCTGCCACGCGCCCCTGCCGCTGGCCAACCGCAAGGAACTGGCCCGCGCCGCCGAGGAGCAGGTCCGCCGGGGGTTGGTGGCCGTGCTTCACCCCACTCGCGAAATGCGCTAGAGCCCGGCCCCATGTCCAAGAAAGTTTTCGTCAAGACCTATGGCTGCCAGATGAATGTCTATGACAGCGCCCGCATGCGCGACGTGCTGGCGCCGCTGGGCTATGCCGAAACGCTCGAACCGCAGGACGCCGATCTGGTCATCCTCAACACCTGCCACATCCGTGAGAAGGCGGCCGAGAAGGTTTATTCCGAGCTGGGCAAGCTCAAGCGGATGAAACGGCTTCGCCAGGAGGCGGGCTCCGGCATGGTGGTGGCGGTAGCGGGCTGCGTGGCGCAGGCGGAAGGGGCTGAAATTCTCCGCCGGGCGCCGTCGGTCGATCTGGTTTTCGGGCCGCAGAGCTATCATCGCCTTCCGGACATTCTGGCGCGGCACGCCGCGACCGGCCGCGCCGTGATCGAAACCGAATTTCCATCCGAGGACAAATTCGATCAACTCGCGCCCCGCCGCGCCGGGGCAAGCGTCACCGCGTTCCTCACCGTGCAGGAAGGCTGCGACAAGTTCTGCACTTTCTGCGTCGTGCCCTATACGCGGGGGGCCGAATTCTCCCGTCCCGCAGCGAAGATCGAGACGGAAGCGCGTGGCCTGGCGCAATCGGGCGTGCGCGAATTGACGCTGCTCGGGCAGAACGTCAATGCCTATCGCGACGGGGAGGGGACAACGCTCAGCGAACTCGTCGCACGTCTGTCACGGATCGCGGGTATCGAACGGCTCCGCTACATGACCAGCCACCCGCGCGACATGGACGACGGCCTGATCGAGGCGCATGCCACGAACCCGAAGCTCATGCCGTTCCTGCATCTCCCCGTGCAGTCGGGCAGCGACGTGATCCTCAAGGCGATGAACCGGGGCCACGATTCCAATGCGTATATCCGCCTGGTCGAACGCATAAGGCGCGCCAGGGCCGATCTGGCGCTGTCGGGCGATTTCATCGTGGGGTTTCCCGGCGAGAGCGATAGAGATTTCCGCGCCACGCTCGACCTCGTGCGCGCGGTGGGGTTCGCCAGCGGCTACTCATTCAAATATTCGCCCCGCCCCGGAACGCCGGCGGCCGACCTTTCGCGCCAGGTGCCGGAAGATGTGAAACTGGCCCGCCTGCATGAACTCCAGGCCCTCCTGCACGACCAGCAGACGCAGTTCAACCAGGCCTGCGTGTCGCGCACGCTGCCCGTGCTCATTGAAAAGCCCGGCCGCCGCGAAGGCCAGATGATGGGCCGTTCACCCTATCTGCAGCCGGTGCATCTGGAGGCCCAAAATCTTGTGGCCGGAGAGATTGTGGACGCGCATATTACCGGGGTTGGAACGAACAGCCTTTCGGGCCATTATGGACAAGCGGCATGAGTGAAAAAGGAGCGATGACCCGTTGAATCCGCCTGTGACTGCGGCCCCCCTGGCTAGCGCCAAAAGCGCCAGGGCGGACAATGACGACATCCTCGCTCTCGCGTTCGACGATAACCGGTTGTTTTCCCTCATCTGTGGCGGCCATGACGAGCATCTGGCGCTGATCGAGCAGAAACTCGGCGTCGATATCACGCCGCGCGGCAACCGCATGTCGATCCGGGGACCGGCACCTGCCCGCGCCGCCGCCAGCGACGTTTTGACCGCCCTATATGCCCGCGCCCAGCGCGGCGCCGACATCGCCCGGGGCGACGTGGAAGGAGCCATCCGCATGCGCGAAGCCGCGACCACCGCACAACCGGGCGAAGGCACGGTGCGCACCAGGCGAAAGCAGGTGACGCCGCGCACGCCGATGCAGCGGAACTATGTGGAAGCCATCCGCCGCAATGAACTCGTCCTCGGCATCGGTCCCGCCGGCACCGGCAAGACCTATCTGGCGGTGGCGTGCGCTGCCGAAGCGCTGATGAACGGCGAGGTTGACCGCATAATCCTGTCGCGCCCTGCGGTCGAGGCCGGTGAGCGGCTGGGCTTTCTTCCCGGCGACATGAAGGAGAAGGTCGATCCCTATCTCCGGCCCCTTTACGACGCGCTCTATGACATGCTGCCCGCCAGCCTCGTGGCCAAGGGGCTTGCCGAAAACCAGATCGAGATCGCACCGCTTGCCTTCATGCGCGGACGCACGCTTGCCTCAGCCTTTGTCATCCTTGACGAGGCGCAGAACACCACGCCGCAGCAGATGAAGATGTTCCTCACCCGCCTGGGCGAAGGGAGCCGCATGGTGGTGACCGGCGATCCAACCCAGGTCGATCTGCCTTCCGGCGCCACCTCGGGCCTGGCGGATGCGGTGCAGACGCTGAAAGGCGTGGAAGGCGTCGCCACGATCGCCTTCTCCAATTCCGACATCGTCCGCCACGCGCTGGTCGGGCGCATTGTCGCTGCCTATGACCGCAAGGCTAAAAAGCCCAAGACATGACCATTGCCATCGATGTCGAAGACGACGCCTGGAACAGCGTGCCCGGCCTCGAAGCCATGGTTGAGCGGGCAGCCCTCGAAGTGCTGCGGGACGACAGACGCGCCGTGACGCTGGTATTTACCGATGATGCCACCGTGGCCGAGCTGAACGCGCGCTTTCGCGGTAAATCCGGCCCGACCAATGTCCTCTCCTTTCCGTACACGGACGATCTCGTCATCCCGCCCGGCGAGCCCCGTCCGCTGGGCGATATCATCCTGGCCTACGGCACGGTGGCGGGCGAAGCGGAGGCGCAGGGCAAACCGCTGCTGGCGCATACCAGCCACCTCGTGGTGCACGGAGTGCTGCATCTGCTCGGCCACGATCACCGGGATGACAGCGAGGCGCAGCGCATGGAGGCGGCCGAGATCGCGCATCTGAAAATCCTCGACATCGAAAATCCCTATGAACGACCCTGACCCCGGCGAAGGCGCGGCACCACTCCCGGAACACACCGGCAATTTCTGGCGCAAGCTCAAGGCCAGGCTGCTGCTCGGCCGCGACAAGGATCTGCGCGAAAGCTTAGGGGTAGCGCTCGATACGCATGATGCGCAAAATCCCGGCGACACCTTCGGCAGCGAAGCCAAATCGATGATGCTCAACGTCATCGAATTCGCCGAGATGCGGGTCGATGACGTGATGGTGCCGCGGGTCGATATCGTGGCGATCGAGGATTCAGCGACGATGGCGGAGCTGCTGGCGCGCCTGACCGAGGCCAATCATTCACGCCTTCCAGTCTATCGCGACACGCTCGACGGCATCACTGGCATGATCCATGTCAAGGATTTCATGCGCTGGATGTCGGTCAAGGGGGCCAAGACGCGCAAGGGTAAAACGGGAAAGCCCGTGGCCGGCCTGTCGCTCTCGGCCGCCGACCTTGGCGTGACGGTGCGCCAGTCGGGGCTTGACCGCGAAGTGCTGTTCGTGCCGCCCTCGATGCCGGCCACCGACCTCCTGGTCAAGATGCAGGCGAGCCACATCCATCTCGCCATCGTCATCGACGAATATGGCGGCACCGACGGCTTGATCTCGATCGAGGACCTGGTCGAAGAAATCGTCGGCGACATTTCGGACGAGCATGACACGGATGAAGAAAACCTGATCAAGGAAGCGGGCGAAAACATCTACCTCGCCGACGGCCGAGTCGACATCGCCAGGCTCGAAGCCCTGCTCGCCACCGATCTCCTGTCGGACGAAGAGGAGGAAGAAGCCGACACACTGGCGGGCCTGGTGTTCAAACTGGCGGGCCGCGTGCCCGCGCGCGGCGAAATCATCCGCCACGACAGCGGCATCGAATTCGAAATCCTGGAGTCGGACCCAAGACGCGTGAAGCGCCTGCGCATCACGGTGAAGAAGCCGGAGGGAGAAGCGGCGGCGGGGGATGATACGGGGTAACGTCAAAATTTTTTCCACTTGTGACTGGATTTCTCAAATGACCAAAACCGGCGTGGTGCGCGCCCGCATCGAACCGCGCGTGAAAAAGGACGCCGAAAGCATCCTGAAGCGTCTTGGGGTGTCGCACAGCACATTCATCAATATGAGCTACCGCGCGGTGGTTGAAGCCAAG
>JANLYR010000234.1:0-23732 GCA_031365765.1 Hyphomicrobiales bacterium | reverse complement strand
TCCATCGGTGTGTCAAGGCTCTATTCTGCGCTGCAGCTTGTCGGCAAGGCGGAGGAAGAGAAGACACTCGCGCCCGTCGTCGTCACCGTCATGGACAAGGAAAGGCACGGAGATTACCAGCGCATGGTTCAGCAGCTTCGCGCCGCCAATATCCGCGCGGAACTCTATGTCGGAACCGCCGGCTTCAAGGCGCAGATGAAATATGCCGACAAGCGCGGGGCTCCTCTCGTCATCATCCAAGGCGGCGACGAAAAGGCCAGAGGTGAAGTGCAGATCAAGGATTTGCGGCTCGGCGCCGAACTGGCAACTGCGATCACGTCGCGCGAAGACTATGCCAGCCAGCGCCTTGCCCAGTTTTCGGTGAAGGAGGAGGATTTGGTCGAAGCGGTACGCAAGGCACTCGCGCGGCCATGAGCGTTGCACCCCCTTCATCCCTCCCGCGTTGGGCGAGGGATGATGATGCCCGGTAAATCCTCGGACGAACGCGCCGGACTGGATCGCCAGAATGCCGCCATCATGGCGGTATTCGAGCGCGCCTCCTTCGACCATATCGCGCCCGACATCATCCAGCCGGCCGACATTTTCCTTGAGCGCTCTGGCGAAGATATCCGTGCACGGACCTTTGTGTTCACCGATCCCTCCGGCACCGAGATGTGCCTGAGGCCCGATCTCACCGTGCCCGCCTGCCGCTATCATTTAAGCCACGCGGAACATCCCGAAAAAGAAGCGCGCTACTGCTATCTAGGCCCCGCTTTTCGCTTTCCCGACGAGCATTTGAGCCCGCGGGAATTCGCCCAGGCCGGGCTCGAATGGTTCGCCGCATCCGATCCGGTCGCCGCCGAAGCGCGAATTCTCAAACTCTGCATCTCGGCGCTCGAAGCCGCAGGGTTGACCCGTTACCGCGTAACGCTTGGCGATCTGGGCCTGTTCTCAGCGCTCCTTGAAGATACCCGGATGCCGGAGCGCTGGCGCCGCCGCCTGCGCCACCATTTCTGGCGCCCCGCCGCCTTTCATAATCTGCTGCAGGGCTTTTCGGGCGAGCGCGCGCAGAGCAGCGGCAGCATCTCGCCGCATGTCGATCTGGCGCGCTATAGCGCATCGGGAGTGGAGGAACTCCTCACTACGCGGAATATCCCGCTGGTGGGCGGTCGCGACACAACCGAGATCGCCGCAAGGCTGGCGGAGAAATCCGCCGACCGTGCGGAAAAACCTTTGGCACGCGACGCGGCCGATGCGCTCAATGCCTACCTCGAAATCGAGGGTGAAGCGACCCGCATCGAGGATATGTCGGCGGCAATTGCTGGCGGCGCGCGTTACGCCGTGGCTCGCGCCCGGTATGCACGCCGCATTTTTGAAATGGAAGAATTGGGCCTCAATCCCCGGCGCTTCCGCTTCGCCGCCACCTTCGGGCGCGACCTCGAATATTATACCGGCTTCGTGTTTCAGATCGAGGTCGAGACCCTGGCGGGGCCGGTCGCCGTCGCCGGCGGCGGACGCTATGACGATCTCCTGTCCGACATGGGATCGCCGGTGTCTATTCCCGCGGTCGGCTGCGCCATTCACACCGAAAGGCTGAAAGCCGTTATGTCATGACGCCTCTCGTCCTGGCAATCCCTTCGAAAGGCCGCCTCATGGAGAGTGCCGCAGCGTTGCTGGAGCACGCCGGGCTAAGGATTGAGCGCCGTGGCGCCGAGCGCGGCTATCGGGGCACGCTGATCGGACTACCTGACGTCGAAATTGCCTTTCTTTCCGCCGCCGAAATTGCGCGCCACCTCAGGGACGGTAAAGCCGATCTGGGCGTCACCGGCGAGGACCTGCTGCGCGAGGAACTGGCACCTGCTGATCTCTCGGCCGAAATCGTGCTGAGACTCGGTTTCGGAGCCGCCGATGTCATTGTCGCCGTTCCCGAATGCTGGCTTGATGTCGACACCATGGGCGATGTCGATGAGATTTCGGCCAGCTTCTATGAACGCCATGGCCGGAGGCTGCGGGTTGCCACGAAATACATCAATCTGACGCGCCGCTTCTTCGCCGCGAAGGGAGTGACCGGTTATCGGATCGTCGCAAGCCCGGGCGCGACCGAGGGAGCGCCTGCTACAGGTGTTGCCGAAATCATCGCCGATATCACCACCACCGGGACCACCCTTGCGGCGAATAACCTCAAGGTCCTCGACGATGGGGTCATCCTGAAATCCGAAGCCGTCTTGGCGGCGCGACGCTCCTGCATGGACGATGAAAGAACCCGCCAACTCGTCGATAGGCTTTCGCAAGCCTTGAAATTGGCTGATATCGGCCATAGCGATGTTGGCTGACGGCTGGCGAATCGGGAGTTGCGGAATGTTTTTAGGTCGGGTCACAGGGGGACTGGTTGCCGGTATGATGGTGGTGGGCATGGCGCACGCCGCCGAATGCGGCAACAGTGCCAAGGGTTTCGACCGTTGGCTCAAGGACTTTCGCCAGGAAGCCTCGGCCAAAGGCATCAACGACCAGGCCCTGTCAGCCTTGGATGGGGTACGTTACGAACCCAGCATCATCAAGAAAGACCGGGCACAGAACGTCTTTTCTCAGAGCTTCCTCGAATTCTCCGGCCGCATGGTGTCCGACTATCGGATCAAGCAGGGCGCTGCCCTGATAAAAAAGCATAAGCGGGTATTCGACCGGGTCGAGGAGCAGTTCGGCGTGCCAGCACCTGTGATTGTCGCCTTTTGGGCGCTCGAAACCGATTTTGGCGCCAACATCGGTGACCTACCCACCATTCCCTCGCTGGCAACCCTCGCGTGGGACTGCCGGCGCCCCGAAAAATTTCGCCCTCAACTCATGGCCGCCCTTGATCTCATCAACAAGGGCGATCTGACGGAGGCGGAGATGCGGGGCGCCTGGGCCGGCGAGATCGGCCAGACGCAGTTTCTGCCCTTGGATTATGACGAGAGTGCCGTGGATTTTGATGGCGACGGCCGGCGCGATCTCCGTGCCAGCATCCCGGATGTGATGGGTTCCTCCGCCAGTTTGCTGCGGAAACACGGCTGGCAGCCGGGACAGCCTTGGCTACAGGAGGTGACGGTTCCCAGCGACCTGCCTTGGGCGGAGGCCGATATCGCTATACAGCATCCGCGCTCGCAGTGGGCGAAATGGGGCGTCAAGGGTGTCGGCGGAAAGTTGAAAGCCGACAACTTCCCGGCCTCTCTACTATTGCCGATGGGGCGGAATGGCCCGGCCTTTCTCGCCTACGATAATTTTACGACTGCCTATCTCAAATGGAATGAGTCACTCGTCTACTCGACGACCGCCGCCTATCTGGCCACGCGTATCGCGGGAGCGGGGAAGGTGAGCCGCGGCAACGGAGAAGTCGTCCACCTGGGCTACAAGGAAATTGTCGAGTTGCAGAAGATTCTGGGCCGAATGGGCTACGATGTCGGCAAGCCCGACGGCAAGATTGGCAAGGGCACCCGTGCCGCCATCAAGGATGTCCAGGTAAAGCTTGGTTTACCGGCCGACTCCTATCCCGATGCCGATCTGCTGGAGCGCCTGCGGCAAGGATAAGCCGCGTCTCAATACGGAATGCCCCCAAACTGACATCCTCATTCATGCCTTAGCGCCACGATAGGATCGAGCCTGGCTGCGCGTCTGGCGGGGAAATAGCCAAAGACTATTCCAATCGCCCCCGAAATTATGAAGGCAAGCGCGATGACCCGAAGATCCGGGGTGAATGGTACACTCATTCCGTACGCCGCCCCCCCAGCCAGCCCCAGGCCAAGTGCTATGCCAATAACACCACCCAACAACGCCAAGGCAATTGACTCGACGAGGAATTGTAAAAGCACTTGCTGTCCAAGCGCCCCGATCGCCAGACGGATGCCGATCTCGCGCGTGCGTTCGGTCACCGAAACCAGCATGATGTTCATGATGCCGATACCGCCCACCAAAAGACTGACTGCCGCGACCGCGCTCAAGAGGCCGGTCATCAATGTCGTGGTGGATGTCAACATGCTTACAACCTGGCTCATGTCGCGGACGGTAAAATTATCTTCTTTTCCGGCTCCGACACGCCGCCGTTCACGCAGAACCTGCGTGGTATCGCTTTGCACTTTTGCGACGCCTCCTGCCGTGGCCACCGAAATATAGATGGTGGTGATGCGGTTGTTGCCAGAAACGCGCCGCAGGAAAGTGCGGAGTGGCATAACCACGATATTATCCTGATCCGTACCGAAAGCCGATTGCCCCTTGGCGGCCAATAATCCAACTACCTCACAAGATACCGCGCCGACCCGGACTCGCTTTCCGGTGGGATCGGCGGCTCCCATCAATTCACGCGAAAGACTTGCACCAAGGACGCAGACCGCCGCACCCGAACGCACCTCTCCTTCCGAAAATGGCCGCCCCGCGGTAAAACTCCAATCCTGTGCCACAAAGAATTGGGCGTCCGTGCCAGTCACTGAACTGTCGAAGTTGGAAGAACCGTAAATAACGGCAACGGATTTGACCGACGCAGGCGCCAGGGCGCGGATGTCGGTTAGCACGGTGCGCAGGACGGTCACATCGCGCTCGGTGAACGACCGCTCGTCGCTTCCCCCTCCGCCGGGTCCAAAATTGCTTTGGCCAGGTCGTGCAATCAGCATATTGCTGCCGAGTTTGGAGAGGTCCTCTGAAACCTTCTGCGTCGTGCCGTTGCCGATCGTTACCATGGCGATGAGCGCGGCCACTCCGATCACAATCCCGAGAAGCGTTAGAATGGAGCGCAGCACGTTTCGGCGCAGCGACTGCAGAGCAAGTTTCATGGCTTCCCACAGCATCAGGCGGCCTCGAGCCGAGGTTGGTCGGATTCAATCCGGCCGTCGAGGAACCTCACGATACGGGTTGCGTAAGCCGCCATGTCCGGTTCGTGGGTGACCATGATGACGGTAAGGCCGCCATCGTTATTCAGCGTGAGAAGGAGCTCCATGATTTCGTGACTGCGCGCGGTATCGAGATTTCCGGTGGGCTCGTCGGCGAGCAGCACAAGTGGATCGGTGACGATAGCGCGGGCGATCGCTACTCGTTGCTGCTGGCCACCGGAAAGCTCGGCCGGGGTGTGATGCTCGCGGCCGCCAAGTCCGACCTGATGCAGGGCGGCGGCGGCCCGCTCGCGTCGTTCGCCTTTCGCGGTTCCGCGATAGATGAGGGGCAATTCGACATTCTCAATTGCGGTGGTGCGGGCAAGGAGGTTGTAGCCTTGAAACACAAAGCCGAGATAATTCCGTCTAAGGAGCGCTCTCGCGTCACGCTCCAGTCCGGTGATATTCACGCCGCCAAAACGGTAGATGCCGTGGCTGGGCCGGTCGAGGCATGCAAGGATATTCATTGCCGTGGACTTGCCTGATCCCGATGGTCCCATCACCGCTACGAATTCACTTTGTTTGATGGAAAGGTTTACGCCGGCTAGCGCTTGGACCAGCCCGCCACCCTCTCCGTAGATGCGGCTTACCCTTTCGAGCTGTATGAGATTGCTCATTTTGCCGCCTGCTTCATGGCGGTGATCAACGGTTCACCGGGGGCGATCTCGCCTTTGAGTATTTGTGTCCGTTCGCCGTCGCTGGCCCCAACGGTTATCTGCACTTCATGAGGTGTCCCATTCTCCATTGTCCACACCGTTCGCTGACCGTCCGCTGTGTCATTGTTACGCTCCCGTTGGGCACGCGGCATGCGCGGCATGAACAGGCGGGTGAGGCTGAATCCTTCGCTCTGCCGGACTTCGGGCGGAGTGAAACGCAGGGCTGCGTTGGGCACCGTCAGCGCCTCCTTGATCTCGCGCACGGTTATTTCCGCCGTGGCGGTCATTCCAGGCCGGAGCGACAGGTCGGCGTTGTTGACGATCAGCACAGACTTGTATGTAACGACATTGTCGGTGGTCTGCGGTGAAAACTCGATCGTGCCGGTTTCGGCCGGAAAACTGCGCCCCGGATAAGCATCGACGGTGAAGCTTGCCTTTTGCGCGGTTTTCACCATGCCGATATCGGCCTCATCGACATCGGCTTCTACCTGCATGCGGGTCAAATCTTCCGCAATGGTGAATAGTATGGGTGCCTGCAAGGAGGAGGCCACGGTCTGGCCCGGTTCGGCGCTCCGTTTCAGCACTACGCCGTCAACCGGCGAGAGGATCCGCGACTGGTTGACATCTGTCTGACGGAGAGCAAGGTCGGCTTCGGCCACGGCGGCGTCCGCTTTTGCGGCGGAGATACCGGCCTCCGCCCGGCTGTAGGCAGCGCGCGCGGTATCGAGGTCCTGCGCTGCCGATACTCCTTTTTGGTGCAGTGTTTCCGCTCTGGCTAACGCCAGCTTGCGTTCGTCCAGAGTGGCCAGTGCATCGGCCAGCTTTGCATTGGCGGATTCGACCACGGCGCTGGCCCGCGCCAGCTGTGCATCGACCCGAACCGTATCAAGTTCGGCCAGCACATCGCCCTTCTTGACCAGGCTGTTGCTATCAACGGCAACGCGCCGGATGATACCGGACATTTCGCTGGAGACATCCACCTGTGTGGTGGGCTGGATCTTGCCAGTCGCCGTGACCTTGATAATCAAATCCGAAGTCGTGGCGGGGCTGGTTTCATAACTTACTGCGGCAGGCTGCGTCTCGCGTTGCCAAAGATACCATCCAATGCCAAGGACAAGCAGAACGGCCAAAAAAAACCATATCGCGCGCTTCCACCGTTTTGACCCGCGGCTTCGCCGGTCGAGGCCGAGTATTTCCTCGATTTCACGGGAGTCTGGAAGTGACTGAATGTTCATGTCTGCACCTACTATACACCCAAACACGACGAGATTGGTGTGTGTTTTCCGGCGCCCGATATTCATTGGGACCATACGAAACCACCTGCGCGAGCCTATAATTTAATGTAATAAAAGGCGCCATGGGCGACGAATATCCCGCTGACATTCCATCCCTCGGCGACATCCGCCTTGAAAATTTTGCGCCCTATCTGCTTAATCGGGCCGCACGGCAATGGAATGATAGCGTGACCTCCGCGCTGGGTGTCGCAGCCATGACAACTCCCCAGCTTCGCATCCTGGCCGTTTTGTCGATCAGCGAGAGTTTGTCGATCAACGAATTGGCCGAGCGTACCGTGACAGGGCAGTCGACGATGAGCCGTGCGCTCGATGGTCTGGAAGCTCTTGGATTGGCACTCAGAACGCGGCGGGAAAACGATCAAAGGGTACGAGAAATATCAATCACTGAAACGGGCCGTGCGCGGTTCGGCGAGGTCTGGCCGATAATGTACCGATGTTTTACCGAAGGTTTCGCCGGTCTCGATCGTGCCGAATATGAGGCTCTTCTGGCAATCCTGCGCAAGATTATGGCGAATACAGCTGCAGCTGGCGGAGAGTCTTGATAGCGCCGTCGAGCTCTTGTCCGGATTCATCCATCTGCGCTGCGGAAAGAAGGCGCCTCATCCATAAAGCACCATCAGGCCGCGCCGACAGCAAAGGCACAGCGCCCATGGCGCAATCGAATTTCGAGGTACCCCGCGCATGGGTATCGGAGTAGCCCTTGACCAAGCGACGGCACCTCAGGATTTCAACCGCGAGATCATAATTCGTCCCGCTGTGCCGTATGGCGAGATCGCGCCATTGGCGCAGATGGTGGCTTTCACGAGCGTGGCGCAGCGTGCGCCGTCTCACGGCACGCAACGACGAAACGATATAAAGCAGTGTGAACCCTCCAATTTTGAAGGTCTGCACGCGGCGCCCCCGGTTGACGATTTTATCGATTGCGCGAAACACGCGGGGTCGCGCTTCAATCCAGCGCCCGATTTTTTCGGGGAGAAGTCCAATGGCTTCCTCGGCGCGGGGTCGCATGTACTCTGTTGCCAGCACGATCTGACCCGGATCGGCGGCGATTTCGCGGCGAACACGCTCGAAGCGTGAACGGCGAGTCTTGAGGTCAGCGACCGAGATCACGTCGTCATAAGCCATGGCGCCGGCAACATATTTCGCCGCAGCAAGAGTGAGCACCCAATCCTTCTCCGGACAATCGAAAGCGAGAAATTGCGCGACATGATCCAGATAGTCCGTCGCATAATCCGCATCCTGATAATCGACAAGCCGCGCGACCCCGGCGGTGAGCATGGGGTGAAGAAGCAGCGGGAAGCCGAGAATTCGAGCGGCCAGGAGCTCAAGAGTTTTAGAACCGGTGTCGATTGGCATTGACGGAAACCGTTTCCCTCGAGTGGGCGGCAATGTCGCGCCGACGGTTCCGCCCGCATGTGTGAAAGCCGCAGAGAAAGCCCGCAGACTGGCGTCGATCCCCTTACCGCCTTGACGGATAACGGCTTCAAAGTCAGATCGCCCGAAAGGCAGGACTTGCGAACCGGCCAACGCGCCGAACAGGCAAGAGGAAATCACGCTACCGGACTGTTTTGCCAGCGTGTCCATATCGAATGCGATCACCCTTTTTGCGGCGAACAGAGCAGCCTCCACCACCGTCGCCGATGATCCGATGTGCGGTTTTGGGCCCTGCTTTTCCGCCAGCGCAAGAGCCCGATGGGTAGAGGCGATAAGCACGGTTCGCTCTGGCGTGACCAGCCCCCGAAGCATTGCGCGCCCCGCCTCCATGAATTCAGCGGCAAGCACAATGTCGACATCGCCTGGAGCCGGCATCAGCGAAAACAGGGGAATGGCTGCGGATTGAGCCTCGATCATCTCGATATAGTACAGCGTTGCACCGGTGCGCTGTGCCACCCCGGGCACCGAGGTGGATTGCGCCCTCCAGCCGTTTATCTCGGCAAGTGTGACAATCCATTGGGCCAGCACGCCGCCGCCCTGTCCTCCCATGGCGGCAATCGCAATGTTGATGGGCTTGGCCGGGGACAGCGTTCTCATCCGAAAGATATCCATCTGGATTCGCGATGCTTCTGGAGAGAACCGATGACGGTCTGACGGAATGTCTGCATCAGCCGGTCAAGCCGGGTGGGGTTGTGGATGATGTCGGCGCGGTAAAAGGATGGACACAGTACGGCCGCCTCGGCCACTTCACCGCAATTGCCGCAACCAACGCAGGTTTCGTCGATCGTGGCCACCGGATCGTCCCTCAGCGGATCGCTGTTTTCCTTGACCGACAGTGAAGGGCAACCGGACAGCCGGATGCAGGCCTGATCGCCGGTACAGACATCCTCGTCAATGCCGAAACGGGCCTTGACCACGCGCTTTCCCCTGTCGATCGCTGATGCCTGCTGAGGGGCCTCTCGCCGCTGCTTGTTGAGCATGCATTCGGACGAAGCCACGATGACTTTCGGGCCATTTTCCCTGGTGGTGAGGGCTTCACGGAGCATGCCGCGCATCTTGGCCACGTCATAAGTATTTCCGGTCTCTCGCAGCCAGGAAATTCCCGCACCCAAAACCGCTTTCGCAATCGAGGTGTTGGTCTGCCGCGTCGCACTGCCGGCGCGTGACGAAAGGATGTCCTGGCCACCAGTTGCGGCAGAATAGTAATTATCGACGATGAGCGTCACGCCGTCATGCTTGTTGAAAACCGCGTTGCCGATCGAGCTGGCAAGACCATTGTGCCAGAAGCCACCATCGCCCATCACCGAAATGGCGCGCTTGCCCCTTGGCCCGTTAAGAGCAGACGCCGATGCCGGCCCCAGTCCGTATCCCATTGTCGTCGTGCCGACGTTGAACGGCGGCAGGATCGAAAAAAGATGGCAGCCGATATCGGCCGAGACGTGATGTGGCCCCAGTTCCTTTTCCACCAGTTTCATTGCAGCGAAGATCGGCCGTTCCGGACAACCGATACAGAAACCGGGGGGGCGTTGAGGCACGGTGTTTGCCAAAGCCGCGACGCGCGAATCAAGGAGAACGTCCCTCGCGTCCGGCGGCGGCGAGCGATTTCCCAGCATTTGAGGGTCATGGCGCGCGATGAATTCGTTGATTCCGGCGAGCATAACGGCGGCAGTGTATTCCCCGGCGTGAGGCAGCACATCCTTGCCGCCAATCACGGCAGCAATACCATTGCGGCGGAGGATCGTATTGATCGCCTGCTCGATGAACTCGGGCTGCCCTTCCTCGACGATCAGTACCGCCGACTTGCCCTTGCAGAATTCGACGATGTCGTCGTCGATGAGGGGATAGGTGAAATTGAGCACATGCAGCGCCACGCGCGACGTGGCGTAGATGTCGGCCAGACCAAGTTGCTGCAGCGCGCGGACGACCCCGTTGAACAAGCCGCCCTGTACAATGATGCCGATCATCCCGCCCGCGGGTCCGAAATTCTCGTTCAGCCGGTTGTCGCGGATGAATTTCACCGCCGCAGGCCAGCGTTTGTCGATCTTGTCCCGTTCATGTTGAAAGGAAGCGGGTGGCAGCACGATCCGCTCGACATCGCGCCGGGGTGAGTTGCGTGCCATTTCTAAGGTAAATGGAGGTGAGCGATTGTCCTTCGCGATGAACCGGCCATGCATATGGCAGGCGCGTATACGCACTTCGACCATCACCGGCGTGTTCGAGGCCTCCGACAGTTCGAAACTGCGCTCGACGATGTCGACCATCTGGGCCAGATCGGGTCGTGGATCGGCGAGCCAGATCTGCGACTTCATGGCGAAGGCGTGGCTACGCTCCTGCATGATCGATGAACCCTCGCCGTAATCCTCGCCGATGATGATGACGGCGCCACCCGTGACGCCCGTGGAAGCGAGGTTCGAAAGAGCATCCGACGCGACATTGGTTCCGGCCGTCGATTTCCAGGTGACTGCGCCCCGGATGGGATACATGACCGAAGCCGACAGCATGGCGGCGGCACTGGCCTCCGAAGCCGAGGATTCGAAGTGTACCCCGAGTTCCTTCATATAGGGGGAGGCATCCGCCAACACATCCATGAGATGTGAAATGGGCGCGCCTTGATAGCCCCCGACGTAACCTACACCCGATTGCAGCAGCGCTTTGGTGATCGCCAGAATGCCCTCGCCGCGAAATTCCTCTCCTTCGGCAAGCTTCAGGTCTTCGATCTCGCGGGTAAAGGACCGCTCGGCCATGGTTTTTCCCTCTGTTTGGATATATGCATTATCATATAATATGTGCAACTTCGTTCCCGAAGTGGTGGAAATTCTTGCAATCGCCGGTCAGTTGTAGCGGCGCACCTCGCTGTTAAAACACGGAATATGGCTAACGGGGAAATTCCAGGCGCAGCGCGAAAAAGTTTTGCCCATGTTTGGCCCGTTATTCTCTGCGGGGGTTCGGGAACGAGACTTTGGCCCTTAAGTCGACGCTCCATGCCAAAACAGTTCCTGGCACTCACTGGCGGTGCCAGTCTGCTCGCCAACACGCTGAGTCGGCTTAAGACGCTGAATCCATCGGCACCAGCCCTTTGCATCGCCGCAAATGACGTGGCGCAGAGAACCCGTGAAGAACTCGTCCGCTCCGGCATTCCTTTCAGGCTGGCGCTTGAACCCGAGGCCCGCAATACAGCGCCGGCAATAGCCGCTGCGGCTTTTATTGCGCAGGCCGAGGATCCCGATGCGGTTCTGATCGTACTTCCCGCCGATCATCTGATTGACGACTACAATGGATTTGCCGAATCGGCCACCACAGCCCTGACTGCCGCCACAATTGGTCAGATCATCGTTTTGGGAGTCCGTCCGACGGAGCCATCCCCGGATTTTGGTTACATCATGCCGGACGCGACAGAACGCCTGGCACCGGTGCGAGTCGCTCGGTTTGTCGAAAAACCCAACGCCGAACGGGCCGCGCAGCTGATTGAATCCGGTGCATTATGGAACGCCGGCATGGTGGTGGCGCGCGCCGACACGATTATCGCGGCGCTCAACCTGCACGAGCCCCGCGTTTCGGCGGCCGTCCGGCAGGCGGTGGTCAATGCCAAGCCGATCCCCGGGGGACTCTTGCTCGATTATGAAGCGTTCGCGCAATCGCCGTCGATCGCCTTTGATCACGCGGTGCTCGAACGCCACGGGTTTGTGCGTGTCGTGCCGCTCGAAGCCGGCTGGAGAGACCTGGGGAACTGGGCCGAAGTAGCGGCCCTCGTTGATCCCGACACGAATGACAATCGGCTGAAAGGCGACATCCGCCTCGTCGACAGCCGAAGGAATTTCCTGTTTAGTCCTAACCGCTTGACGGTCGGTTTGGGCCTTGAAGACATTGTCGTCATCAATACCCCGGACGCATTGCTCGTGGCTCACAAGGATTGTCTGGGATTGCTTGGCGACACGGTCAAGGCGCTGATCTCGGAAGCCCGGCCAGAGGTGCTGTCCCATTCCCTATCGCAGGCAAGCGGTTTTGCCGAGACAGATGGAAGCAACGCGGCTGTCACAACCAGGACCATGACCCTCGGGCCTTACGAACGGCACAAGGTTCAAAACAGCGGACGTCATTGCATTCATTGGATAGTTGTCGCGGGCGAGGCAATCGTTCAAAGTGGGGGCACGGCTAAAACTTTGACCCGGAACCACAGTCATTTCGTCCCTTCAGGCGCCGAAAGCACTCTGGAAAATCGCGGTCCTGGCTCAACGGAGATTGTCGAATTGCAGATTGAGGAATTGGCCGCGCATGGGTGAGACGGTTCTTGTCACGGGAGGCGCTGGTTATATCGGCTCGCATACCTGCAAGGCGCTGGCAAAAGCCGGTTTTACGCCGGTTACCTATGACAATCTGGTGAGTGGCCACCGTTGGGCGGTGCAATGGGGACCGCTGGAGGTAGGTGACATTCGCGATCCGCTCCGGCTGGCGTCGGTGGTGAAGGTTTACCGCCCCGCAGCCGTTATCCACTTCGCGGCCTATGCCTATGTGGGCGAGTCGATTTCCGAGCCCGCAAAGTATTATCGCAACAATGTTGCGGGCTCCCAGGTTCTGCTTGATGTCATGCGGGCGCAGGATGTGGAGCAGATGGTGTTTTCAAGCTCATGTGCCACTTATGGAATTCCAGCGAAACTGCCGATCACCGAGCAAACGCCGCAGTCCCCCATCAACCCCTATGGGGCGACCAAGCTGATGGTCGAGCGCATGCTCGCGGATTACGGAGCGGCTTACGGACTTCGCAGCGTGGCGCTGCGCTATTTCAACGCCGCAGGTGCGGATCCCGATGGCGACATCGGCGAGGATCACGAACCTGAAACCCATCTGCTGCCGCTGGTTTTGGAAGCAGCGGCAGGGTTCAGGCCCGATTTTACTGTCTTCGGCGATGATTATGCGACGCCGGACGGTACCTGCGTGCGCGATTATGTGCATGTGTGCGATTTGGCCCAGGCCCATGTGCTGGCGCTACAGTCGCTCGGTGCTGGCCAACCCTCTGCGATCTACAATCTCGGCAATGGCGAAGGTTATTCCGTGGCACGGATCGTTGAAACCGCGCGGAAAGTGACGGGCCGCGAGATCAAGGTCAAGCAAGGCATGCGCCGGCCGGGCGATCCGGACAGCCTGGTTGCCGACGCCACCAAAGCCAGAACCGAACTGGGCTGGCGGCCGGAATTTCCCGCGATTGAGGCTATGGTTGGAAGTGCTTGGGACTGGCTGCTGCGGCATCGCCAGCGTGGGTCATCACTCTGATGGGAGATAGGCAATGAGCGATCTTTATGCCGGCGCAGTTCAAGAGCTGGGCGCCGTGTTCAAGAAAATCGATGACGCGGCGGTGGACAAGGCCGTGGCGATGATTGCTTCGGCGCGCGCGATCACCGTTTACGGTTGCGGCCGCGAAAGGCTGCAATTGCTGGGGCTGGCCATGCGGCTGTTCCATATGGGACGGCCGGTCGCCGTAGTGGGTGACGTCACGACGCCTCCCGCGGGCCCCGGTACCCTGTTCATCGCGACAGTTGGACCGGGACAATTGGCGACGGCGGAAGCCCTGCTCAAGATCGCCCGGGAAGCCGGCGCAACCACCATGGTGCTGACCGCACAGCCGCAGGGCCGCGCCTGTAAGCTGGCCGACTTTGTTCTGACCATTCCGGCACAGACCATGGCGGACGACCAGGGTGCAAATGCGAAATCAGTGCTCCCCATGGGTTCCCTGTTCGAAGGCGCGCTGTTCATCCTGTTTGAAGTGATGGTGCTGAAACTCAAAACCGTTATGAATATCGGCGTGGAGGATATGCGCGCGCGTCACACCAATCTGGAGTAGTCCTTATCTTTGCCGCAACTAGTTTGGCTCGACGGCCTTCTCTGTGCTCGAACTCTTCGCAAATGCGAAAAGCGTGCTGCCCCGCAGCAATCTATTTGTATGACATAATGCTGGACAAAACCCCTGTGTTGTCGGAAGGATTGCGGCGAGGCACGGCTTTGGTTTTGCACCAATCAACATTGTCCTGACCATGCGCTTGCTGTGCTTCCATGGACAACAGGACCTCCTGGGAGGACTCGACAGATGTTAGAAGAATTGATCAAGGAAGCGGCAACCCGCCGTGACGTCTTCAAGAAACTGGGAGCGACCGGCCTCGGTGCCGTGCTTCTGGCCAATGCCGGCTTCGATCCCGCAATGGCGCAGGAATTGAAAAAATCCGACAAGCCCCTCAAGGCAGCCTTCTCCAACGCAGGCCTCCAGGCGACCTGGTGCGCGCAGGGCAAACAGGCGGCGGAAGCCTGGGGAGCCTTGATGAATGTCGAGATCACCTGGTTCGACGGTGAACTTTCGGCGACGAAGCAGCGCGCTTCGATCGACAACATGGCTTCTCAGAAATGGGATTTCGTGGCGATCCAGCCCTTCGGCATCGGCACGCTTGTCGATCCGGTCAACAAGATGATCGAGTCGGGCACCCCGGTCATCGCCATGGACACGCTGATCGCCCCTCCGGGAACCATCAACATCCACACCCAGATCTCGCCCGACAATATCTTCATGGGTTCGGTTGTTACCTCGCAGATCATGGCCGCCATCAAAGGCGAAGGCAATGTCGTGATGACTCAAGGCGCGCTGGGCCATTCGGGTGCGCAAGGACGCGCCGCTGGCTTCAAGCAGGTCGTAGCGGCCTACCCCAAGGTGAAAGTGATCAACGAGGAGCCGGCCGACTGGGATGTCACCAAGGTGGCACGCATCTGGGAATCGATCCTCACCCAGAACGAAAACATCGCCGCTGCCTTCTTCCACAATGACGACATGGCGCTTGCCGCCCATAACGTCATGAAGGCGAAAGGCCGTACCGGCATCGTGATTGGCGGCGTCGATGCCATGCCGCCGGCGGTGAATGCCGTGCTCGAAGGCGTCATGCTGGCCACCGTGCGCAATCCTTCTTGCCGTATTCACGGCTGGGCGGTCGCAGCCGGAGTAGCAGCGGTCATGGGTGGCGAGAAGACAGGCAAGGATATCCCGGCCTTCATCCTGGCCGATGGACCCGTGATCACCGCCGAAACCGCTCCCGGCCATCTCTGGCTGCAGAAAAACTTCCTGATCTAGTCATAAGGTGGTGGCGGACGAAGCAATCGGGAGCAGGGGCGAAGTAACGCCCCTGCTTCAACTTGAGGGTGTCTCCAAACATTTTGGCGGCGTGCTGGCGCTGCGCGATGTGAATTTCACTCTCAATGCGGGTGAAATTCACGGCCTTGTCGGGGAAAACGGCGCCGGCAAGTCCACGATGATGAAGATCATCGCTGGCGTGCATCACGAATTCGATGGCGTTATGAGGATCGAGGGAAGGGAAGTGCGCCTGCGCTCGGCCCGCGACGCCTTGCAGAATTCAATTGGCATGGTGCATCAGGAATTGTCGGTGATCTCCGACCTGAGCGTCGCGGAGAACGTGTTTCTCGGTCAGCATCCGCTCACCGCCTTTGGCACCGTTGACTGGAGCCGCATGAACAGCGAGGCCAGGCGGCTCATATCCAGTCTGGGACTCGATATCGATCCATCGACCCGCATGGGAGCGCTTCCGGTCGGGCTGCAGCAGTTGGTGGAACTCTCCCGCGTGCTGTTTTCCGGTGCGCGCATGATCATACTGGATGAGCCGACTTCGGCACTGTCGCCGCCGGAAGTGGCGCTGCTGTTCGACGTGTTGCGGCGGCTCCGCGCCGAAGGCCGCAGCATCATCTTCATCTCGCATTTCCTCGACGACGTGATGGCGATCTCGGATCGTATCACCGTGTTCCGCAATGGCCACAAGGTGGTGACAGAGGACACGGCAAAACTTACCAAAGACGCGGTAATCGGCCACATGATCGGCCGGCGTTCCGCTGAACTCCACATGGGCGAACATGCCCAGCTCACGGGCGATGACGCTCGACATGTGGTCCTGGAAGTCACAAATGCCAGCTACGGCAAGTCCATGGCAAATTTCTCGATTTCACTTCGCGCCGGCGAGATCGCCGGCGTCTATGGCTTTATGGGATGCGGACAGATCGAACTGGCCCGGGCGCTTTTCGGCAAGCTTCCGCTGCAAAGCGGGAGCGTGTCGATTGACGGTAAGCCGGTAAAGCTGCGTTCGACTTCGGCCGCCCGCCGCGCTGGCATCGCCTATCTGCCGGAGAACAGGCGGCTGATGCTGTTCCGCTCCGAACCGATGTTCAAGAACGTTTCGATCGCCATTCTTGGCCGCATCCACCGAATTCTGCTGAAGCCCGACACCGAGAGATCCATTACGCAGACGCACATCAAGGATCTGCAGATCAAGCCACCCCGGCCAAACATCCTGTTAGGTTCGCTCTCCGGTGGCAATCAACAGAAAGTGGCGCTGGCCAAGTGGCTGACTCACCTGCCAAAAGTCTTGATACTCTCGGAACCGACCCGCGGCATGGACGTCGGTGCCAAGGAAGACGTGATTCGAATTATCAAGACGCTGCGCGACAAGGGTGTGGCTATTCTGGTGCTATCGACTGAGCCGGAAACGATCTTGACCCTTGCGGATCGGATCACGGTGATGAAACGTGGGACACCGGCGCGCGAATTCACAGCTGGCCATATCGAGAAGTCCGATCTACTGGCGGCGGCATGAGGGAGAGACGATGAGTTCGGCTGATGCGACGGTCAAGCGAGGCGGTGGATTGAAGCGATTCCTGACCGATCAGCTGCGCAACATCGCACCTGTCTTCACCCTCCTGGCCCTCGTCGTATTCTTTTCGGTTGCCAGCCCGTCGTTTCTAACTGTCGGAAATGGCGTGAACATTCTCTCCCAGGTGTCGATCACCGGCATCATTGCGGTCGGTCTCACCTTTGTCATTCTAACAGCCGAAATCGATCTGTCGGTCGCCGCCATCGCCAACGCGGTCGGGATCACGGTCGCTTATTTCACGCTGCAGCCCGATTACGTGAACATCGCCAATCTGCCGCTCAATGGCATCATGGCTATCGTGCTGACTTTGTTGAGCGCTTTTGCCTTTGGTCTCGTCACTGCATTTGGCGTTACCAGGATCGGTATTCCCTCCTTTATCATGACGCTCGCCATGATGCAGATCGCCAATGGCGTGTCGGCGCTGCTGGTGCGCGGCCAGATTGCCTATTCCTATCCGGATCTTGTCACCTATCTGGGCTCGACCTCGATATTCGGCATACGGTGGACCATCATTGTATGCGTCCTGCTGCTGGCTATTGCCCATTTCGTGCTCACCTACACACGTTTTGGGCGCTATGTTTACATGGTCGGCGGAAACCGCGAGGCGGCGGAATATTCCGGCGTGAACGTACGCGCAATTATCGCCTCCGTGATGATCATTTCGGCCGTATGCTCGGGTCTGGCTGGCATGTTGGGCGTGGCCTACTTCGGCTCGGCCCAGCAAAATCAATTCGATACCTTCCTGTTGGACGCCATCGCCGCGGTGGTGGTCGGCGGCACCAGCCTGTTTGGCGGACGAGGTGGCATCGGCAATACCATAATCGGATTGCTGGTTTTAGGCGTCCTCAACAATGGCCTCGATCACATCCAGATTGACAGTTTTCTCAAGATCCTTATTCGCGGCCTGATCCTGCTGGCAGCACTGGTGATCAACGTTTATGCTCAGGTGCTGAAAGAATCACACGCAGAATCAGACGGTTGATTGCAAGCATAAGTTTTAGCACGGCATTTTGGAACCATACCAGGATCGCGACGTTCCACTACGGGGCGTGCGGCCAATCCTCGATCTTAAAGGATATCACAATGAATTTGCTCAAAATTGCGACAATTGCGCTGGCGATCACTGCAATTCCCGCGACTGCATTCGCGGCCACCACGATGACACCCGAAGAGTGCACTGCGCTGATGACCAAGGCCGACAAAAACGGCGACGGCAGCGTGGGCGGAGACGAAGCCGCGAAGTTTGCCGAAGCGGTTTCCAGCAGCTCAGTGAAGCCGGCGAACGAAGGCGTCATGACCTCCGAGGAGTTCATGGGTTTCTGCAAGCAGGGCCTGTTCTCCGAAATCAAGATGGAATAGTCAGCCGGGCCCGGCGTTGCTTGTCAGCGCCGGGTCAGACCCGATTGTCGGAATGACTTAGCGTATCCTCAACAAAATAGCGGAAAGCACCACGTTCGATCGCTCCCGCTACAGCTTCAATGTCACCCGCAAACACCCGATCCTCATCGCGTTTCACCGATAATTTCCTCACGATTTCATAGGCCTTCTCCAGTTCGTCCGAGGACTGAAGCGGGCGTCTGAAATCGATTCCCTCCGCGGCTGCCATGAGTTCGATTGCGACGATCCGCGCCAGATTGGCATTCATCGGTCCGAGCCGCCGAGCGCCATGTGTGGCCATCGAGACGTGATCTTCCTGATTGGCGGAGGTAGGCGCGGAGTCAATTGAAGCAGGGTGTGCCATCTGCTTGTTTTCGCTCATCAAAGCGGCGGCTGTGCATTGCGGGATCATGAAGCCCGAGTTGAGGCCGGGATTGCGGATGAGGAACGGCGGAAGAAGCGAAATGGTTGAATCGATGAGAGCGGCAATGCGGCGCTCGCTGAGGGATCCGATTTCGGCAATCGCCATGGCAATAATGTCAGCCGCGAAAGCCACTGGCTCCGCATGGAAGTTGCCGCCCGACAGCACGGCGCCGTCCTCGGCGAAGACCAGCGGATTGTCCGTTACACCATTGGCCTCTGTTATCAACGTGTTAGCACAATTCCGAAGCAGATCGAGGCAGGCCCCCATCACCTGCGGCTGGCAGCGGAAGGAATAGGGGTCCTGAACGCGGTCATCGCCGGTCAAATGCGAGGCGCGGATGGCGCTGCCCTTGAGCAGGCGGCGATAGTGGCCCGCAACGGCGACCTGGCCTGGATGAGGCCGCAAGGCGTGGATGCGGGGATCGAACGGCGTATCCGATCCCATGATCGCATCGACCGACATTGCACCGGCGACGATGGCAGCGACGAAATTGCGTTCCGCGCCGACGAGCCCGAAGAGCGCCAGGGCAGTTGAAACCTGCGTCCCGTTGAGCAAGGCCAAGCCCTCTTTCGGACCGAGCGCGGCGGCGGTTTTTCCGAGTGAGAGCAGGGCTTTAGCGCCGGAGACGCGGTGATTTTTAACCACCGCCTCGCCTTCGCCGATGAGTACGAGGCTCATATGGGCAAGCGGCGCCAGATCGCCCGAGGCACCGACCGAACCCTGGCCCGGGATCACCGGCAGAATGTCGGCATTGAGGAGGGCCAGCAGGAGATCGACAACGTCCAGCGAAATACCCGAAGCACCTTGCGACAAGGCATTGATCTTAAGCAACAATATCAAACGCACGGTGCCAGACTCAAGGGGGGCGCCCACACCTGCGGCATGCGATCGCACGATGTTGATTTGCAGGCGCGACAGATCGGCATCGGCGATGCGGGTTTTGGCAAGCTTGCCGAAGCCGGTATTGACGCCGTATATCGCTTCGTCCCGGGCGAGCAGACGGGTGACGGTATCGGCACTTTTCTTTATAAGTTCCCGTGACTTAGCCGATAGCGATGCACTGACGGGACCGTTGAGTGCGGCGCGCATGTGGTCGAGGTTGAGCGGCCCCTCTCCAATGATGATTGTCATGTGAGCCCCCTTACGGTTTTGCGGAAGGCCGCGGCGATTGCCGCTTCATCGCGATGATGACGGTCAACGATCACATGGCGGCCACCGGCGATCATGTCCTTGACGCACGCATTCCCTCCGGAAAAAATCCATGAATCCAAGATGTTATCTCCCGATCGGCCGACGAGGGAGGGATGGTCGTCGTCCAGTATCGCGATGTCGGCCCGGTACCCTTGGGCGATCACGCCGATGGGTTGGCCCAGCGCCTGGGCACCGCCACTGAGAGCCTTGTCGAACACGGTGCGTCCGGTTGACTGGGCCGGGCCACCAGCCAGGGCATTGCGTGTAAGGTCGCGCAATCGTTGGGAATATTCGAGCATGCGGAGGTCTTCGGCGGGGGAAACGGTGATCTGGCTATCGGTGCCGATGGCGATGGCACCACCGGATTCGAGGAAGCGGGTTGCCGGAAAAATGCCGTCACCCAGATTGGCCTCGGTCGTCGGGCAAAGCCCCGCGACAGCACCGGTTGCCGCCAGCGCAACGGTCTCGGCTTCGGTCATATGGGTGGCGTGGATGCAACACCAACGGTTTGATATATCAAGGTTTTCTAGTAGGTGCGAGACTGGTCGGCGGCCGCTCCAGGCGACGCAATCGGCGACTTCCCTGACCTGCTCGGCGATGTGGATATGAACGACCGAGAGCGGATCGATGGCCTGCAACACTTGTTCGAGGACAGGCAGGGTAACCGCCCGCAGACTGTGTGGTGAAATGCCCAGAAAGCGCATTGGGGTGTTGCACGTTTTTCGGAGAATCTCGTGGATTTTCAAATAGGTGTCGGGGGTGTTCACAAAGCGCCGCTGCGCCGGAGTTGAATCTTGTCCACCCAACCCTCCGAAGCTGTATAGACAGGGTAGCATGGTCATGCCGATGCCCGCCTGCTCCGCTGCTGCAATGCAGCGAAGGGACAGTTCTGCCGGATTTTCGTAAGCGATTCCATCGGGTTGGTGATGCAAATACTGGAACTCGCCGACGGCGGAGAAACCGCCTTTGAGCATTTCGACATAGAGCTGCGCCGCCACGGCTTCGAGGTCCTGTGGGCCGAGGCGCAGCGCGAACCCGTACATGGCTTCGCGCCAGGTCCAGAAGCTGTCGGCGCCGGGGCCGGCAACTTCCGCCAGTCCGGCCATCAGCCGCTGGTGCGCGTGGGAGTGGACATTGGGCATGGCGGGGATAGCTATCCCCTTGATATGTTGGCCGTCCTTGGAATTGGCAGAGACCTTCCCGATCATCCCGGAGGGGTCGATTTCAACGCAGACATCGCTCTCCCAACCGCTAACGGTGAGGGCGTCTGCAAAATGAAATTTGGTGCTTTTCATCTCCTTGAGCATACTGTATAGACAACCTTATACAAGTGGAATCTGATGCTCCTCACCAATCTTAAACTGGCGACCATGTTGGGCGGCTATGGCCTCGTCGAGGATGCCGCGTTGCTGCTCGAGAGCGGCGGCATTGCGTGGGCAGGACGGCGCAAATCGGCGCCAAAAGCTGACAAAATCATCGACATGGGAGGCAGATTGGTCACCCCGGGGCTGATCGACTGTCATACCCACGCCGTCTATGGCGGAAACCGGGCGGACGAATTCGAGCGGCGACTGAATGGCGTGAGCTATGCGGAAATTGCAATGGCGGGCGGTGGCATCGCCTCGACAGTACGATCGACTCGGGCCTCAACGGAAAAGCAGCTACTCGACTCCACACTTAAGCGAGTCGATACACTGTTGGCTGAGGGCGTGACGACGATCGAGATCAAGTCCGGCTACGGTCTGGACGTTGAAACCGAACTGAAGATGCTTCGGGTGGCGCGAATGGTCGGCCGCTCCCGGCCGGTGACCGTCAGGACCACCTTCCTCGGCGCCCACACCTTCCCGCCCGAATACCGAGACGACCACGCGGCCTATGTGAGGCTGGTCTGCGATGAGGCGCTTCCGGCGGTGGCGGCGGAAGGACTGGCCGATGCCGTCGATGCGTTCTGCGAAAAGATCGCCTTTTCCGTATCCGAAACGGAAAGCGTGTTTGAGGCGGCGAAGCGCCACAACCTGCCGCTCAAGCTTCATGCCGAGCAGCTTTCAAACCTGGGCGGAGCGAAACTCGCCGCGCGCCACGGCGCGCTCTCCGTCGATCACATTGAATATCTGGATGAGGAGGGCGTCGCCGCCATCGCTGCTTCCGGCACGGTGGCGGTATTGCTGCCCGGCGCCTTCTATTACCTTCGCGAGAAACAATCACCGCCGGTGGCGGCCCTTCGCGCCCACAAGGTGCCGATTGCCATCGCCACCGATCTCAATCCCGGTTCCTCTCCGGTGCATTCGATCCTGACCGTGATGAACATGGCCTGCGTGCTCTTCGGCCTGACGCCGGAGGAAGCCCTGCTGGGCGTAACCGCCAATGCAGCGCGCGCCCTGGGCCTCAGGGATCGGGGCATCATCGCCCCGGGCATGAAAGCCGACCTCGCGATCTGGGATGCGGAGCGGCCGGGGGATCTCGCCTATCCGCTGGGGTTCAACCCGCTTGCCGCCGTGATCCACAACGGCGTCCTCGTGCGGGGCGCGCTTGGATGAGCGACGTTCAGCCCCTTTACGCGAAAGTGAAGGACCATATCCTGGGCCACATCCGCTCCGGCGAATGGGCGCCGGGCGCGCGCGTGCCTTCCGAGAACGAACTGGTCGAAAGTTTCCGCATCAGCCGGATGACCGCCAACCGGGCCCTGCGCGAACTTTCCGCCGATGGCTATCTGGCGCGCGTTCCCGGCGTTGGCACCTTCGTCAAGACGGCACCGGCGCGGTCAAGCCTGGTCGAACTGCGCAACATCGCCGACGAAATCCAATTGCGCGGCCATGTCCACTCGGCCCGCGTCGACAGCCAGCGCGAGGTGACCGCCGGACTGGTGATGACCGAGCAGTTCGAGATGGAGCGGCCCCACCCGCTGTTTCACATCCGCATCGTCCACTGCGAGAATGGCATGCCGGTGCAACTCGAAGACCGCTATGTCAACCCTGAGATGGCGCCGCGCTTTCTCGAACAGGATTTCACCGCGACGACGCCGACAAGCTACCTCATCGGCGCGGTGCCGGTCGATGAACTGGAACACACGGTGGAAGCCGTGACCCCCGATCCGCATCAGCGCCGCCTGCTTGAAATCGACAATACCGAACCCTGCCTCTCCCTGCATCGCCGCTCATGGAGCGGGGGCCGGGTGGTCACCGTGGCCCTGCTGCTTTATCCGGCGGGCCGCCACGCGCTCTACAGCCGCTACCGGACCAGCGCCGAAGGCAGGCTTTCGCAACAGGAGTGATCGTTGATGGATGCGCGCCGCGACAATTCGAGACACATCAAGTCCCCGACCGGGTCAAAGCTCAGCGCCAAGTCGTGGCTGACCGAGGCACCGCTCCGTATGCTGATGAATAATCTGGACCCGGACGTGGCCGAACGCCCGGAGGAACTCGTTGTCTATGGCGGCATCGGCCGCGCCGCGCGCAACTGGGAGGCCTATGACCGGATCGTCGCCAGCCTGCGTTCGCTCGGCGATGACGAGACGCTGCTGGTGCAATCGGGAAAACCCGTCGGCATCTTCCGCACCCACAAGGATGCGCCGCGCGTGCTTATCGCCAATTCCAACCTGGTGCCGCACTGGGGCACCTGGGACCATTTCAACGAACTCGATAAGAAGGGGCTGATGATGTACGGCCAGATGACGGCCGGTTCGTGGATCTATATCGGCACGCAGGGCATCGTTCAGGGCACCTACGAAACCTTCGCCGAAGTGGGCCGCAAGCATTACGGCGGCAATCTCAAGAGCAAATGGTTCCTGACGGCGG
>JANLYR010000227.1:0-2787 GCA_031365765.1 Hyphomicrobiales bacterium | reverse complement strand
GCGGTTACTTCGAGCCGCGCAAGGTGCAACTGGGCGCGAAAGTGGATAGCGAATTCATCGTGCTCGGCGGGCTGAAAGCAGGCGAGCGCATCGTGACCTCGGCCAATTTCCTGGTGGATTCCGAAAGCAAATTGAAATCGGCGGCGGGCGGCATGAGCATGCCCGGAATGAGTCACGGCGGCGGTCAGAGCGGCGAGAACAAAGCCCCTGCAACCAATCCCCCAACGGGTAAGCAAGAGGATCATTCACAGCATCAGCCTGGTGCATCAGTACCTCCGCCGTCCAAACCTGAAGACCACTCGCAGCATCAACTGAAGCAGCCGCAGGAATGAAGCGATGATGAACAAACTGATCGAATTCTGCGCGCGCAACACCTTCATCGTCCTGCTCATCACCGGGATGGCCACACTGGCTGGGCTGTGGTCAATGCGGAACATCAAGCTCGACGCCATTCCCGATATTTCGGACACGCAAGTCATCATCTACACCAAGTGGGATCGCAGCCCGGACATTATGGAAGATCAGGTGACCTACCCGATCATTTCATCCATGCTGGGCGTCCCCAAGGTCAAAGACATTCGCGGCTTTTCCGACTTCGGCTTTTCCTACGTCTACATCATTTTTGAAGATGGCACCGACATTTACTGGGCGCGGTCGCGCACGCTGGAATACCTGAACAACATCCTGCCGAAGCTGCCCAAAGACGTAACCGTCGAGTTGGGGCGAGATGAGACGGCCGTCGGCTGGGTGTTTGAGTACGCGCTGGTTGACACAACTGGCCAGCACAATCTGGCCGAGTTGCGTTCGCTGCAGGACTGGCGGCTGCGCTACGAACTGCAATCGCTGCCTGGCGTGGCCGAAGTCGCGCCAATTGGCGGCTTTGTGCGGCAATATCAGATCAATCTCGATCCCAACAAATTATCAGCCTACAAAATTCCGCTCGATAAAGTGACCGAGGCGGTCAGGTCGGGCAACAACGATGTCGGGGGACGCCTGGTGGAATTCACCGGGCGCGAATATATGGTGCGCGGGCGCGGTTACATTCGCTCGCTCGCGGACATCGAAAACATTGTTGTAGGCACGAACATGGAAGGCGGCACGCCGATTCTGATCCGGCAGCTTGGCACGGTGGCGCTTGGCCCCGATCTGCGGCGCGGCGTCGCCGAACTTGATGGCAAAGGCGAAACGGTCGGCGGGATCGTCATCATGCGCTCCGGCGAGAATGCGATGAAAGTCATCGAGCGGGTGAGGGCAAAACTAACCGAAATCGAACCCACGCTACCGCCCGGCGTGAAAGTCGTGACCACCTACGACCGTGGCGCATTGATCGAGGGTGCGATTGCCACGGTGTCGGACTCGTTGATCGAGGAATTAATCGTCGTCAGTCTTGTCATCATCGTCTTCCTCTTGCACCTGACAAGTGCGGCCATCCCGATTGTCACGATCACCGTCGCCGTCATCCTCTCTTTTATCCCGATGCTGGGGATGGACATCACGGCCAATATCATGTCGCTCGGCGGCATTGCGATTGCGATTGGCTCGATGGTGGATTCCTCCATCGTGATCGTCGAGCAGACGCACAAGAAACTGGAAGAGTGGCTGGCGCAAGGCTCGCCGGGCGACTTTAAGGATGTAGTAATCAGCGCGGCCCAGGAAGTTGGCCCGCCAAGTTTTTACGGACTGCTGGTGATCGCCATTGCGTTCGCGCCGATCTTTGCGCTTGAAGCGCAGGAAGGGAAACTCTTCAAGCCGCTCGCCTTCACGAACATTTTCGCCATCGTCGTGGCCGCCGTGCTGTCGGTCACACTGGTTCCAGCAATTGTCACGCTGCTGATTCGTCCGCAGCAGTTTGATTTCCGTCCGCGCTGGTTGTGCTGGCTGGCCAACAAGGTCATCACCGGCAAAATTTACCCTGAAGAAAAACACCCCTTGAGCCGCTTCCTGCACTGGCTCTATCAACCGATGGTCGAATTCGTGCTGCGGTTCCGTTACGCCATGGTCATTGGCGCGGTGTTGGTTGTGCTGCTGACCATCCCGATTTACTTGCGGCTCGGCACGGAGTTCATGCCGCCGCTCGATGAAGGCGTGTTGCTTTACATGCCGACGACGATGCCCGGCATCTCCGTCACCGAAGCGCAGCGGCTCCTGCAAACACAGGACAAGCTCATCAAATCTTTCCCCGAAGTTGAGCGCGTCTTTGGCAAGGCGGGGCGCGCCGAAACGGCAACCGACCCCGCGCCCTTCTCGATGATGGAAACCGTCGTCGTGCTCAAGCCGCAGGCTCAATGGCCAAAGGTGAAGCGGTGGTATTCGGAGCGCGCGCCGGAGTGGCTGCAAAAGCTGCTGCGGCTGGGCTGGCCGGATCATCAGAGCACCGAAGAATTGATTTACAGCCCCGGCGGGCTGAACGAGAAGTTGCAACTGCCCGGCGTAGTCAATGCGTGGACGATGCCGATCAAAGCGCGCGTAGATATGCTGACGACGGGCGTGCGCACGCCGGTGGGCATTAAGGTGCTCGGCCCCGACCTGACCAAGATTCAGGAACTCGGCCAAAGCCTTGAAATGGCGCTGAAAGATGTGCCCGGCACGACCAGCGTTTTCGCCGAACGCACGGCGGGCGGCTACTTTCTCGACTTCAATCTCAAACGCGAAGAACTCGCCCGCTACGGCCTGACAGTGGATCAGGCGAACATGGTGATTATGCAGGCAATCGGCGGCGAAGGCGTCACCACGACGGTCGAAGGGCGCGAACGCTATTCGGTCAACGTCCGTTACCAGCGCGATTAC